>LCLB01000014.1 GCA_001001795.1 Parcubacteria group bacterium GW2011_GWF1_45_5
TCCACCAGGTTGAAGGTCACGAGCACCTCCGAACCGATCTCATCTTTGAAAAATCCCCCCACCCAATCCAGATTATTCCAAAACGAAAGATTTTGTGAGACTTTCGCGATATTATTCTGCGCTTTCGCCCAGTGCAACGACTCGGGATTCACGTGCGGCACCATCAAAAGCAGCTCGTTTTGGTCTTCTTTCTCAAGATATCTCTGCACCACGAGCCAATGAGGAGCGCTCAAATCTATGACCGGTTCGGGCACGTCCCCTTTGAATAAAGAAATAATGTTCTTGGCGAACGTTTTTTCGTCGGTAGCATAAACTACGATAAGGTCGGCATAAAACGGAATTTCGTAGCAATAATGGAACAATAACGAAAATACCTTCATGAGCTGGCCCGGCTGGTTGAACGAAGTCGGGATAATAAACAACATGCCCATTTCCTTAAGATGGCTGATGTTGTGGTACTTTTTCTCGATGAAATCTTTTGCCAGCGGGGCAAACCGCGAATCAAGCACGGCAACCGCAATGGGTCTTATTTCAAAATCCTGCGGTAACAATGTTTCGTACTGCCTGAAAAATACGGTGTTGAGCCACTCGCGATCTTCACCGAACCGCAACCCCGCATAGATCTGCATGATATCTTCTTTCTCAAGCATGTCGTCCACCGAACCGTATCCCAAACATTCCATAATGTGAATCGGCGGCTGATTTCGTATAAATTCCTGTGCCTTTTGTTTTTTCAAGAACAAGCCGGGTTGAGGGTCCGCCGTGCGTATCACGGTTTGCAGAATCTTTCCCCCGAACGCCGTATCCATAAAATCGGCCATCCCGAACATCTTTTGCAATTCGGCTTCGTCTTGACGCACCTTATTCTCTAATGCGACAACGATTCGGGAAAGCGTATCGCCTTCTTTTAGCCCCAATCCCTGCAGAGCAACCCGCATCAATTCCTCGTTTTCTTTTGCGATTGCATCAAGAGTACCGGATTTACCGGTTTTCAAAGCACAGTGTTTCTCGATATTGGCGATAACATCCTTGTCTGTTTTCAAAATCGCGGCAATAGTTTCGATACTGGTCATGGTTATCCGATATTTTTCACTGTTATTTTCAGGTTTTGCCAACGTTTGGATGATCCGAATTGTTCGCGGGTCAGAATGCCGGCTTTTGCCCCTAAAGCTTCAACCACCGCGGTGGCGTTCGCACTGCCAAGCCGAATGGCATATTCTATAGCCCGCGGATTGCAGGTTCCTTTCGCGCAATACTCGCCCATGCGCATAAGTCCTGCCACAAATCCCGAACCGAATGCGTCTCCGGCTCCAAGTCGGTCAACTACTTTTTTGTTCTTAAATGTTCCAGCAACCCATATCCGTTTTCCATCGGAAACCCGAACTCCTTTATTGCCATTGGTCACCACCAAAATCCCCTTTACCAATTTGTCCAGTTGGGCGAATACGGCCAACGGTTTTGAACCGGATACTCCTGTTATACGAAAAGATTCTTCCTGATTAACCAAAAGCATATCGGCTTCACCGATGACCGCGCGTATCTGTTTCAATCCTTGACGAATGAAAAAATCCGAAGGATTTAAGGCAATCTTCATCCCGCTCTTTTTCGCATGTCTAATCAGGCTCACTATGGTACGGTACGAAATCCCTCCGGGGACAATATACATCCATGATGCATCGATCCGGGATAACGGAATTTCCTTGAGAGTCAAGTCATTCGCGGCACCCCGATGCACCAATACAGTCCGTTCGCCCGATTGGTCCACCAAAATTACCGACCCCGCAGTCGGCAATTTTTTGTTTCGTGACGGAAACGAGGTAACGCCTTCATCGCTCAATTCACGGATAACCGAATCTCCTAAAACATCGACACCCACCTCAAATACCGCTGCGGTCTTCAACCCCATACGGCTGAAGGTAACCGCGGTATTCGTTGCCCCGCCTCCGGAAGAAATGGAAAAATCACTCATCTCTATCTTCGCCCCCAACGGAAAATACTGTTGTGAATTTTTCGGCAGCCGGTTCTTGACGCCTCCTGAAGCAAACCTTGCTACAACATCGACCGTTGCCGTACCCACAGAAACAATGTCGAATTTCATGATATTGATATTATACCCCCTCACCCGACCATCGGTCTATTGATTTGTAAATTTCCTTCTTAAGATGAATGTTCATTGCTTTGTTGGATTTTCCTTTTTCAACGAGTGCGGGGGTATATCGCTTTCTGTATTAATTTCGCGAGGGTGATTCCAAGTTTACGAGGACTGTGCCGGATAAGATTTCTCCGCAGAAGTACGTCTGATTTTGATTGAATCGTCAAGCTTCCGTTCAAAAATCCTGATCCTATGAACAATTTTCCGTCACGAATGAACCGTCGCCGTCCGTTCAATACAATAGGAGTCGAACGCTCTTTCCGGAAATACTTTTGCACGAGATAAGAAGGAGGATTTTGCGCATTGAATACCACGGTATCAATTACCCCCTGACCCAGATATCTTTCCATTTCACCGACAAAATCAAAAACTGTAAACGCATCGGTTTGCCCAAACTTGGTTACCAAGTTCACTACCAGGATTTTCTTCGCACGCGACTTTTTCAAGGCTTCAGGTACGCCACGCACCAAAAACAAAGGAATAAGGCTAGTGTACAGATTTCCCGGACCTATGATAATGGCATCGGCGAACCGGATCGCATTAAGAGCATCGTCATGAATTATCGCGCAGGGTTTCACATAATACTTTTTGATGCCGATGGGTTGGATAACCTCCGAAGGAGTAATAATGCGTTCTCCCTTGAGCGTCGCTCCGTTCTTTAGGACCATGACCAACGAAATGCGGTCGAGCGTTACCGGGATCACTTCTCCGTGGATCTTGAGAATTTTCCCGATTTCTTCAACGCCCTTGTCAAACGATCCCGTCACTTTCTCAAGTGCGGACAAGAAAAGATTGCCGAAACTGTGCCCCTTGAGACCGCCGTTTTCGAAACGGTAATTCATAAGATTGCGGATAATTTCGGGAGATTCAGATAATGCCACCAGGCACTGTCTGATATCCCCGGGCGGCAACACCCCTAATTCGTCGCGCAATACACCGCTTGAACCGCCATCGTCGGTCATTGCCACGACGGCTTTAAGAGAAAAATCCTTGTATGGCCTGAGTGCCGACAGCACGGTAAAACTGCCGGTTCCCCCGCCCATTACCACCACATTGATTTTCCCGCGCTTCATTTAAATAACAAAATTAACGATCTTATGTTTTACAAAAATCTTCTTGCGTACCGCCTTTCCTTTTATCCATTTCCCTATCTGCTCCGCACGCTCGGCCTGATGTATAACCTCATCCTCGCCTAAAGATTTCGCCAGTTTGATCGTATGGCGCATTTTCCCGTTCACCTGGATGGCATACGTTACATAATCTTCAAAAATTAAACGTGGATTATGCCGCGGCCACAACTGCGTTTCGATAGAGCCCTTTCCCAAATACCCCCAAAGCTCGCTCGCCAGGTGGGGAGAAAAGGGATACAACATAACGAGATAAGAAGCAATAAGCTTAATGAAATCGTTGCGCGAAACCCTAAGAGCCGCATTGGCCAACGCCCCTTCGCATTGCATGAGTGCGGAAATAGCGGTATTGAAACGCATGCCCACAATATCATCCGTTACTTTTTTAATGGTTTGATGCAATGATTTCTGGGCAACCTTCAAAGAAGATGGATCGGTTGAAACGGCAAATAACTCCTTGTGAGCGCCCATGTTACCGGCAACTAATTGGGACACTCTGTTTAAAAAACGGAATACTCCGATGATCCCCTTGGTATCCCACGGTTTTGACGCTTCAAACGGACCCATGAACATCTCGTACAGGCGTAGCGCATCCGCTCCATACTGCTTTATCACATCGTCGGGGTTGATCACGTTGCCTCTTGATTTCGACATCTTTTCCCCGTCGGGTCCCAATATCAAACCCTGATTCGCCAGACGCTTGAATGGCTCTGTCCCGGTCACCAACCCTAAATCGTTCAAAAACTTATGCCAAAAACGCGCGTAAATCAAATGGCGCGTTGCATGCTCGACTCCACCGACATAAAAATCAACGGGATGCCAGTACTTCAAGCATTTGATATCCCACCCTTTTCGTATGTCCTTCTTTTTTATGCGCCCGTTCCCCAGCGCAAATCCAAGATAATACCAACATGACCCCGCCCACTGGGGCATAGTATCGGTTTCCCGGCGCGCAGGACCCTTGCACTTCGGGCAATTTGTTCTCACCCAGTCCAGAACATTAATCAACGGGGATTCACCCGTACCGCTCGGTTCATACGACTTCACTTTAGGGAGTGTTACCGGAAGCCGTGTTCCAGGGACCTCGATCCATCCCGGATTCAATAGTTCACCTTCGGAAAATTCACCTTTTTTTATTTTTCCTGCCTGCCGGCGGGCAGGGATCTTCTGATTTCTGATTTTTTCCGCACAATGCTCGCAAAAAACCAATGGAAACGGCTCCCCCCAGTACCTTTGACGGGCAAAAACCCAATCTTTCAATTTATAAACTACACGCGGCTTCGCACCTATGTAATTCGCTATTTTTTCCTGCGCGACTCCGCACACCAGGCCATTGAAAAGTCCGGAATTCACCAACACGCCTTTTGCTTCAAGCGGTTTATCGAACTCCCTGTGAGTATCTCCATCAAGACTAATCACCTCAAGAATCGACAAATCGTATTTTTTCGCAAAATCAAAATCACGCTGGTCATGAGCGGGAACGCCCATAATCGCGCCGGTGGCGTAATCGGGAGTAACATAATCGGCAATCCAGATCGGAATTTTTATACCCGTAATGGGGTGGATTGCGTACGATCCCGTAAATACTCCTGTTTTCTCAACGGCGCTATTCCGTTCAATGTCTGATTTATTCACCACGTTCCTGGCATACTCCTGAACTTTATATGAATACTCGTGTGTCGTAATCTCCTTAACCATCGGGTGTTCGGGCGCCAACACAAGAAAGGTTGCGCCATAGATCGTATCGATACGGGTCGTGAATACCTCAAGGTGTTTGGCGATATTATGAACGCGGAAGTGAAATTGATATCCTTGTGAGCGCCCAATCCAATCATTTTGCATCTGCTTGATGCTCTCTGGCCAATCAAGATTCTTCAAATCGTCGAGCAACCGCTCGGCATACGCCGTAATACGGATAACCCATTGGCGTACGGGTCGACGCTCCACCGTGGATTTACACCGCTCGCATACTCCGTCTTCCAAATCCTCTTCGGCCAATCCCGTCTTGCACGACGGACACCAATTAATAGGGGCCTGAGCTTCATATACCAAGCCGCGCCGGAACATCTCCAAAAACATCCATTGGGTAAATTTGAAATAAGAAGGGTCGGTTGTGGAAAATTCCCTTTGCCAATCATAAGAAAGGCCCAGTGCCTGCATTTGTGATTTGAAACGTGCGACACTCTTTTTGGTGTTCTCTTCGGGATGTGTTTTGGTTTTAATCGCAAAATTCTCGGCGGGTAATCCGAACGCATCCCACCCCATGGGATGCAACACATTGAAACCCCGGAGCCGCAAAAAACGGGAATAAATATCGGTTGCCGTGTACCCTTCCGCATGGCCTACATGTAACCCGTCCCCCGACGGATACGGGAACATGTCCAAAAGGTAAAATCTTTTCTTTTGGGAAAAGTCAACGGCATGCCAAATCTTAAAATTATCTTTGGCCCATATCTTCTGCCATTTTTTCTCGATTTTTTGAAAATCGTATTTCATGTGTGTTGAAAAGAATCAAAATATTACCCAAGACATCCTATGATTTTTCCGGCGTCCTTTTCTGGCAGGCGCGAATAAAAACTTTCATCTTATTAATTATTGTAGCACTGCTCTCCGAAGATTTGAACCCTGCCGAGTTAAAATGTCCTCCTCCGCCAAACCGGGCAGCCAATAGGTTCAAATCCACCGTATTATCTTTAGATCCCCGTAAACTGCAATACCATTCCGATGATCCCGGAACACTGCGAAGAAAAAACATAATGGTATAACCTTTCACGAACATGGCTTCATGCACCGCGCGCACCGCGATTTCAGAAATTTTTGGATGTTGAACGCGAGAAACCCCGTATATGAGTTTAAGATTCTTGTCCGTCCGCATAGTCTTAAGGAAAGCGCCGTACTGAAACATGTCGTCGGGACCGTCCCATCCGCGAATCATATAGGCGATGCGCATCAAATCGTCGTCATGACGAACCAGTCGCATAACTTTGTGCAGGGTCTTTTTTCCGATAGGATAAAATCCCAGGGCGCCCGATTCGGCGATAATTCCAAGCAAAAGAAAAAAGGCGGCCGTATCGCCGATAAACCAATGATGGAACCGCGCAAGGTCATAAACCATTTCAGCCGTTGCCGCACTACCTTCTTCGACCCATACCACATCGCCCTGCTGATCCTGATATGGATGATTGTCTATGGTGATAACGCACGGATCATGGGAATCAATATAATTACGGACATACTGAACCACGTGCTGCATTTTCCCGTAATCAAGCAAAATAACAAGATCAAAAGACCTCTTACCGTTAAAATCACGAGTAACAGGCGCCGTCTCGGATACCCGCTGCCATATTTCTTCCCTGAAAAACGTTCCCAAAGAAACTTCTTTACCCAAACCTTTGAGAATCTCGTACAAACCGAGGCACGATCCGGCGGAATCGAAATCCGGACCGGCATGACCGGCGATTAAAATGTGCTTTGCGCGGATAATACGATCTTTAATGGACAGCAAAGATGGTTTTCGTATTTTCATATGTTTGTAAGGCAATATGTTCCAAGGTATCGACACGTACCTCGGCAATCTTTTGCGCCACCGCAACAACGTTTTTAGGCTCATTGGGTTGGCCACGAAATCCTTCCGGCGGTAAATATGGAGCATCGGTTTCAATCAACATCCGGTCCAGCGGCATCTTTTGAATGATCTCTGCGATATTTTTACGGCCCTTGTAGGTAATCATGCCGGAAAAGGAAAGATATGCTCCCAGGCTCAATAATTGCTGTGCGTACTCCCATGATTGCGAAAAACTGTGCGCAATCGCGCGCAGTCCTTGCGGGACATATTGTTTCAAAAGCCGCACCACTGTATCGTCACCGTTTCGATTATGAATAATCACAGATAAATTATTCTCGATGGCCAACTGTATCTGCATTTCGAATAAATTAATCTGGTCTTGAATCGGCCGACTGTTTTCCCCTTCACTGATATCAATGCCGCACTCGCCAATAGCAACAATCTTTTTGGTATATTTCAATTGTTCCAGTAATACCTGCCTAAGACTTTCCGTAGTTTTGTCCCTGTCTTCGTCAACATGAATCCCGACCGAACAATATACGCCACCGAATGAGTCGGCGGTCTTGATTGCCGATTCATTCTCTTTGACGGATGTCCCGATTGCAATAATGTTTGTTACGCCCGCTGACAGCGCATCCTGAATGAGCTGTTCCGTTGTTTTCGTATATTTGCCATGCGGTAAATGACAATGGGAGTCTATGAACATAAAAGACAATAAAAAAACAAGGAATTAAAATTACTTTCTGGGAAAAAGCGGAGATAAAGATTGAAAAGTAACCGTCTTTCCCTGCCAGGCATCGGGAACTTGCCCTGCAAGCCCAATCGCTATAAGTATTTTCTCTGCCGTGGCGGGCATAAAAGGAGTCAAAAGCTGCGCAATGTTCCCGAGCAGTAAAGTCAAAGAGGAAATGTGTTGGTTAAATTTCTCATGCGCCTCATCGGTTCCGGATTTCAAAAGTTCCCATGGTTTTTGTTCGTTAATGTATCCGTCCCCTATTTTCACCAGTTGGCTTGCAAAAACAAGCGCCTCATTAAACCTGAATTCCTGCATCGCCTTCGCATAATCATTATAGGCGGCCACTATAGCATCTTGAAACGTGTTGGTATTCAGTGCGATGGTCCCCCTTCCCAAAACACCCAATTGATTAACCCGTGCCAAAAAGTTGCCGATGCCATTAGCAAGATCGCCATTATAACGGGTTATAAACTTTTCATCGGTATAATCTCCGTCTTCCACAGGAGACATCTCGCGCAAAAAAAAGTATCGCACTGCATCCGCATCAACGGAAAATTTCTGCATAATGGCAATCGGATCAATGCCATTACCCAATGATTTCGAGATTTTCTCGCCCCCTACCGTCACAAATCCATGCACGAATAAAACCTTTGGCAGCGGCAGATGCGCAGATAAAAGCATGGCCGGCCAATACAGGGCATGGAACCTCCAAATATCTTTCCCGACAATCTGAACGTCAGGAGGCCACCACCTTTGAAAGGTTACGCCTGCTTCGGCAAAATCCACTCCGGAAAGATAATTCGTCAGAGCATCGGCCCAGACATAAATGACCTGGCTTTCGTCTCCCGGAACCGGAATACCCCAGTTCAATTTCTCTTTTGGCCGAGAAAAACTGACGTCTTGAATGCCCCGATCAATGAACGACAAAACCTCTTGTTTGCGGAATCCGGGAAGAATTTTAACCTCATCGGATATGATCAACTGGCGCAACTGGTCCTGGTAACGGGAAAGTCTGAAAAAATAATTGTCCTCATCGAGTTCTTCCGGAGGCTTTTGGTGAAACGGACATAAACCGTTTTCCAAATCGCTTTCGGTAACGTACTTTTCGCACCCGACGCAATATTTCCCCTTATAATGGCCTTTATAGATATCTCCGTTATCGGCAAGCAGTTCCCATATTTTTCTGACATTGGGCCAGTGTTTCTGTTGATTCGTGGTGCGGATAAAATACGAATATGAGATACGCAGCGCATCCGCAATATTTTGAAATTTTTCGGCAATTTCCGAGACGAAACGGTCGGGAGTTTTCCCTGCTTTAACGGCATATTCGGCGATTTTAATGCCATGTTCGTCAGTACCGGTTAAAAAAAATACCTCTTCCCCTTGTAATCGATGGTAACGCGCCAATACGTCCGCCTGAATGAATTCCAAAAAATGGCCGATGTGGGGATCCCCGCTGGCATACGGAATCGCAGTAGTAATGTAGAATTTCTGAGGCATACTGCCCCATTATAACAGAAAATTGCGAAAAATCCTGAATATTTTAAATAACGCCCAGGTCGCGAATTGCCTTTTCGAAAGTCTCGACTGCTTCTTCGGCCTCCTCATGGCTGACCCTTTCGTTCGGGTTATGCACGAGCTTCGTACGCGTATTGTATGCCGAAAAGATTTTATCGGGGGTAACCGAAGACCAATAAGGAATACTTTCTATATTTTCACGGAACAGCGGTTTCTTTTGCCCCAGTTTCGCCAGGCCGCTCTCCAGAAGCTGGCTTGCGGCCAGGACCGCCAACCGATCCTCGTCGGGATTCTTGCGTTCGATCCGTCTTTTGATTTCGTTCATCCTAGAGACAAATCCAGAGTCTTTTGTTTTATTGGGCCGATTCAGCACGATTTTCAAAGGAAGTAATTTTTGAGGGATCAAGTTTGTTTTAATAACCACAAAAATCACCAAGTAAATCATAATCAAGGTTACCAGAAGACCGGCGGCGCGCAAAATAAAAACTACGTTCACCCATGTTTGGGATCCCAGTACCTCATTTGCGCGTTCAACCAGTATGTGGATGAATGATGAGGTCGCCACCGTAATACGCAAATCTGAAAGAAAATTTTGCAAGTTCATGATGCCGTATATTCCTTTTGAATAGACTCTACGATAAGTTTTTGAACCCGGGAAACGTCGATCTTTTTCTTCAATTCTTTCATAACACTGCCGATAAGAAAGTTTAACACCTGTTCCTTGCCCGATACATACTGGCGCACGATGTCTTGATTTGTCTTCAAAACAACGCTGATAACCACAGTAATCTCACTGTCCTGGATTTCGTCAACCACAATGCTCTTCCGGAATGCCGTAAGAATGGCTTCCGTAGAGATTACTTTCGATCCCCAATCGGTTGGTTGGTTCGCAATAAAATTGGCGAATTTATCGGTCGGCTCTTGGCGGGAATGAATATCCAAAATGGCTTCATTGTATATTTTCCCCTTTTCCGGTTCTTCGGCAAGAATCTCTCCGGCTTTTGAATTAATCCCATACTCCCTGGACCACCGCTCCACTATTGCCTGCGGCAATTCCGGAATGGTTTTTCTGATGGACTCAATATACTCTTCTTTAAACCGGATAGGGGGAATATCGGGATCGGGAAAATAGCGATAATCTTCTGCGGATTCCTTTACCCGTTGCGTAAACGTTTCGTCTTTTGAAGGGTTGTACCCGCGTGTTTCTTGCACGGGCGTTTCTCCTTTATCCAACAGTTGCTTCTGACGTTCTATTTCATATACAATACCCCGTTCCAAAAACCGGAATGAATTGATATTTTTAAGCTCAACTTTGTAACCGGGTAATGTTTCGTCTGTATCTTTGATTTCTGCATTTTGCGTTTTGATTTCTTGAAGGGATATGTTCGCCTCGAGCCGCATCCCCCCTTTTTCCATGTCGCAGTCCGAGATATCCAAATACCTGATAATCTGACGCAATTTTTTGGTGTATTCTTTTGCCTGCGTTGCGGAATGAATGTCCGGTTCGGTTACTATTTCTACCAGGGGTACTCCGCCGCGGTTAAAATCAATCAAGGTAACCTGCCCGCTGTTTACCGTATCATGAATAAGCTTTCCTGTATCTTCTTCCAAATGCACACGGCGGATGCGCACATCGCCTTCGTTTGTTTTCAAGATTCCGTCAAAGCAAAACGGCAGATCGTACTGGCTGATCTGGTATCCCTTGGGAAGATCGGGATAAAAATAATGCTTGCGATCGAATTTTGAAAACAGATTAACCTTGCACCCCAGCGCCAACCCGAGTTTCAGGGTCCACTCAATCGCCTTCTTATTGGGAACCGGCAACGCGCCGGGAAGCCCCAAGCACACCGGGCACGTATACGTATTGGGTGCGGGCGCATGAAAAGGATCGTTTATACAACCGCAGAACATTTTCGAAACGGTTTTGAGCTCCGCGTGCGTCTCTATGCCTATAATTGTTCGATACTGGGACATATTGTTACGATCGGAGTAATGGTGCTTTTAGGGTATGCCATTGGGTTTGTTGCTGATACGTATGTCCCAATGTAAATAAAAGATCTTCTGTAAAAATTTTACCCACGAGCTGCATACCTATTGGTAAACCATCAGAAGAAAACCCACAGGGGATAGCAAGCGAGGGGATCCCTACTGGATTTTGCGAAACAGTGTATACATCAACCAACAAATTTTGTAATGGATCGCTTATCAATTCACCGATCTTTGTCGCGTGAGTTGGTGTTACCGGCATTAAGACAACGTCACATTCAGAAAGCATTTTTTCGTATTCTCGAATGAACATAGTTCGTACACGCTGCGCTTTACGATAGTACTGATCGTAATACCCCGTCGAAAGTGCATGGGTGCCTATCATGATTCTCCGCATGGTTTCATCTGAAAAATACGGACGTCCATTCCCGTACCTCACGCCATCATACCGTGCAAGGTTTGAGCTTGTTTCGCTCAGACCTATTAAATAGTACACGGGAATGCCGTAATCCAAAAGTGACATGGATACTTCCTTAATCTCTACGCCCATATTTACAAAAACATCTCGGGTTTTTAAAACGGCATCTCGAATCTCTTTCCCTAAACCTTCTCCAAACAGTTCTTTGGGGACTCCAATGCGTACCCCTTTAATCGATTTACTAGTAAGCGTAGAAATATAATCGGGGACACTGTGTGGCGAACTTGTCGCGTCATATGGATCATTGCCCGCGATACTCTGCAACACAACAGCACAATCCTCCGCTGTTTTTGCCATAGGACCAACTGTATCAAAAGACGAAGCATATGCGATACAGCCATATCGGGATACCCGACCGTAACTCACCTTCATGCCGCTAATGCTACACCATGCCGCTGGGTTTCGAATTGACCCTCCCGTGTCCTCGCCAATCGCAAATGCCGCCATACGACTTGCGATTGCGGCCCCGCATCCCCCACTCGAACCGCCGGCAACGCGATCAAGGTTCCAAGGGTTATGCACCGATCCAAAATCAGTATTCTCTGAAGTAGCACCATGCCCCCATGCGTCCATATTCATCTTTCCGATAAGAACCGCCCCTTTATCCAGTAGTTTCTGCAAAACAGTTGCATTATAGGGCGAGGTAAAATCACCCAAGACTCGGGAAGCACAGGTAGTTCTTACCGCACAGGAAACGTAAGAATCCTTTAAAACAAACGGGATACCGTACAGTAATGGCGACGGCTCTGAAAAAGAGATGTCTTTAGCGCGCGCTTCTTTGA
>LCLB01000015.1 GCA_001001795.1 Parcubacteria group bacterium GW2011_GWF1_45_5
GAGTGGCCTTTACCATTGATACCGAAACCGGTTTTGATAAAGCCATCATCATTGACGGTATCTGGGGTCTTGGCGAGCTTATCGTACAGGGCATTGTCATTCCCGACGAGTTCATCGTGTTTAAGCCGTCTCTTGAAACCAACACCTACCCTATTATTTCGCACCATATCGGGCCGAAACAGGTCAAAATGATCTATGATCCCACGGGACAAGGCGGAAGCGACAAACCGACCAAAATCGTTCCGGTTCCCCTTGCGGAAAGAAACAGTTTCGTGCTCAACGACAAGGAAATCATCACCCTGGCGAGCCAATGTTTAAAGATAGAAAAACATTTCTCCCGGAAACACAAAATATATACCCCCATGGACATCGAGTGGGCAAAAGACGGGGTAACGAAGGAAATTTTTATTGTCCAGGCACGCCCTGAAACAGTCCATGCCTCGAGCGCCCACATAATTCACGAGGAATATCTTTTGAAGGAAAAAGGCAAAAAACCGATTGTCAGCGGTATTGCGATCGGCACCAAGATTGCCACGGGGAAAATTCGCGTTATAGAAAACGTAAAGGATATTATGACCTTCAAAAAGGGAGAGTTGTTGGTCACGGAAATCACGGATCCAGACTGGGAACCTATTATGAAAATCGCAGCGGGTATCATTACCGACAAGGGTGGGCGGACCTCCCATGCCGCCATTGTCTCGCGCGAGCTCGGCGTTCCGTGTATTGTCGGATCCCAAACAGCGACAAAAATCCTGAAAACCGGGCAAATCGCAACCATGGACTGCTCAACCGGAGAAGTGGGGAAAGTCTATAAGGATGCATTGAAGTTCGAGGTATCCCGTAAATCACTTAAAGCATTGCCCGATCCCAAGGTTAAAATATCGCTCAATATCGGGTCTCCCGAAGAAGCGTTTCGCTATCATCAGTTGCCTGTTGACGGAATCGGGTTGGGACGGCTTGAATTCATCATCGCCTCCCATATCAAAGCACATCCCAATGTTCTGATTGATTACAAAAAAATCAAGTCGGGAAAACTGAAGTTCCCGCGTCACTCGGCCGCAGAGCTTCTCTCGATCGTGCACAAGATAGAAAAACTAACCGTCGGCTATGATGACAAATCCCGGTTCTATGTCGACACATTGGCGGAGGGGATCGCTCGCTTAGCGGCAACATTTTGGCCCCATGATGTCATTATCAGATTCTCGGATTTCAAGACCAACGAATACGCAGGGCTGCTAGGCGGCCCCCTGTATGAACCGCACGAAGAAAATCCCATGATCGGCTGGCGCGGAGCCTCACGCTACTACGATCCCAGGTTCGTGCAGGCATTCGGACTGGAGTGCAAGGCAATCAGGAAAGTGCGCGAAACCATGGGACTTTCAAATGTCATACCGATGGTGCCGTTTTGCCGAACCATTGAAGAAGCGAATAAAACTCTGATAATCATGAAAAAAAACGGATTGGCACGGGGCAAAAACGGACTAAAGGTCTATGTCATGGCGGAAATCCCCACCAATGCCATCCAGGCGGATGAATTCTTGGATCTATTCGACGGCATGTCCATCGGGTCAAATGACCTGACACAGTTGACGGTCGGCCTGGACCGAGATTCCGGAATGCTTGGCCATATTGCCAACGAGAATAATCCGGCAGTCAAAGCCATGATCAAAACCATTATTGACGCCTGCAATAAACGCAAAAAGTACGTAGGCATTTGCGGCCAGGCACCATCCGACTATCCCGAGTTCGCCAAGTTCCTAAAGAAACTCGGCATTAAAGCAATCAGCCTGAACCCCGACTCGGTGATAAAAACCATTTTGGCGTTAGGGAAAAAATAAATAAGATAGAACGTGAAGGGCTGCCCCGTTAGGCGACCCTTCACGCTAGTACGCGCAATTTTATTATGAACAATAAACTAAAGGGTTATCTCTTTTTAATCGGTTCGGTGGTAATCTATGGTTTGTTCGGCTTATTTTCCAGATACACCAAACTTTTCCCTCCGTTTTCCCAGGGATACATCAGATACTTTATAGTTCTATTCACGCTTGCTATATTTTTCATTTCGAAAAAAGTCGTCTGGAAAAGAATTGAAAAGAAGGATATTAAATGGTTCCTTACATGGATATTGCCAGCGAGTTTTCAGCCCATCCTGACTTTCGTTGCCTTTAACCACCTCCCAGTCGGTACCACATACTTTATTTTGTACTCCGCGATGATCATCGGAGGAATTATTTCGGGCAAAATATTTTTCAGTGAAAAATTCAATATAAAAAAAATATTCTCTTTCATATTGATTCTCTCGGGTCTTTTTCTAATTTACAGGTCAGATATCACCCTTATCAAAAGCGTCTATGCGTTACTCGCCATCCTTTCCGGGTTGATCCTTGGCTTTTGGGCCACGCTAAGCAAAAAGGTTTCCTCAGATTATTCCGAGTTCCAAATGATGTTATTAGACAGTTTATCGACCTTCGTCGTGGGCCTCATTGGCGCGGTAGCGGTAAATGAAAAAGTGCCACCGATCTCAGATATTGCTTCGTGGCTATGGATTATTGTGTTCGCCATCTCGGGGATTATAGCCAGTTTCTGTCTAATCCGCGGCTTCAAATATGTTGAAGCACAAAGTGGAAGTTTGATTTTACCAACCGAACTTATTTTCGCTTCGGTCTTCGGTTATTTCTTTTTAGGAGAAATTTTAAAAGTAACGACTTATATGGGCGGTTTTCTTATCATTTTGGCGGCTATTATGCCGACCTTAAGAAGCAGAACGCAACACCTAAAGTAGAATTCACAGTATCAGCATCCCGTCTCCGAACGAATAAAATCTGTATTTTTCTCTGATTGCTTTTTGATACACTCTTAAAAGTTCTTTTTTGCCCATAAACGCCGCAACAAGCATCAATAAAGACGATTTCGGTAGGTGAAAATTGGTAATCAAGCCGTCGATTATTCTGAACCGATATCCCGGCTTAATGAACAAATCGGTTTTCTGCCACTCCGATTTTTTTCTAAATTCTATTTCCTGGCTGCTGGATTCTATGGCTCTTACTACCGTAGTCCCGCACGCAATGATTGGGCGGTTTTGTTGTTTTGCTTTTCGAATCATACGCCGCGTTGAAGCGGGAATAAAAAACGTTTCTTCATGAAGCCTTCCTGTGCGTATATTTTCATCGGTTAAAGGAGCGAAAGTCCCCAGATTTACGTGAAGCGTAATAAACCCGATGGAATGACCTTTGGCCCGCAAAAAACGCAGTAACTTCTTGGTAAAATGAAGAGAGGCGGTTGGAGCGGCCACGCTGCCTTTTACTTTTGCGAACACGGCTTGGTATTGCTCACGCGCCTGTTTTTCTGTCAAAGGAGTATCTTTAATATACGGTGGCAAGGGAGTGGATCCGTATTTTTGCAGTATCGAGCCAAGTTGTTTTGCCGGAAAATTCGGTTTCAGGATAAATATCTTTTCCTGTTGACCGATGACGTCAAAAAATATTTTCTTGGTTATATAAGCCCGTCTGCCTATTGCCAATGCAGGGGAAAGAAAAGCCTGGATTTTATTTTTATCCTTACCCAAGAAAAATATCTCGATTTTCCCGCTGGTTTCCTTATGAGCATGCAGACGCGCGGGGATTACCTTTGTATCATTGAAAATGATAAGTGATTTCGGCGGAAGATAATCGTTTAGATGAAGGAATGTTTTATGAAAAATATTACTGGTTTTACGGTTGTATACGAGCAAGCGGGCGCTGTCGCGAGGCCACGCAGGACGAACCGCGATATATTTTTGAGGGAGGACGTATCCATAATCCCGTTCTATTTTTATTAATCGATTCAACATATAAAATATTCCCATAAGGATTCTATCACAGGAAAAGCCTTTTGATTTAGGGCTTTTACTGTGATATAGTACAAAATCTAATCACATATATATTTCATGTTTGACTCATTTTGGGGGCTGTTTTCTAAAGATATCGGCATGGATTTGGGTACTGCCAACACGCTGGTATATGTAAAAGACAAGGGCATCGTCATAAACGAACCCTCGGTGGTTGCCCTGAACCAAAAAACAAACCAGATTCTTGCAGTCGGCAAGGAAGCGAAAAAAATGGTCGGCAAAACTCCCAGCCACATCGTGGCTATGCGACCCCTTCAGCACGGCGTCGTATCGGATTTCGAGGTAACCGAAAAAATGCTTAAATATTTTTTCGATAAGGTCCATGAAGAAATTTCTCCATTTTTGCCTCACCGTCCCAGGGTCGTTATCGGAGTACCGTTAGGGGGAACCGAAGTGGAAAAACGTGCCGTTATTCAAGCCGGAAAGAACGCCGGCGCAAGAGAGGTGTACTTAGTGGAAGAACCAATGGCTGCCGCCATCGGGGTCAAGATGCCCGTTGGTGAGCCTTCAGGAAACTTCATTATCGATATCGGCGGAGGAACCGCGGAAATTGCGGTCATTTCCTTGGGAGGCATCGTAATCAGCCAAAGTATCAGATCTGCCGGGGACAAGCTTAACGAAGATATCATTAATTTCATACGGGAAGAATTCAAGCTTTTTATCGGCGAACGTACGGCGGAAGACGTGAAAATCTCCATAGGATCCGCCCGGGAAACCGGAGAAAACCGGGAAGCGTTCATTAAGGGACGCAATTTGGTTTCCGGACTTCCGCAAGAAATTATCGTAAAAGAAAAACATATCCGCGAAGCGATCAAAGAGTCAATAGACAGTTTGGTCCTGGCGGTCCAGGAAACCATTGAACGCACACCACCCGAGCTGGTTGCCGACCTTATTACCAAGGGGATTATCATGACTGGTGGCGGCAGTTTACTTACGGGACTTTCCGAGCACGTCGCCGAAAAAACGGGAGTACCCGTAAAGGTAGCCGACGACCCTCTGACTGCGGTCGTCCGCGGTACAAGTATAATTCTTGAAGATATAGATAAATTAGCCTCGGTGCTCACCACGGATCAACTGGAAAAATCCCCCCAATAAAATATGAAATCGGGCAGGAAAAAAAATTACACCCGCATATTGCTCTACCTCCTTCCTGCCGTGATAACACTGGGGATCACGGGCGTCGCGATCGGAGGGACTGTTCTTGGTATACGGGAGTTTAAAAAGATCTCCTCATCCATGTCTCTTGCTCTTAAACGCAAAACAACCCTTGAACAAACTATTACAAATCTTGAAACCCAGCAACAGCAATTATCATACCAGCTCGTAACGTGCCAAAAACAACAATCGAAAATTCTTCCGGATGATTTCGAATCGATTGATTACACCATCACCCAAGGATCTCCCATAGGATTCGCTCTCGGGTCGGGGTGGGGGGTACTGTTTATCGACAAAGGGTTTAAGCACGGTATCAAAGAAAACGACTGGGTGATAACTCCCGAACGGAACCTTATCGGGAAAATCGAAACCGCACATCAAACCTATTCGGTGGTACGAACTATTTTCGATAACAGGTTGAAAATAGCCGCAAGCCTGGCCCCCCATGGCGCCGAAGGCCTATTTACTTTGCGTGGAGGTTCGTTTGTGGTAGATCTTGTTTCCGCTTCGGCAAGCACTACGCCCGGCATTATTGCCTATACTTCTGGAAATGACGGTTTATTCCCGCAAGGGCTCGTCCTGGGGATAGTCACGGGAACAAAGCAAACGGAACAATCGTCGCTACAGACTGTTATCGTAAAGCCTATTTGGGATCCGCCACGAACTCATTCGGTAGTGGTGATAAGAAACATTTTTCAATAACCGTGTTCGATAGCTCTATTATCAAAAGAGGGATTATTTACATGCTTACCGGCATCGGTGTTTTTATTGGAGAAATAATGCTCCAAGGGCATCGCCTCAACGGATATCTTTTATTGGGAACCCTGCTTGCCTTCCTGATAACGGCAATAATCGGCCAAAAAACCTGGTGGCCCGTAATAGCCGCTTGCACAATCTTTATGTATTTTTTTTACCATTATTCATTTCTGATCTCCGTTGGCCTTATTTTCATGGTTGTTTTTTTTACTTTCCTGCTTAACCGCGCCACCCTGGTAATCCCGTACCATATCCGATACTGGATTGTGCTTTTAGCCGCTTCCTTATGGCACGGGGCGATAAGCATAGGGTTGACCGCATGGCATCTCGTTCCCTCCTATACCGTCACTATGGGGGTCTTGACCGTATTGACGACAGCGGCTATCGGCATTATTCTTATTATCCCTACGGCTCCTAAAGCATGAAATCGTATACGGTCACCCGCACCACCAGCGAAATCGAACCGGAAGAAATCCTTCTGGACCAGCGCGCACAATCCCAAAACAGACTCACACACCTTGAGTTCCCGGTTCAGCCATCGCACCTTTATTTTTTGGCTCTCTCTATGGGGCTATTGCTTTTCATTAGCGTGGTGGTAAGCGGATATTACCAAATTATCAACCACGAAAAATTCGTGGCGCGGGCGGAAGAAAATAAATTGAAACAATATCTCGTTGAGGCGCCCCGGGGAACCATTGTCGACCGCTACGGTGTAGTGGTTGCCGAAAATACAATTCATTACAATCTTATCGGTATTCCAGAAGAGTTTCCTAAAACCGATGAAAACAAAGAACAATATAAAAAGTTGATACACGAAAGCACGGGTATCCCCTTGGAGGGATTAGGGAAAGCGTTCACGAACTTCCAGGACAATAAAACCGATGTTCTCCTTTCGCGCTTAACACCGCTCCAGGCAATACGCCTCAACGCTCTCGCGGAACAGCTCCATGGAACAAAACTGGTAGGCCAGTTCACCCGGGTATACCCGCTGGGGGAATCCGGCCTGCACCTTATCGGTCATACCGGCGACGCGACCAAAGAAGATGTTGATCCTGAAAAAGACATTGCTTTGGGACAAACCATAGGCAAAACCGGTATTGAGTATGAATATGACAAATACCTGCGTGGGGAAAGCGGAACCATATCGTACGAAAGGAATGCAAGAGGAACCACCTTGGAAGAAGGGCATCAAAAACCATCCTTAGTCGGGCAAACCATTACTCTTACCATCGACGCAGAACTTCAAAGGAAGATGTACGAAGTCCTCAACGCCTTCACCGCTCCGCGACAGAGCGGTGCAGTTGGAATAGCGCTGCAGCCAAAAACAGGAGAGGTACTCGCCTTGGTCAGTGTCCCCAGCGTCGACCCGAATGAACTTGTTTCCGGTATATCATCCAAAAAAATGACCCGTGCGCTTTCATCGGGGCAAATGCCATTTTTCAACCGTGCCATCTCGGGTGAATACAGCCCAGGGTCCACCATCAAACCCTTCATCGCTTTAGCGGCATTACAGGATAAGATTATTGATCCGAGAACAAAGATCGACGATACCGAAGGTAAAATAACCGTGCCTAACCCGTACTTTCCCGATAAACCTTTTATATTCCGGGACTGGAAAATCCACGGCTTCGTTAATATGACAGAAGCTATAGGGAACTCCTGCAATACCTATTTTTTCAGCATTGGCGGGGGATATCATAACCAACCGGGATTGGGTGTGGAAAAAATCGGATCTTTCCTGAGAAAATTCGGATGGGGCGCCAAAACCGATATCGATTTGCCCGATGAGAAGCCTGGATTCATTCCCACGGCATCCTGGAAGCAAGAAACAAAAAAAGAACCGTGGCGCATCGGAGATACCTATAATCTTTCCATTGGGCAGGGTTATATACGTACGACTCCTATCCAGCTCATTGCCCTTATGTCGGCGTTCGCCAACAACGGAAACAGTATGCGACCATTTGTCGTATCGGAGATTACCGACCCGTACACGAACACGCTCGCCATCAAGCAAACCCCGTCAATCGCAAACCGCCTTGATGCAACCGAAGAAGAACTGTCCATTATCCGGGCAGGAATGCGTTATACGGTTACCCATGGTTCGGCCCAACGTCTTGAAGATCTTCCGTTCTCCGTGGCCGGAAAAACAGGCAGTATCCAGACAAGCGCTGATCTTGAAAAAACAAATGCTTTATTTGTCTCGTTCGCGCCATACGAAAATCCTTCGATTGTTCTTCTTATTTTGGTCGAAAGCGGCGGAGGGGGCGGCGCCACTGCCGTGCCGTTGTCACAAGAAATATTGAAATGGTATTGGGAAAACCGCATGGCTTCAGGATCTTGACCCCGTTAGAAATTTGACTCCAACCTTTTGTTTACCGATAGATACGGCCGTAAAGGCAGCTTCGCTTTTAGAGCCTTCTGATTTCAACGGTCTGTCGTTGAATTTCTAACGGGGTTGACACGACCCAAAAAACACCATACTATACTCTATCTAAATCGCAATCATCTTTCGGAGATGATTTTTATATTGCCATGTCACGAGAACCATACTACGTCTCCCCGGAAGGGTTGAAACAATTAAAGACAAAACTCGAGGAGTTTATACAAAATCGCGAGATTATTATAGACCGTCTTCGTGAGGCCAAGGAAATGGGGGACCTTTCGGAAAACGCCGAATACCAGTCGGCCCGTGAAGCCCACGCCATGAACGAAACCAGAATAGAAGAACTCGAAGACCTCCTTAAACGAGCAACTTTAATCAAAAAAACAAAATCGAACTCGGTCAGTGTAGGATCACGAGTTACGGTAAAACAAGGATTGGGCAAAATTGTTTTTACCATCGTGGGCCGTGAAGAATCGAACCCATCTCAAGGGCTCATTTCCAACGAATCTCCGGTCGGACAAGCCCTCTTGGGTAAAAAAGTGGGGGATGAGGCAACAGTACGTAACGGACTCGGAAAAGAAATAACTTACAAAATCGTCAAAGTCGAATAACTCATTGGTTATTCTCGTATCGTACGTTATACCCCCGCACTTATTCCTTATTTAACAAGCAAACTGTATTCAATGAAAGTATATAAGACAATGGTGCTCTTGGACGACAGCAAGTGAGGGGGTATACTACGGATATGAGCACTTTGAACGAACTGCGGGACGCGCGGATAAAAAAACTCGAAGAACTGAAAACACGAGGGATCAACCCGTATCCTTCCCGTATTTCTCTTGAAGGAACGCAAACAACGATTGCCCAAGCCAGGGAAAACATGGGGCAACGCACCCTGGTAGCCGGACGCATTTGGTCCGTCCGCGGGCATGGCGCGATCACTTTCATGGATTTGCGGGACGAATCCGGAAAAATCCAACTCCTGCTTAAAGAAGAAATTATCGGAACGGATAACGAAATTGTTACGCTTATTGATAGCGGGGATTTTATTGCCTGTGCAGGCACGGTAACGCAAACAAAAACAGGAGAGGTCTCTATCGAAGTTTCGGATCTGCAAATGCTTTCAAAATCACTCCGACCGCTTCCTGTGGAATGGTACGGCCTTAAAGATACCGAAGAACGATATCGCAAGAGATATCTTGATCTTTTGCTCAACCCGAGCGTCCGGGAACGGTTCAATATCCGCACCAAAATTGTCCGCGAAATCAGATCGTATCTCGACGGACAAGGGTATTGGGAAGTGGAAACGCCGACTCTGCAAACGCTCTATGGGGGCGCGAACGCGAAACCATTTAAAACACATCTCAACGCGCTCGACACCGACATGTACCTGCGGATCGCCGATGAGCTGTATCTCAAGCGTTTGATCACAGGAGGATACGAAAAAGTTTACGAAATTTGCAAGGATTTCCGGAACGAAGGGATTGACCAAACCCATAATCCCGAGTTCACCATGATCGAATACTACGAGGCATATGCCGACTATCAGCGCGTGATGACCATAACCGAAGGATTGTTCAAACATCTGGCGAAAACGGTTTTGGGGAATACATTGATGCAGGTCGGAGAACGGAACATTGACATTGGTCATGAGTGGCCGAGGATAACCATGCGCGCCGTTCTCAAGGAACGGCTTACATTGGATATCGACAACGAAACAACCGAATCTCTTACGGCATTCTCCCAAAAACATGGCATAGAGCTTGTGGGGGGAGAAACAAAAGGACAGCTTGTGTTTTCCATATTCGACCACCTTATCACCCCCTCGCTTATCGAACCAGTTTGGATTATCGATTATCCCCGGGATGTATCGCCCTTATCCAAACAGAAACCGGATGAACCGGAATGGGTCGAACGCTTCGAAGGATATATCGGAGGGAAAGAGATTTGCGACGGGTGGAGCGAGCTCACCGACCCCCAGGAGCAACGCACGCGTTTCCAGAACGATACCAAAGCAACCCGCAAGGATCGCGAGGAAGCCCAACAGGTGGACGAAGATTTTCTTGAGGCTATGGAATACGGCATGCCGCCTATCGGTGGCATCGGAATCGGCATTGACCGCCTTGTCATGTTCTTTTCGAATACCTGGGCCATCAAAGAAGTCATCCTGTATCCTACCCTCAAACCCAAGCAGTAGAAACGCGGATAAAATCTTTGGAAAAAACATTATTTATGTTAAACTTTTCTATGTCTAAAAAAATAAAAATACTCATGGTGATTGCCGTAGGAACCGTGCTTGTCGGCGGACTCATACAAATACTCTTGAACCAGGTCGTGGAAAAACAATCCGATATGAACCCCGCGCCTTCAAAGATTCTTATGACCCCTCCTGCACGACTGCCCGTGATGACTCCTCCTACCGCACCGCCGCCACAACCGTAACATTAACGAATATGCTGTATCGAGACCTTGCTGATTTCATGAACGGCTGTGGGTATATTATTGGTGGGCAATGGTATCCACGGGTAACTTCCATCATCTCCATTAAGGCAAAACCGGCTCTTCTGAAGTTTTACGCCGATGCGGAAAGCTATTCCCATGCCCTTTCGACAACAAAACAATCGGCCTCGGAAGGAACCAAAATCCATAATGCAGTTGAAGCGATCCTGAAAAACGAAACTCCGGAGCAAAATCCGGAAATCCTTCCTGCGGTAAACGCATTTAACGATTTTCTTAACATGCACTCGGTCAATACCAAAGAAGGGGCTATAGAAAAACGAATCTGGAGCAACACTCATCACTTTGCCGGAACCATCGATATCCTCGCGGAGGTCGATGGTCTTTTCGGGGTTCTTGATGTCAAAACATCCTCGGGCATATGGCGGGATTACAATCTCCAAACTTCGGCATACATGGGAGCACTCCAGGAAGACGAAACGTGGGAAGATTTACCCAAGAAACCCGTAGACCACCGATGGATTCTGCGCATTGATCAAAAACAAATCTGCACCTTATGCGGCGCAACCAAACGCACCAAGGGCGGACGGGAAACGATTAAAACAAACAGGAATAACAGCGCAAGTGAAAAGTGCCAACACGAATGGTCGGAGGTAAGAGGGGAATGGGAACTCAAAGCCTTGGACGGGTTCGAAAAAGATTACGATGCGTTTCTGGGAGCAAAAAAACTTTGGGAATGGGAAAACGAACAATGGTTGCGACAAATAGGCTATTAGTTTAAATGAAAAATAATCCATATAAAATGATCAACAAACTTGTTTTGGACATCGAAACCGCCGGCATCTCTTTTACTGACCTTGATGAGATGTCGCAGCACCTTCTTGAAACCCGTTTCAAGAAACGAGCGCGCAACGACGAAGAGCTTGAACAGGCAAAAGAGAGCCTTGCCTTTTACCCGACGACAGCCCAGATAGTCGCTGTCGGAATGCTGAACGCCGATACCGAACAAGGGAAAGCAATATATCAGGCGGTAAAATCGGAAGAAACAAAGACAGATGAAGGAATCGTTTTCCAGGCCGTACTTTCGGAAAAAGAGCTTCTGCAAAAATTTTGGG
>LCLB01000016.1 GCA_001001795.1 Parcubacteria group bacterium GW2011_GWF1_45_5
CTGCGCGCGCGATTTGTTCCCGGTTAAGGTTTCCCTCGGGCAATGTCATTTTATTTCTGCCAGAAGAGTTGAGGTCAAGAAAAACGTACTGGTCCGGCACCGGTATCGCCAGCCCTTGAGACGCGCAATAATATATATAGGTTCTGGTAAGAGAGGGGAAGCACGTTTTGCTGAACCGCCTTTCGGAATCGCTTCGGGTCAGTCATTGGTTTTTTATCAGGGCAATACGATGCTTGGAGGAGCGGTCATTGAGCCGTTTGCGCAAGATTGGATGAGGAATATTGTGATATAATGCAGATACTATGATGACCGCAGACGGACTCCGGAAAAAATATCTAGAATTTTTCGTGTCAAAAGGACATGCGGTAATTCCCGGTGCGTCGCTGATCCCCGAACACGACCCTTCGGTACTTTTCACCACTGCCGGCATGCACCCTTTAGTCCCGTTTTTATTGGGAGAAAAGCATCCTGCGGGTAAGCGGATTACCAATATACAGAAATGCGTACGCACGGATGATATTGACGAGGTGGGGGACTTTATCCACCATACGTTTTTCGAGATGATGGGCAGCTGGTCCCTGGGAGATTATTTCAAGAAAGAGATTATTGAATGGAGTTATGAGTTTATGACTTCGTCGCAGTGGCTCGGTCTGGAACCCCAAAATCTTGGAGTCTCGGTGTTCGAAGGAGATAGCGATGCGCCGGTAGATCAGGAAGCGTATGAGGCATGGCGCGCATTGGGCATTCCCGAGAAGCGTATTGCGAAGCTCCCCAAGAAAGCGAATTGGTGGGGTCCGGCGGGGATAACCGGTCCCTGCGGTCCGGATACGGAAATGTTTTATTGGACTGGCGACGATTCTGCGGTACCGGTTGAGTTTGATCCTGAAGATGTCCGTTGGGTGGAGATCGGCAATGACGTGTTCATGCAGTACAACAAAACAGCGCAGGGATCGTACGAATTGCTCGAACAGAAAAACGTCGATGTCGGGTGGGGTTTGGACCGGATGCTTGCCGTTACCAATGGTTATTACGACGATTATAAAACCGAGCAGTTCGCTCCGATTATCGAAGAAATAGAACGTTTGTCGGGAAAGGTCTATCAAAGCACTCAACAGGAAGACGATTATGCCATACGGGTGATTGCGGATCACATTCGGGCGGCTGCGTTTTTGTTGGCCGAAAAGCTAGAGCCTTCCAACACCGAGCAGGGATATATTTTACGCCGGCTTATCCGCAGGGCGGTTCGCTACGGCAGGCAAATCGGAATCAAGGACGTATTCCTGGGAACACTTGCCGATGTCGTGGCGAAAAAATACGGTCAAGTATATCCGGAGTTGCGCGATAGTTTCGATTTTATTCAGGAACGTATTGCGCGTGAGGAAGAAAAATTTGGAAAAACGCTGGGAAAGGGATTAATAGAAGCAAATAAGATAAAAGAGCAAAATCTTGCTGCGGGTTTAGAGTCCGGCCATGTTACAGGGGCGCAAGCTTCAACACTATATCAGAGCTATGGATTCCCGAAAGAGATGATTAAAGAAGAATTTTCTGATTTTGACGAAGAAGAATTTGAAAAAGAATTAAAAAAACACCAAGAGCTTTCCCGTGCGGGTTCGGGGCAAAAATTTAAAGGAGGTCTTGCGGACCATTCCGAACAGACCACCAAGTACCACACGGCGACCCATTTGCTTCAGGCCGCGTTACGTCAGATTCTCGGCAAACATGTGCGTCAAATGGGGTCGAATATTACGGCAGAAAGGATGCGGTTTGATTTTTCCCACCCCGGAGACATAACCTATGACCAGATAAAGGCCGTAGAAGCGTTGGTGAACGAGAAAATAAAGAAAGATCTGCCGGTGCAAAAGCAGGAGATGAGCAATAAAGAAGCGGATCAAAGCGGCGTCTTAAGCGTTCCCCGGGTCGTCTATGGCGCGTTGGTCTCCGTATATTCTGTTACGGACGGGGATATCGTTTTCTCCAAAGAAAAATGCGGTGGACCGCATGTTTCCCGGACTAGGGAACTGGGGGAGTTTAAAATCGTAAAATTAGAGTCTATCGGACAGGGGATAAAAAGAATAAAGGCGGTTCTGGTATAATATTGATAACAATACATAGTATGGCTACAAAATCATTTGATATTCGTCCCCGCGCGAAAACACCAAAGCGTGTCGAAGATTTTTCCATTGATTCTTCGGTTTTACCGCGGAAGCGCAAAAGGAAAACAGAAGAGAATTCTGATGTACCATCCGAGACGTCGGTTCGTCCCGTAATCGGTTCTAAAAATACGACAAGACGTGATGCGTTTTTGGAATATGTTTCCCAATCTCCGCGTGCCGACGAACCGTTTTCCGTTCCGATAAAGCAGTACTCAAAGTTTTCTATGATGTTGCGGAAAACTCTTCGTGCCATCGTATTTATCGGTCTTTGTGCCGGAGGAGTGTATGGTGCGGGAATGTTATTGGCCCGCGTTAATGTCCGGATGACTATTTCTCAAGCGGTACAGGAAGACATTTTTTCCTTGCGCCTTTCACGGATGGCTTCGGGAGTCGCAAGCACATCGGGTTTGTTTTTTGAAGACACTAAAAAGGAATTTTTCTATACACAGTCGTATCCGGCGACCGGCAAAGGCAATGCTTTAGGATATGCCAAAGGAACGCTTCTGGTGCAGAATTCCTATTCCGCCCAGTCCATGCGTTTTGTGGCGGGAACCAGGTTTCGTGACGATAAGGGATCGATATTCAGAACTCAGCAGGCAATTTTGATTCCGGGCTATACGAAACAGCAGGACAAAATTATTCCCGGAACCGTATCGGTCGAAGTGAAGGCGGATGCTGCGGGAGGAAGCGGTAATCTGCTTTCTGGGACCGTGTTGAGGGTGGTGGCATTTGAAGGAAGCGAAAAATATGAAGCCATATCCGGCGTTGTCAAGCAGGATTTCCAAGGAGGTGCACAAGGCGAAACGACCATCGTCAGCGCCGAAGATATTCAGAATGGCAAACAGCAGATTGTGGAGTATGCCTTCAGCAAAGCGAAAGAGGAGGTACTTCAATCTTTACCCGAAGGGACAAGAGTTCTCGATCGTGCGTTGCAGCTGAAGATTACCAAAATAACGACTAAGTTTGCACCCGGGGACGCTGTTTCGTCGTTCGAGGTGTCGGTTGAAGGAGAGCTTCGCATTCGTTTCTTTGACGAACGTCAGATTCGGCAGTATATCGAGGCCAATATGGAACAACCGGTCGTAAAGAATGATGTCGTTGAAAGTGAACTTCAGATTTCCTATGAAAATGTGAGCTCTTCGTTTGAAACCAGCGAGATGACTATGCAGGTCAGGGCCCGGCGCGTTGTCCGACCGGTTTTGGACACTTTGGCATTCAGGCAGCGCATTGCGGGCAAGGCGATTAACGATCTGCGGGCAGAGCTTTTGAAATTTGAGGGGTTGGAAAAGGTCGACATTTCCGTTTGGCCGTTTTGGCTCTCCCGTTCCCCGACCAATATTGACAACATTCGTATTATTTTGGAGTAATCGTTTTTCCGCCATAATACGTTGACTTTTGGCGGTTTTTCCATTAAAATACAAAAGCCTCGTAAATTGTATGCCAACTGATAAGGAACGTTGTGTTGAAGGGGAAGTGTCTGAAGCACTCCCGAGTACTCTTTTTCGCGTTCAATTAGTGGACGGTAGGGAAGTACTCGCGCATCTGTCCGGGAAGTTGAGGATACATTATATCAAGATCGTAGTGGGGGACAAGGTTGTCGTGGAGCTTTCCCCGTATGACGATAAACGAGGGCGTATTACGTATAGGAAATAAGAGACGAGCGGACGGTCAGCGGGTAACGCAAAGCGTATATTCTGGTGACGGCTGCGGGTTAAGAAATATGAAGGTTCAAGCATCAGTAAAAAAAAGATGTGCCAAATGCAAAACCGTGCGCCGAAAAGGCCGTGTCTATATCATTTGTAGCACCAAGAGACATAAACAACGTCAAGGATAGATTTTTAAAATAGTATGCGACTGCTTGGTATCATTATTCCAGACGAAAAAAGAATCGAGGTAGCCCTAAGGTATATTTACGGTATCGGAGAAACGGCCGCCCAAAAAATCGTGCGGGATGCGGGGATAGATCCGAATAAGCGTACAAAAACACTTTCTCTTGAAGAAGCGAATCGCCTCAAAGAGATTATTGAGAAAAATTATAAAATTGAAGGAGACTTGCGTCGTGAGATCACCGGCAATATAAAACGTTTGAAAGACATAAAAAGTTATCGCGGAATGCGCCATATCCGTCGGCTGCCCTCCCATGGTCAAAGTACGAAACGGAATTCCCGTACCGTACGGGGGAACGTCAGGAAATCGGTTGGCTCAGGACGTAAGCCAGCGGGGCAGAAAACTTAAACTTAAATAGAAGCAGAAACGAAACTTTGTTATGGGTAAGAAAACAGTCATTAAGCAAGATGCTTCGGAAAGTCTCAAAGAGCAGGAGATTATTGAAGCGAACATAAAAAAGGACACTGGTTCTGGTGCGATCAAGCGTCTCGAAGGTACTTCGGTATTCATCAATTCTTCATACAATAATACGATTATTACCGTTGCCGATCATAGGGGTAATGTTTTGGGATGGTCTTCTGCGGGCACCCTTGGATTTAAGGGACCGAAAAAGGCGACTCCGTTTGCGGCGACCTCGGTTGTCGATGCATTGATCCAAAAACTGAAGCGTATCGAGCTTGGCAAGGTTTCGATTTTTGTCCGAGGTGTTGGAGGAGGACGTGAAGCAGCGGTACGTGCCTTTATTAATAAAGGTCTTGACGTTCAACTCATTAAAGATGTCACCCCTATTCCTCATAACGGTCCTCGCCCACCTAAGCCTCGTCGCGTGTAATGAATTATAATTTTACTATTTGATTTTTAATCTTTGATATAACTTGTATGGTATTCGTAAAGGGTCCTAAGGAAAAGAGAAGTAGGGCGGTTGGAGAAAATCTTTTATTGAAGGCACAGCGTTCCGCCTCCCAGAAATCGGCACTCATCCGCAAGCCCTATCGTCCCGGTCAGCACGGCAAGCGCCGTCGGATGCTTTCCGAATATGGTACCCAGCTTTTGGAAAAACAGAAGGTCAGATTATTGTACGGGCTTACCGAAAAACAAGTGGGTAAGTATGCGGCACGGGCGAAGCGTTCCAAGACACTGGCGGCCCCCGATGCCCTTATCCAAGAACTCGAATTACGCATGGATAATGTTGTCTTCCGTTCAGGATTCGCGCCGTCGCGAAGCGTTGCGCGGCATATGGTTTCCCATGGCCATATCTGGGTTGACGGCCGGCGCGTAGATATTCCTTCCCGTGCGTTATCAACAGGGTCGGTTATTTCCATACGTCCGGAATCAAAAGGTAAAAAGCTTTTCTCCGAAATACAGGCATATTTAAAACGGTATACCACCCCTACATGGCTGAACACAGATCCGGAACAATTAAAGGCAACTATTGTCCGATTGCCGACTTTCGACGATGCTCAAGTGAACGCCGACTTTGCCGAGGTTATGGAATATTATTCCCGATAGGACCAAGGGGATATTGATTATTCTTTAAATTACTAATTTTTACAATTATGATTTCATTACTGCAAAAAACGAAAATTCTCAGCAATACTCCGAGCCGTGCGATTATTCAAATCGACGGGGTCTATCCGGGGTACGGTATTACGTTAGGAAATGCGTTGCGAAGGGTTTTACTGTCTTCTCTTGAAGGGGCCGCAGTCACTTCGTTTCGCGTGGCGGGTGTGGCGCATGAGTTTTCCGTTGTCCCTGGCATGTACGAAGACGTCATACAACTTTCATTGAATCTTAAGAGGCTTCGCTTCAAGGTTTTTTCGGAAGAGGTGGAGAAGATTCGGGTAGCGGCTAAGGGGGCAAAAAAGATTACTGCCGCCGATCTGGATAAAAACGCTCAGGTGGAGGTTATTACGCCCGATTATCCCATTGCGACTCTCACCGATCCGAAGGCGTCATTGGAACTTGAGTTAACCATTGAGAGGGGTATCGGCTATATCCTTGCGGAAAAAAGAAAGAGGAAAGAAAAGCTCCCTATCGGGACCATTGAGCTTGATGCGAATTTTTCCCCGGTGACCCGAGTCAATATTTCTGTTGAGAACATGATGGTCGGGGAACGAACCGACTATAACCGGATCAAACTGGAGATAGATACCGACGGGTCTTTGGATCCCGTAGAAGCATTTCATCAATCCCTCGGGATTTTAATGGAGCAGTTTCAAGCATTGAGAGGCGATGTGGATAGTCCCAAAGTCAAGGAGCAGGAAAGCACGTTTGCGGTTTTGGAGAAGCGGGAAGATATCAAGGCGATTCCGGTAAGTGAAGCAAAGATTTCGGCTCGCACCGTCAATGTACTCACTAAACATCGGATTAAAATATTGGGCGATCTTGACGGCAAAACATGGCAAAAGATAAAAGATTTTCAGGGTATGGGAGAAAAAGGGCTGGAAGAATTAAGAAACGTGGCAAAAGAATACGGTTTGGATATCAAATAACTTAACCGAAAGTTATTCAATTTATGGGTTGATGTATTGTTATGCGGCATAAAAAAGAAGGAAAAAAATTTGGACGGGAACGTGGTGATCGAAAAGCCTTTATTAAAGGTTTGGTTCATAATTTGGTTATGAAGGAGCATATCACTACCACTCTGGTGCGGGCAAAAGAGTTGGCTCGTGTTTGTTCGCCCCATATCACCATGGGGAAAACGCAAACACTAGCGAGCTATCGCAAGCTTCTTGCACGTTTGCCGCAAAAATCGGCCGAGAAGATATTTAAAGATCTTGGTGTACGTTTTAAAGATCGTCACGGAGGGTACACGCGGATCACAAAGCTTAACCGTCGCAATGACGATGGTGCTCCGATGGCCCGTATTGAATTTGTTCAGGAAAAATAAAAAGAGATATGCCTAAAATACCAGCGCAATTACAGAAACAGGATTTTGTTACGATTAATGCCGCCGGAGTGCCGGCGGGCCGCTTGGCGACACAGGTTGTGAAATTTTTATTAGGGAAGCACACGGCCTCTTACCTTCGACGCATGCCGGCGGCCAACCAATGGGTGAAGATCGAGAACATCAAGCAGCTTCGCTTTACGGGACGAAAACTTCAACAAAAAACTTTCTATCACCATACGGGATACATGGGGCACCTCAAAGAAGAGAATATGGGGAAAATGTTCGAGCAGGATCCCCCACGGGTATTCCGTCATATCGTTGGGGGCATGCTCCCCAAAAACAAGTGGCGTGATACTCTCTTAAAGCACATTATTTTCATATAACATACGGTTATGGTACAAAAAGCAAAAACAATACCGCAAGAATATATTCGGACCCTTGGGAGAAGGAAATCGGCAACTGCCGTCGCGCGTTTGGTAAAAGCAAAAGGAACCGTTACCGTCAACGGTAAATCGATTCAGGATTACTTTCATATTACCGAGCTTCAACGTTTGATCGAAGAGCCGCTGCGCGTAGCGAACCTTGCGGGGTCGGTTCAAGTGGTGATCACCACTAAGGGTGGCGGACCTCGTGGACAGGCCGAAGCATGTCGCTTGGCTATCGCCCGGGCAGTGGTAAAAGTCGATCCTTTGCAGGTTACGGCGATTCGCGCGAAAGGTTTACTGACGCGTGATGCCCGTGAAAAAGAGCGTAAGAAATTCGGGCTCAAGAAAGCGCGCCGCGCTCCGCAATGGGGGAAGCGGTAAACGATTATTTGATCATCGAAGCGATACCAGAAAAAAGACCGTGTATGGTCTTTTTTCTTTTGAACTTTTGCAGTTAAAAGGGTATACTGTGTCAAGAATCATTAAAAACATATGAAATACAAAGTTATCGGCTTTATACTTATTTTCATTATCATCGGAGGTATCGCCCTTTATTTCCAGCGGCTTAATTACTATAAAAGAATAGGGAACGGTAATCCGTTACCGACTCCGTCAGTAGTTGTTTCACCGAACATAAGCGGTTCTCCTACTCCGACTTTATCAGGAACGCCCGAACCAACACCGACTAGTTCGGCGAGCCCAAGCGTCAGTCCACGTCCGGAAAAAACATTAAAGATTGAAGTAACCGAGACTGCGGCCGGATTATACGAAAGCAGAGCGAAAAAGGGAACCGTAGTCCATTTTACGATTTCGGTGATGTCTGAATCGCGGACACTGGAATTTAAAAGCGAAGGGATTACCACAGGCTCTATCAGCCCAGGAAGCTCTAAGACCATAGAGTTTACGCTTGAGCAGGATATGACGTTTACGCCATACGAAATGCCAGCCGGGACCGTGGCACCGTATACCATTAAAATTATCGCCACAGAATAACAGGGGTTTCAGAAGGTGTTGTGTGTTTTATGGTAAGAGGCGTGAGGCGGAAAAAGTCGAGTCCATCTGCCATATAAGAGCGGCATCTTGCGATCGAAATGCCACCGGTACGATTTTCTTTTCGAATGATATAACCCATAAATTTAACGGCAGGCGTTTATCTATTTCGGTGATGAATGCTCCCCATTCGGTTGGTAGCACGAGATACCAGTTGTCGTTAGCGAAATAAATAGCGAGCGGATTGGCGTTTTCGGGAATATCCGCAAGACGTATTTTTTCATATTGGCTGTAAATAGAGTCGTCAACAGTCGGTTCAAGGGAGTAGGCGGAAAGCTGGTTGTCATTGGTCAGATACGCCATACGTGAGGCATCACTGCTGATAACAAGATGTTTTACCGCGGTATCGACAAGTTCGCTGTGAAGGGATGGTATATCGATAAGGAGCAGTATTCCCGACGGTTCGTGGATAACGAAGCGATTGTCTCCCAGGGCGTGAATCGCAAGGGGAAATCGGGAAAAAAGCGTGGGATCAATAGTTGTTAAAGGGGTCGAGGTTGGTTGAAGCTGAGTCGAGAACTCATATAGTGTCCCCTGGGCCGAAAGGAAATATGCCCGCGAGCCGGCGGAGCTCCATCCGATTATCTTTTCTTTCAAGAAGGTTCCGATGGTCATGTCGGGCAGATGGATCCAGTAATTGGCTGAAGAAGTGAATCCGAAAAGAATCGCATCGTCGAAAGGATGCCATAAAAGCCTTGAGACCGGGGCTTTGTTTTGATTTGCAATTGTTTGAAGCGGCTTTTCAAGAGAAATCGTTTCGCCATTCGATATGACATACGATTTTTTATTCGTGTTAACTAGCGTGTTGTGTGTGGAGGCGGACGGAAACGCCGACAGAATAATTTCGGATTTTTCAAGAGTTGTTGTTGCAGTCGGTATCGGAAAGATTTGTTTTTGGGAGGTATCGTTTAAGGATTGGGAAAAAAGAGATTTTTTGTCGGAAGAAACCAAGAAAGCTTCATCATTGGTTGAGGCGATATAGCGGAACGTTGATGTGCTGGTGAACAGTGTTTTCGTGGGGGGTGGGGAAAGAGGGAGCGCGACATGGGTCGACTTGGTTACCAGGGACGGTTCAATAGAGATATTTTTTTCCCACGGCAGGGACGATGAAGAGGAGATGGTGATATTATAATTACCCGGGACCAGATTCCTGAAGACCGTGCCGCTGTAGAGAAAACGGGACGATCGTATCCGTTTTTGTTTTCCGTTAATGGCAATAGCTGCGCTTGATGGCTTTGTTTTGATGTGCAGTGCACCTGTTTGAACGATTTTTTTCTGTTTGATATCAAATCGGTATCCTTGGGAAAAGAGAACGACCAAAGGAGTGCCTATGCAAAAGATGCATATCAATATGAAAAACAGAAACGTGCGTGCGCGATGATGCATACGGGTTATCTTTATTGTAACACGGTTGGGGTCGTTTATATTTTTGGTTGCGGCATAGCGGCAGTCGTGATATACTTCCAATCGTGTATTCGCAGGAAATTTTTTGGAGCGGTACAAAAAATAGGTCTTCCTGTGGTGCATCTTTGGTGTAAAACATCGAAGAAAGTAAGCGTACCAGCGTACATGGCTACCAAGTTATTTGTGGGCAATCTGCCATGGTCAGTGACCGACGAACAGTTGAATGAATTGTTCGGTCAGGCAGGGACCGTGGTGTCCGTTATGGTCATCAAGCACAAGTTCACGGGCCGATCAAAAGGTTTTGGATTTGTGGAGATGGAAAATGAACAGGTCGCACAAGATGCGATCACAAAGTTCAACGGATACGAAATGGACGGCCGCAAACTCATTGTCAATGAGGCGCGCCCTCTAGTACCACGGGATCCGAACGCCGTTCAGGCGTAACGCATTCCCTATAGCAGTTTCAATACACACACCCCCGTTTACGGGGGTGTGTGCGTATATGCGTTTCGATTGGGCACTGTGGTACAATAGATATTATGGCTACGATACAGGACGTTTCCGTCCGTCAAATTTTGGGATTCCGAGGGAAGGATACGATTGAAGTACGGATGCGTGACTCGGAGCAAAGGATTGCAACATGCAAGATTCCTTTCGGAGTATCGGAAGGAAAGTATGAGGCTATTTATTGTTCTCCGAGTGAAGCAATAACCCGCGCCCAAAACGAAATAACCCCGCTCGTAAAAGGAACGTCGCTGGGGAATCAAAAGGATTTTGACTCTAAACTCATCGAGTACGACGGAACGCCACAGAAGAAAAAACTGGGCGGGAATTTGATGTTGGGATCTAGTATTGCCTATGCCAGATTATCGAGCACGAATCAGGGTATCGCGTTGCACGATTATATTGCTGCCTTGGCTGACAATCATGATGGATATCGTGTCCCTCGTATTTTATGTAATATTGTCGAAGGGGGTGCGCATGCCCAAAACGATCTGGAATTCCAGGAACATTTGATTATCCCGCAATCCGTTTCCATCCGGGAAGGAATTACTATGATCAAGCATTACTCCGCGTTATTATGGGATGAGATGGAGAAAATGAAGAAGCCGTTTGTGTTCGGAGATGAAGGTGGCCTGGCCTCGTCATTCGGCACCGAAGAGAGTCTGATGCGATTATTGGATCAGGTGAGGGTGCGGGCAGAAGATGTTTTTGATTTCGGGATAGATGTCGCCGCAAACAACGTTTCGGCATTCGAGCCGAAAGCATACGGAGTGCGCTATGAGAAATTGGTTGAGGCGTATCCTATCGTTTATCTCGAAGATCCTTTCCCTGAAGAGGGTTATGAATCTTATTATCGGGCTCTTTACGAGCGGATTGGCGAAAAAGTTTCCCTAGTGGGAGACGACTTGGTTGTTACTAATCCTTTAAGAATAAAACAATTTATCGGTACACGTACTATTAATGGGATTATCGTGAAACCGGATCAGGTGGGAACACTGACCGAGGCGATTGCGTCGGTGCGTTTGGCCAAAGAGAACAACTGGAAAATTGCGGTTTCTCATCGGGCGCAAGAAACCATTGACGATTACCTTGCTGATATCGCTGTCGGAGTGTGGG
>LCLB01000017.1 GCA_001001795.1 Parcubacteria group bacterium GW2011_GWF1_45_5
TACTTTAAAAAATTCCTGAGCAAACTCGTCGATCTTTTTCTTCATTTTCGGGGTTACCCCGGCGACATTGCTCACTTCGATGGTAACGTGACTGCCTTTAGGCCCCCGGAACGAAAACTGAACGGTTTGACGCGGCCTGGAAAAACCGCCGAATCCCGACCTTGTTTGCGCCTGTCCGAATCCTCCTCCAAAAAACTCACGCAACACATCTTCAAGCCCGCCATTCATATCGAATCCGAACGGGGAAAATCCCGCGGCATTGCCCCACCCGGCATTCCCGTTCGGAGAAAATCCGGCTCCACCGTACCGCCGCATCATATCGTACTGCGCCCGCTTGTCTTTATCGGACAAAATTTGATACGCCTCGTTGATTTCCTTGAACTTCTTTTCATCACCTCCCGCCTTATCGGGATGATATTGATGCGCCAACTGGCGATACATCCTTTTTATTTCGTCTTCCGCGGCGTTCTCTTTTACTCCCAAAATTTTGTAATAGTTCTTATCCATTTTGGCGTTTCCGTAATCAGAAATATTTTATTTCTTTCGTGCTATCGAAAATGATTGATCCGCATCAAAGCGAAAGGACTTCCTTTTCGACGGTTATCCTGCCGATAGTGATAAGCCTTACCCCGCGCAATATCCCGAATACCGAAAGCTCGATGAAAGAAAACACGAATCCGACCATATTTACTATTCCCATCGTGCCGACAAGTAAAATCAGAAAAATCGCCTTTCCAATAATATTCCTGGTATTTGCAGAATAGCCCTGATAAAGCTTTTCCGTATATGAATAAAACAAATCACTAATCTTTTCGGTACCCGTCACTTTCAATCCCGTCATAGCCGATAATTTTTTCATGAATTCCATTCGCGCTTCGCGTTCCAATCCCTGGAACAGCTGTCCGGCATAGGTCCCCAATCCCTGACTCAAGGCCTCAATACTGAACCCGCTTGGCAGTAAACCGCTTGCCGAAGAAGCGGCTTGCTCCGTCTGTTTTTTCATAAAAATCGTAAAAAGATCGTTCGCGGTCATGTCGAAAGAAAACCCGGGATATACGGTTTGCAGAATTTTTTCGCCGGGCATAAGCATCCAATCAATCATAGAACGTGAAAACGAAGCGTTCCCGTACGAAAGGAATGCCGCGCCCATGCACAAGGTAACCACCAGGCTCAAACAAAACAGTGCTGCCCCGCGGCTCCCGGAAAAACTTCCCAATGCGGAAAACTGAATACTGTTATCCGCATGGCTTTTGGCATGCAACGCACCCACACATAAAACAACCATGAAAATAAACCAAAGTAGGAAATATTCGAGCATCGGAAGCTTTTGCCAAAAACCAAGGCTAAAAAATCCCGCAACAATAACAGCCCGGGCAACAATGCCCCAAAACGAAAAAAGAAGCGCTCCAATACTCCACCATGCCAATAACAGGACCGCGGCTCCGGCGACAATGCCATAACCCATCAATGTACCCGTATTAATATACGCGGCATAAGCAACAAAAATCCCTAAAAGCATTTCTCCTAATATAAAAATCACCCGACGCCAAGGAAACGGAACGGGATTATTCTTTACGGAAACTACTTTTACTTCATCAGGACGTGATGGTTGGAATAACATGTTCATCTTAAGTATACCCCCTCACTTGTCGGAACGCAAAACTATCAAAATAAATACCATTCATAAACACGAAAATATATAAACTCGTACACAGAATTACAAGTGCGAGGGTATACCCCCTCACCGAACCAAGCTCAAGTGAGAGGGTGTACCTCAAGTTTTCGGATATCAAACTACGGTTGCTGGTTCTCCGGGTTCTGATCCTGCTCCGGGGTCGGTTGATCGGACGAGGGATTCTGCTGTTGATTCGCGTACATATTTTTTCCGACTTCTTGAAGAACCACGCTTAATTGCTCCATGGCCGGTTTTATTTTATCGGAATCACCCGCGTCTTTTGCCGACTTCAATTCATCGATTGCTTTTTGAATCTTTTCTTTCACCTCGGCCGCGACCTTGTCTCCCCATTCCCGCAACGATTTTTCGCCTTGGTACACCAGATTATCCGCCATATTCTTCGTTTCGACGGTTTCTTTTTTCTTTTTGTCTTCATCGAGATGAATTTCGGCTTCCTTGCGCAAACGCTCGATCTCGTCTTTGGACAATCCGGTAGACCCCTCAATGCGGATGGATTGTTTCTTGTTTGTCGCTTTGTCGGCGGCGGTCACCGACAAAATACCGTTGGTATCGATGTCGAAGGTCACTTCAACCTGTGGAATACCCCTGGGCGAAGGCGGAATGCCGTCCAAAATAAATCTTCCCAAACTTTTGTTATCCCCCGCCATAGGCCGCTCGCCTTGCAGAACATGAATTTCTACCGATGTTTGATTGTCCGCGGCCGTCGAGAAAGTCTCGGATCGAGCCGTGGGAACCGTTGTGTTCTTCGAAATCATCACCGTCATAACACTCCCCAATGTTTCGATACCGAAACTCAAAGGAGTGGCATCCAAAAGCAATACATCACGCACCTCTCCCTGAAGAATACCCGCCTGTACTGCGGCGCCCACCGCAACCACCTCGTCGGGGTTCACGTCTTTATGCGCTTCTTTGCCGAAGTATGTTTTCACGGCTTCCTGCATCGCGGGCATTCTTGTCTGACCCCCAACCAAAATAATCTCGTTGATATCGCCCTTGGTTAACTTTGCTCTCTGTAATGTTTCTCCCACCAGTTCGATGGACCGTTCGATATAATCCCGGACTAGTTCTTCAAGCTGGGACCGCGTCATTTTCATGACGAAATGTTTCGGCCCGGCACTGTCCGAGGTAATAAACGGGAGATTGATCTCGGTTTCAAACGTAGTCGATAATTCGTGTTTGGCCCGCTCGGCCGCTTCCTTAAGACGTTGCACTGCCAAATTATCCTTGGATAAATCAATTCCCTCCTGTTTTTTATATTCGACTATCAGGAAATCCATGATCCGACGGTCGAAATCGTCTCCTCCCAGATGGGTGTCACCGCCGATGCCTTTTACTTCGATAACGTCATCTCCGATCTCAAGGATAGAAATATCGAAGGTCCCTCCGCCGAAATCGTAAACGAGAATCCTCTCGTTTTTACGCTTATTGAATCCGTATGCCAACGCGGCTGCAGTGGGTTCGGGCAACACCCGACGAACCTTGAACCCCGCCACCTCGCCCGCAGCTTTTGTTGCGGCACGCTGGGAATCGTCAAAATACGCTGGACAGGTAATCACCGCTTCTTCTATTTTTTCCCCGAGCTTCTCTTCCGCATCCGACTTGAGTTTCATAAGGACCTGAGCCGAAATTTCTTCCGGCCGGTACCCTTTTCCGGACATCATCACCTCAAGACTGCCGTTGCTGCCTTCTTTTATTTCATAGGGAAGCAACTTTCTGTCATGCTGAATAACCGCATCGGAAAAACGGCGGCCGATAAGACGTTTTACCGAAAAAATTGTATTCGTGGGGTTGACGATTGCCTGACGTTTCGCGGTGACCCCGACGAGCTTTTCTCCCGACTTCGAGACCGCGACCACCGAAGGGGTCAACCGGTTCCCTTCGCTGTTCTCCAGAACCCGTGGCTGACCGCCTTCCATAATCGCGACCGCTGAATTTGTAGTACCAAGATCAATGCCCAGTATTTTTGCCATATATTTTCAATTATTTTTTATGTTTAAATTATTCGTTTATTTTCACGCGGGCTGCCCGGATGACTTTCCCGTGGAGCGCGTATCCCCTGCTTACCACCTCACCGATAGCCTGCGAAGTTCCGTCTTTTGTTTTCACGGTTTCCACTACTTCGTGCTGAGTCGGATCGAATACGCCGCCGACCTCTGCTTTTACGTAATCCAAACCGCTCTTTTTAAGTATATTCATAAGCTGGGACCGGATAAGCTCGTATGATTTCCTTTCCGGTTCAGAATGGACGTTAGCGGAGGCCAAATCGAAACTATCCATGACCGTCAATATATCCGAGATTAAATCTTCCCGGGAAAACTGAAGAATATGGGTAATCCGTTCGCTTTCCTGCTTTTGATAGTTGATGAAGTCCGCCCGTGCGCGTTGCCATCCCGCCAAATACTCATCGCGAAGTTTCTGGCACTGCGTCAATTCATCGACTACAGGGGAACCCGCGTCATTTTCGTCGTTCTTTTGTTCTTTGATATCGTCTGCCATACTGTGTTTTTTTAATATTAATTTACTTGGATAAATATTTGCGGATACCGTAGAGCAACGTGGCATTGCGTTCATAAGGCATGCGTGTCGGTCCGACCAAAAACATCGCCAACCGCTTGTTATGGAAACTGTCGCATGAACTCACCAGCCATGAAAGGTCGTGTTCGCGGGAAAAAAGAGGATTCTCTTCACCGATAAAAATTGTTTCATCCTCATCCGCAAGCACCGTAAACAACTCTTGACGCATATCCATAAGCGCGTCCACAAAACAGGCAAGATCGTGCATCATTTCAAGCGAAGAGAAATCTGGCTGAGCGAATAAATAATTGATACCGTCCACCGCCATGTCCATGTCCTCGTTCATCACGACACTGAGTAAGCGCGACCGGTCCGACATAAACCGAGCGATCTCGTCGATTGACCGGAAGTGGGGTATGTGCTGTTCGCTTCGCGTCTTCTTTTCGTAACTGTCGTCAAACATTTCGTTGACAAAAAAACGGTACGCCTGGTTGGTGGGAACGTTACCCGAAGAAAAATAGTTCTTTTTCAAATACCCCTGATCGAGCAATACCGCCAGATCATTGCGGATCGTGGCAGGACTTACCCCTAAAGAATACGCTGCCGCCAAAAACCCCGAACTGATGGGCTCGGCACTCTTTACATATTCCTCCACCACTATCCCTAATAATTGTCTCTGACGATCATTCATCTCTTCTATTATACGTATTAGCAGACACAAGTCAAGACTGCTAACGACCCGACAAAGACGGCTTTTCCTTTCCCCTTCTTTTTCCATTGCCTCTACAGTATAATGATTATAGTCATCTTTTTTATCCTCTATTATTAATCATTAGCCATTTATGCGTATTATCAAAGAAAAAATCACCTGGTACGATCTCGCGCCACCCACCGACGAAGAGCTGGATTATCTGAAGAAAAGCTTTAAACTGCATCCCGTGATTATCGATGAGCTGCGGACGCCTTCTACCCGGCAAAAAGTAGAACGTTACGAGGCATTCCTGTACCTCGTACTTCGTTTCCCTATCTATGATCACGTCAAAAAGACAAGCACTCCTGTCGAAATAGACTTCCTTATCAAGCCGAATGAAATCGCCACTATCCGCTACGAATCGTGCGAACCTATCGAAGAATTCTTTAAAAACGCAAACGAACTGGAAGGGTTTAGACAAAAATATCTGGGGAAAACCGGAGCGGAATTCATCCACGGTCTCCTGATCTGGCTCTTTACCTACGGCATGCGAGAACTTGCCCATATCGACAAAAAGATTGCCGAGATTTCCGACGCCGTGTTCCACGGCGAAGAGCAAGCAATGATCAAAGAAATTTCTGTCACCAAAAGGGATATTCTTGACTTCCGGAGAATCACGAAACCAGTTGCCGGTGTGCTCCATGCTTTTCGGCACGAAACCGTGGCTCTGTACGGTGACGACAAAAAACTGTTCTTCGGAAACCTCCTCGATGAATACAATAATCTCACCGACCTGGTTGATAACCTGAAAGATACCATCGAAAGCCTGGAGGCAACGAACGCAACATTGCTCTCGTCGAAAATAAACGAGATCATGCGCCTCGTGTCTCTCCTCGCGTTCATGCTCGCGCCGGTAACCATCATCGGAACGCTGTTCCAAATGAATACCCGGTTCACGCCGATTATCGGAGATACCAATGACTGGTGGATCATCATGAGCTTCATCGGACTGGGATGTGCCGGACTCTACATCTACTTCAAAAAGAAAAAATGGCTCTAATGGTAAAATAAACAGCAAAAATCAAACAGTAAAATTGCAGATCAAAAATAAAGAATTCTGGATTTTGATTTTTGATACTTAGTTTTTTATTCAACACCAATATGCCCCTACAGATTTACAACTCGCTTTCCAAAAAAACAGATAACTTTACCCCGGTTCATCCGCCTCGGGTTGGTTTGTATACCTGCGGGGCAACAGTATACGATTACGCCCATATCGGACACGGCAGAAAATACGTCGGAGACGATATTATCCGCAGAACCCTTGTATGGCTTGGTTATAACGTTACCCACGTCCAAAACGTCACCGACGTCGGACACCTTGTCTCGGATAACGATGAAGGAGAGGATAAAATGGAAAAAGGCGCGGCGAAAACCGGAAAAACAGTCTGGGATGTCGCCAAGTTCTTCATGAATGATTTTTATGCCTCCATGGATCTTCTCAACATCATGAGGCCGCATATAATCTGCAGAGCCACCGAACACATTCCCGATCAAATTGCCCTCATAGAAACACTGGTCGCAAAAGGTTATGGATACGAAACACCGGAAGCGGTCTATTTTGATGTCTCAAAATTCTCTAAATACGGAAGCCTTACGGGACAAACCCTTGATCAGAAAAGAACCGCTGCGCGCGAGGAAGTTGAAACCGGCGTACACAAGAAAAACCCTGCCGATTTCGTGCTTTGGTTCAAGTGTGTCGGTAAATATCAAAATCATGTTATGCGCTGGAACAGCCAGTGGGGCGAAGGATTCCCGGGATGGCACATAGAGTGCTCTGCCATGAGTATGAAATACCTCGGAGAAACCATAGATATACACACTGGCGGCATTGATCATCTTTCGGTACATCACCCGAACGAAATAGCCCAATCGGAAGCGGCTACCGGAAAACAGTTCGTACGATACTGGATACACCATGAATTCTTAACCGTTGATGGACAAAAAATGAGCAAGAGCATCGGTAATACCTACCGCATGCACGACATTACGGAGCGTGGTTTCGATCCTCTTGCGTTACGTTATTTTTTTCTGACCGCCCATTACCGTTCGCCTCAAAACTTTACCTGGGAAGCGCTCCAAAACGCGCAAAACAGTCTTAATGAGCTTCGGGGAAAAATCATGTTCTGGAAAACAAAAAAAACAGAACCTCTAGACGAAACAAAAATAAAACAGGCCGAAACAAGATTCCAAGAAATTATCTGCAACGACATAAATATTCCCCGGGCACTCGCCTTCGCCTGGGAAATTGTTAAAGACAAAGAGTTTTCGGAAAAAGAAAAAGAATATCTTATTACGGATTCTTTCGATAAGATTTTCGGATTGAAGCTCAAGGAGACAAACGAAAACGCCGCTATAGCAACGGCTAATCTCCCGGAAAACATCAAAGAGCTCGTTATCCGGCGGGAATCGGCCCGAACCAATAAAGATTTCGAGAGTTCCGACAAACTCAGAAAAGAACTGGAAACACTCGGCTACAGCGTCACCGACAGCCCCGATGGCCAACGAGTTCGGCAATTCTAAAGTTGTACACAACAAACACACAAAAAAGATTGCGAAGACAACTAAAATGTCAGACAATCAAGTACGCATAGCGCAATACTTATACCGATATGATAGTACGAAGACAAAGAACAGCTCCTCCGGAAAGAAAACCGGTACGGGAAGTTATAGACGGAAAACTTCCTCCCCAAGACCTTGAAGCAGAACAATCGGTTTTAGGGAGCCTGATGATAGACAAAAACGCGGTTATCAAGGTCGCGGATACTTTGGTTCCGATCGACTTCTACCGGCCGAATCACCAACAAATTTACGAAACCGTTTTGGATCTATTCGGCAAGGGACAACCAATCGATATTCTGACCGTCTCGAGCCGCCTTAAAGAAAAGAATCTTCTGGAAGAATCCGGCGGGATGTCCTATCTTTCCCAACTCGTCAATATGGTGCCAACCTCGAGCCATATTGCCCATTACGCGAAGATCGTCAACAAGAAACACGTCCTGCGTGAACTGATTGCCGCTTCGTATGAAATCAACGAACTGGCTTTTAAAGAAGACCGCGAGACCACGGAACTGCTCGATGAAGCGGAAAAACGGGTATTTCAAATTTCTCAAAAAAATATCGGACCAGCATTCCGCCACGTCAAGGAAGATCTGAAAACCGCGTTTGAACGCATTGACGATCTCCATAAGCAAAAGGGGAAATTGCGCGGAGTGCCTACGGGATTCCGGCAGCTCGATAATATTCTTGCGGGTCTGCAAAAGTCCGATCTTATCATCATCGCCGCGCGGCCGTCTCTCGGAAAAACATCCCTCGCTCTTGATATTGCCCGTCATGCCGCGCTAAAGGAAAAAGTCCCCGTCGGTCTCTTTAGTATTGAAATGTCGCGGGAACAGGTGCTCGACCGCTTGATCGCCGCAGAAGCAAACGTCGACCTATGGAAGATCAGAACCGGGAAACTGTCCGAGGAAGGATCGCCGAACGATTTCGAACTTATCCAGGAAGCTATGGCGAAACTCGCGGAAGCGCCTATTTACATCGACGATGCGCCGCTACCGACGGTTATGCAGATGCGCGCCATGGCGCGCCGCCTGCAGGGAGAATCGGGACTAGGGCTTCTTATTGTCGACTACCTCCAGTTAATCAGTTCGTCCCTTCGCACCGACAGCCTTGTCCAGGAAATGACCGAAATATCAAGATCACTCAAAGGATTGGCGCGCGAACTCAATATTCCCATCATCGCCATCTCGCAGCTTTCACGCGCCGTTGAACAACGACCGAATCAGATTCCCCGCCTGTCGGACCTGCGCGAATCAGGATCTATTGAACAAGACGCGGATGTCGTTATGTTTATTTACCGCGAAGACCGCGTCAAAGAAAATACTGCCCGGCAGAATATGGCGGATATTATCATCGCCAAGCATCGTAACGGTCCACTAGGGAAAATCACCGTACACTTTGCCGAAAATTACGCCAGTTTCAAAGACATGACCTCGGAAGAATATGGCGGTGCCGAGTACCCCGAAGGAACAGAGGAACTTTAAAACCCATGATTCCAGAACCGCTTAAGAAATTTATTGATTTGTTTTCGAAAATACCCGGAGTCGGTCTGCGCCAAGCTTACCGTATTGCGTTTTGGTTTCTGAAACACAATAAAGCGTTCATGTACGCGTACGGATTCAGCCTCAAGGAAATGGCGGATACGCTGGCGGTATGCAGTCAGTGTTTTTTCGTATTCGAAAAAAGGACGGAAGAGCAGACGTTTTGCGTGATTTGTTCGGACAAATCACGAGACCATACCGTTATCGCTGTCGTTGAAAAAGAGACTGATCTTATCAGTATCGAAAAAACTAAACAATACCGGGGGTTGTACCATATCCTCGGCGGGCTCATCACCCCCGACGAGCACAACAATCACGATCTCCGCCTCAAGGAACTAATGGAGCGGATTGATCGCAACCCGCAGACAAAAGAAATAATTCTCGCCATCAGCCATACCGCTCAAGGTGACCTTACGGCCATGGAACTGGAAAAGATGATGAAACCCTTCGCGATCAATATAACCCGTCTCGGGTTGGGGCTGCCGCGCGGCGCCGAAGTCGAATTCGCCGATGAAGACACCCTTAGCAACGCTATCCGATCAAGGAAATAAAACCGGATGATCCCGAAAACAAAAAAACAGGTAAAATCCTGTTTTTTTAGTTCTATCGGTTCTATAAATTTTACGATTCGATTCCAGTTATCTCGATTTCCGTATACTCCGCTTTAAAACCCTTTTTGACCCTGCTGCGGGCCTTGGGTCGGTATTTGAACGTGATGACTTTTCTCCCGCGCAAATGGCGGACAACAGAAGCCTTTACGACACATCCTTTAACCACGGGGTTACCCAATGAAGTAAGAGTATCGTCGAAAACGCAGTACACCTCTTTACACTCGATCAAGTCTCCCTTTTCTTTGGCTGCGATTTTGTCCACGCGCATACGCTGACCCTTACGGACCACATACTGATGACCTTGAATTTTTATCACTGCCGATTGTGTCATATCCTTAAGAAATAGTTATATAAGATAGATTCTAGTAGGTATTTACGTATACGGTCGCGAAAGCGTACAATAACCCCAGGAATCCGGTATATGCCGCGACTCCCGCCATAATCACGCTCAAACCCTGATGTTTGCTGTAAATACTGTAACCCACTATACCATTCACGAAAAGAATAATCAATCCCAATAATGGCACCAGGAACAAATCAAAGCGGGTTCCCCAAAAATCGGACGGGCTCCCGATTGTGTACTTGATGATGAACGGAAAGTTCGCCTCAGGGATGCCGAAATACAACAACAACCACCCGGACAGGTTTAAAACAGCGGCAACCGCCAAAACAATATATAGAACTTTCTTGTCCATAAGAGTATCCTATCAAACATTCAATGAACCCGCATGTATATTTCATCCCGGTTCCCGCCCTTTGCTTTTTTATCCGCTTTATGTTATACTATTCATTAGTTCTTTATATATTTGCGCAGGAATTAGCCTCCTTTCTTCCTGCGCCATGAATGTTCAAATATGACTATTTCTGGACCTTCATGGCGCACAAAGAAACACAAAAACACCCCTTGGGGTGTTTTTGGTTTTGTAACGTACCTCAAACCCTATATCTTGTTGCATTACGTTATAGTTTTTAATTCAGGTATCCTTTATCACCCGTCGCATCTTCTTTATCAAATGTTCTATAATCAATAGTAAGCTCTTCTCCTTTTTTGATATCTCTTTTTGCTCTGGCAATCTTTTCTACTTCTCCTTTAATTTTTACTGCTTCAAGATTGGGACTCGTACTGTGATTAGTGAACCTAACATTATCATTCCCTAAGATATATTTATGACTTGTCATACTAAGAGACGCATAAGTATAGATAAAATCCCGCAGGGATTGTGGCATCCTTTTTACCTTTTGGGGGTTGAGAGCGGAATCAAATCCCGCTGTATATCCCCAAGTCTTCTTACCCTTTTTAATATTTTGTCCAGCGAAGAGACCAATCCCGTGAATCTTGCTAGACGCAAGGTATGTTTTTACTAACAACATAGTTTCATTCTACCATACTAAATACCGAGAAATAATCATTCGGTCCCTCGAACGAGTCCACAAGATGGTAGTGAGGTTCGGTCTAGAACTTTACAGAATCAGACCGTTACAACGCTTTCTATGGATATTTTATTCTATCACGAGGATGCTCCTCGGTCGCATTCAAAATGAGACAAATGAGACGGAAATACGAGATGTTGAAGCCCGCTGTGTGAAGCGGGTCAGTTTTCCGATATGAATTATTTCTTTTGCGCCTCGGCGCGGCACCATGATCCCCAGCAGGCGTCTTCCTGAGGAAGGATCCAGGCGTCAACGGAAACCAGGTCGCCCTTCGGGAAGAAACGTTCGCCGAGACGCTCGAGAATCGTCTGCCGCAGGACCTTGGTGAAACCATCGCTCTTGGCGAAGAAGCCGAAACCGTGCTGGCCGACCGTGTACATCACGTCAACGGTCAGCTCGTTGGTGTGGGTCGAGCGTTCATCGACGACCCAGCGAGTTTCGACATTCCGTTCATCGCCGTCCAAAGTTGGAAACGCATCCAAGATGGTCTTCCTGACGATATTCTCGATCTCGTACTTCACCTCGTCGGGAAGGGCGTTTTCGAAGACGTGCCGGTTTGTCTGAAATACTACGCGTGGCATAAGATCCTCCTTTTCGAAATATCGGATATTAGAGTCATTGTACCACAGAATATTGCTATATTCAAGTGTTTATGGTATAGTGGTAAATCATACTCTTGGATTCTAAAAGGAGGATCCCATGCCCGAGATAATTGTGCACATGTTGAACGACAAGAAAGATGGAATTGAGGGAATCGTGCAATCTGCCGGCTACTACCCGCCACCGCGTATGGGTCCCAACCAGGACCTTATCGTAGAATTGATCCTGAGCTGGAACCGCGACGCCAACCGCTGCGGCGCCTTCAAGATCAATGTCGGCCCGGTAGCTGCTGACGAGACCAGGCATTTTGATCTCGTCCTGCATCCAGATATCCCTCTCCCCATCCCGGAAGTGCCCGCAAGATTCTTTGGTGGTCAAATCGGCCTGCGCCCATGGAATGGTGCCCAGCCCGACCCCAACGCCGAAGTATGCTGGGGCGGCAGCGATCAGCCGCCGCGCTACGTTACCGGCACCGGCACACCCTACGACACCCGACAACGCGACGAGTGGATAGAGGATGGACCTGCCTCTGGCCATCCGTAAACCAATCATCCAAGAGAAAACCGCCTCTCACGAGGCGGCTTTCGTATTTTATATCTGGTCAATAGAAGAATTGATCAAGGCTTTACAATATCTTTCAACTTTCTTAAATATTCTTTAAGTCCAGTATCGGTATCTAAAGATAATGCTTGGTCAAAAGAAAACCAAATAAAGCCAGACCCTTCTCCGAGTCTAAAATCGGGAGTCCTATACTTCGGGAAAAGAATATAGTACATCCTTTCATTTTTATGCCTATCTATTGATGGCAATATCTTTATACAATCTTTGTTAACCGAAATTCCAAGTTCTTCATATAATTCTCTGCTCAATGCATACTCAGGATCAGACAAATCTACAGACTTCAGGTCGCCGCCGAAGTAATCCCACTTCCCCCGAGAGGCTATGCCCTCTTTATCATCACGTTTATGAATTAGAACCAACTCCTCGTGGGGATCATAAATAAGAAATCCAACTCGAGTAATTTTTTGAAGTTCTTCACCCATATTATCTTTATCTCGCATTAAACCCCCTTGTTCCCTCGAACGAGTCCACAAGATGGTAGTGAGGTTCGGTCTAGAACTTTACAGAATCAAACAGTTACAACGCTTTCTATGGATATTTTATTCTATCACGAGGATGCTCCTCGGTCGCATTCAAAATGAGACAAATGAGACGGAAATACGAGATGTTGAAGC
>LCLB01000018.1 GCA_001001795.1 Parcubacteria group bacterium GW2011_GWF1_45_5
AAAAATTCCGGAGTCAAGCGGGGTGTATCGGTTCATCGGGAAAAATAATAAGGTTCTCTATGTTGGTCGAGCCATAAATCTGAAGCGCAGGGTGAGTCAGTATTTTCAAAAAAACATTGATCCGCGCATTGTGGAAATGGTATTGTTGGCGCGAGACGTGAAAATCACAAAAACCAACACTCTTTTCGAAGCGATTATCCTTGAGGCGAACCTCATAAAGAAATATCTGCCCAAGTACAATGTTCGCGAAAAAGACAATAAATCGTTTGTACATCTTGTTATCCCTCGGCGTGTTATGTACCCGCAACCTTTCATTGTTCGTGGCAGAGAATTGGAGATTGGCAAGTGGCGCAATAATGGTAACTATGTATTCGGACCGTTCCAAGGTATCAGGGAACTACAAGAGCTTTTAAAAATCATCCGCAGGGTAATTCCGTTAAGCATGGGAAGATGTGTCCCCAATAGCGGGAAGCCGTGTTTCGATTACCAGATTGGGCTGTGCCCGGGCGTATGCATCGGCGCAATAACCAGGCAGGAATATCAAAAATCAATCCATAATCTGATTTTGTTGTTTTCCGGTAAAAAGCAGGCGCTCATTAAGCGGCTGCAGAAAGACAATCCTGGACAAGCAGTAGCGTTGAAACATATCCAGGATGTAACGCTCATATCGGGGATGGAGAAGTGGAAGGTAAGTATCGGGAAACAGTTCTTTGGCAGGATAGAGGTATATGACATCAGCCATTTTGGCGGCAAGGATACATATGGCGCCATGAGCGTGATGGAAAATAACAGGATTACCAAAGATCAGTACCGGCTGTTTAAAATACAAAGTGCGCCTGGTAATGACGATATCCGCGCCCTTGAAGAAATGATCAAACGCAGACTGCGCCATCGGGAATGGAGGTATCCGGATCTTATGGTGGTTGATGGAGGCATCCCCCAGGTGCGGCACATATACGGCGTATTAAAGCTATTGAAAACAAAATTTCCCCTGGTAGGAATTTCGAAATTACAGGGAGACAGATTTGTATTCGCGCCAGGGATTGATCTATCGGTCCGCAAGAACATCCAGGCAATGCGTACGGCCCTTCTGGGCTTGCGCGATGAAGCCCATAGGTTCGGGAACCGCGCCAGGAAACGGGGAACCAAAAATATTTCCGAACATAGACTTGTTAAGCAGTTTTGTTATACTGAATAATATGTATCTAAAAAAATATTTTTTTCCGATCATTCTCGTTGTGATAGCAGGAATCATTACCGTCGGATACTTTGTTTTCCTTAAACCAAAAGGTACCGCAGTGAAAGACAATCCGGACAGTTCATTTATCGGACTCGGGGAATATACTAATCTCAGTGGCAAGGGTTTGACTGAATTTCCGATGGGAATCCTCAAGCAAACAAGCATGGAAGAGTTGGATCTATCGGATAACCAGTTGACCGGAGCGTTCCCCGCGGAAATAAAGAATTTAGCCAACTTGAAGGTATTGAGGGCGAGTAACAATCGCCTCACCGGGATCCCTGCAGAGATCGGGCAGATTACCCAACTTGAAATATTGGACTTCTCCTTCAATCAGATTACCGGTTTACCGAACGAGATAGCGAATTTGAAAAATTTGAAAGTTCTGAATCTGCGTGGGAATATACCGTCCCAACAGGATATGGACTACATCCTGCGCGCTTTACCCGATTTGAAAATAATCTTGTGATATAGGGAAACAAAACAATATGAAGCATAGCGGTTTGAAATTCATTTTAGGCTGGGTCATATGTTTTTTGATCCGTCTGATTCCGTTCCGGGCGCCCAATATCGAGCCGGTGATGGCAACACAGATGCCGTTTGCCAAGGCATACGGATGGATTGGCGGATTTGGATTTGGATTTTTGAGCATTGTGTTATTTGATGTTGTGGTCGGGAAACTCGGTATGTGGACGTGGATTACCGCGGCCGTCTATGGCCTGGTAGGGATCGGCGCGTATTGGTTTTTCAGGAAACGGCAAGCATCCATCAAAAACTTTTTGGTATATGGGATTATCGCAACACTTGTTTATGATGCGATAACCGGACTGTCAATCGGTACCATATTTTTCGGTCAGCCGTTTATGGCGGCCCTGGTTGGCCAGATTCCTTTTACCGCTATGCACTTGTTGGGTAATGCCGCGTTTTCTATTGTTTTGAGTCCGAGTGTGTACAAATGGGTTATTACGAACGAAAAGCTTGAGTGGAGTTTTATTAAAAAACGGTTTATGAATTTAGTGCAATCATAATTATATGGGTAAAAATGTAATTATAGGTTTTATTCTTTTAGCCGCTGTCGTCGCCGGCTATGTAATATTCAAAAATATTTCTCCCCAAAATAATCAGACGGACAACCCGTCGCAAAATTTCATGCATACGATTACCATAAAAACCAACATGGGTGTAATCAAGTTCCAGACCTATGATGCCGATGCGCCGAAAGCCAGCGCCAATTTCATCGAGCTGGCGCAAAAAGGGTTTTATAATAACCTGGTTTTCCACCGGGTGATTAAGGGGTTCATGATCCAGGGCGGAGACCCTGCGGGAAACGGTACGGGCGGACCCGAATACAAGTTCGAGGACGAGCTCAACCCTAATACGGAGTCGTATAAGCAGGGGTATAAGAAAGGGGTAGTGGCAATGGCAAATGCCGGTCCAGATACCAACGGCAGCCAGTTTTTCATTATGCTCGAAGACTATCCGTTACCCCATTTATATACGATTTTCGGCAAGGTCATAAGCGGGCAAGAGGTGGTTGATGCGATCGGCAGCGTGAAAATCGATGCCGGCGATAAGCCATTGAAACCGGTCATTATGGAAAGCGTGATCGTGGAGTAAACAGTATGTCAAAGGCATCCGCGCGGATGCCTTTTGGGTTGTAAAACAGCATGTTCCTCGTTTTTAGCGTACCGTGGCTTCGCGTTCCGCCAAAGCCCCGTCAAATACGAGTTTGTCTTTGGCAAAGTACGCTTGCCGGATGGAAAATCCCTTGGTGGCGGCGATCCGTTGGTTGATGTAATCGATTATCAACTGTTTTTTGTTTTTAATGTTTGGAAAATCCTGTTTTACGGAATCCAACGGATACGCTAACGCGGTTTGCACAAATTGCGGGGGTGTAAACGCAAGCAGGGTATCAATGGGCACAGGGAAGCGTCCAATCTCAAAATATATCGGTTCAAATGTTTTGACGGTATTGTTTTCCACGCTTACCTTCATATTAAGGTAAAATACGGGGTTTGCTGGGAGAGAGTTCAGTATTTTCTCCGCGATAAGCATTGCTTCTGGCGGAGCCCCGATGGCGGAGGCATATCCGCTGATGCGATCTTTAAGGATAATGCCCGATACTTCGGCAGAACCGTTTTCGTTAAATTTGATCTGGACATTGTCGTATGGCCAGTACTTCCATGGCCGGTTGTTCATGAGCGAGCTTGCTTCCCGGGAGGAAAGGGAAAATACTGCCGGGCGCGACCCGAACCGTTGGATGCTTTGCGAGGCGGGCGTGGTCGGAGGCAGGGTGTCGTAGACAAGCTTGGTTTTTCCCCTGGCGGATCGGAAGTCGGCTTCGGTATAGGCAACACCGAGATCGCGGGGTTTATTGGTCCCCATCAAAGAAGAGAGCCCAGGGACGAACCCGAGGTATCCCGCCACGAGAGCGGGGATACCCACGATAAAGATCAGTAATATGACGGGTGCCAGAATAATGATTTTTTTCATAGAAATAAGAACCTGTTTCCGTTATTATATCATGCGGAGGAAAATGATTGCGTTCGGGAGCCGCTTATGTTATTCTTGTTTCAGAGCCCCCGGGGCTTTTTAAAATGCGTCAAGGGTGATACGATGATATAAAGAACAAAGAACTATGAACGTTTTCAACAGGATAAAGATATATTTGAACGAAACCAGAATAGAGCTTAAAAAAGTAAGTTGGCCCACCCGCAAAGAGGTAATCCGGTACGTCATCGGTGTCATCGTTTTTTCTGGGATCGTGGCATTTATTTTGGGTGCATTTGACTTCGGGTTCCTGGAGTTGGTGCGTGCCCTCTTCGTGTAACGACTATGCCCAAGCAACAAATTTCTCAAGAACGGCGGTGGTACGTCATTCATACGTACTCGGGATACGAGGATGCGGTTTCAAAAAACCTACAGAAGCGGATAGATTCATTCGCCATGCACGATCGGGTATTTCAAGTCCTGGTTCCCAAAGAAAAAAAGGTGAAGGTGCGCGGCGGGAAGCGTATTACCGTGGAAGAAAAGTTATTTCCGGGTTATGTATTCGTGGAAATGGTTATCACCGACGAATCCTGGTACGTGGTGCGCAACACTCCCCAGGTGACCGGTTTTATCGGTGCCGGCATCACGCCGATTCCGGTTGACCCCGCTCAAATGGGGGTTATCATGGAAAAGGTGACCGCGGATGTTCCGAGATTCCAACTGGATGTGGTGGTGGGCGATCTGGTCAGAATAACGGACGGTCCGTTCCGCGACTCGGAAGGCAAGCTGAGCGAGATTGACGAGGAGCGTGGAAAGGTAAAGGTACTCGTTGCTATTTTCGGCAGAGAAACCCCGGTAGAGTTAGACTTCTTACAAATCAAAAAATTATAAATCATATGGCAAAAGAACTGAAAACAAAAATAAAATTACAGATTCCCGCCGGGAAAGCCACGCCGACGCCGCCCGTGGGACCTGCCCTGGGACAGCATGGCGTCAATATCGGTCAATTCATAACCCAGTTTAACGAGGCGACCAAAGACAGGCTGGGCATGATTATCCCGGTTGAAATCTCGGTGTACACGGACAGGAGTTTTGAGTTTGTACTGAAAACTCCGCCGGCATCTGACTTATTGCGCAAGGCGGCCGGGATCCTTAAAGGGTCAGGTGTTCCCAACAAGAACAAGGTGGGTAAATTGACCAAGGTCCAGCTTGAAGAAGTGGCCAAGGCGAAATTGGGAGACCTTAATACCGATAATCTTGAATCAGCAAAGAGGATTATTGCGGGTACCGCAAAAAACATGGGGATTGAGGTGGAGGAGTAGGGGCGCAGTTTTCTTGCGTTTGTTTTGTATCGATAGTGCCTCGGTTCCAGCGACCGAGTCCTATCTGTATCCTCGTCTTTTTAGCCCCGCTTTACGGGACACCGAGCTAAAAAGTCTGCGGAAACTACAAAACAAACGCAAGAAAACTGCTTGTGCAGAATATATTGTTTTATAAATAGATTCGCCTCGCTATGCGCGGGGTTTGTCTATTTGTGCTATCGTTGTTTTTTAATCTCTTTGTCGCGAAGCCACATCCAGCGGGCGCCCCAGAACAAGGAGACGAAAAGGCACATTAGTCAAATATAAAGAATCCCCGCAAAGCGAGGGAATAATAAAGAAAAAAGTGCTCTAGTGGCTGGGCCAGCAACTAGTATGGCTGTGCCGTGGGAGGGTACGAAAACTGGACCGCTAGGAGGCAGTAGAACATATGTTGTTTTTACGCCCGCCAGGATCATTATACTTTTTTTATTGGATTTGTATAAACTCCTTTACTAGTTTTTTTGCTTGCGTATATGTCATGACCCAATGAATATCCTGGTTGCGTTTGAACCAGGTCATTTGGCGTTTTGCATATTGAAAAATAGCGTATTCCAATTGCTCTTTCATTTCTTGATGAGTCAGTTTCCCTTGAAGGTATAGGGAGGCGTATTTAAGCTCGAGTCCGAAACTTTTCAGACGTTTCCAGGAAAGGCGTTCTTTTTCGTGAAGGTTTTTTATTTCACGTATCATGCCGCGCTTCAGGCGGACGATTAATCTGTTATGAATCCTTTTTTTGAGTATGTTTTCTTTTGGGCGTAATCCAATGTAGAGTGTTTCGTACGGTGATAGTTTTTTTTGTTTCGGCACTTTGCCCAGGGCATCCACGATTTCAAGGGCGCGAACAAGACGCCGGGGATTATAGGAGTCGATGGTTTTCGCGCGTTGCGGATCTTTTTGTTTAAGGAGCCGGAACAATTCTTTTGTTGTTTTTTGTTCGAGCTTGTCACGTAATGCGCGGTTCGGCTTTACTTCCGGAATAATCAACCCTTCAGTCAGTGCGTCAATGTAAAACCCGGTACCGCCGACTATAAAGGGGATTTTGTTTTTTTGCGCGATGGTACGGACTGCTTTGTTGGCAAGGGCAACGTATTGGGATACGGAAAAGGTTTTCCGGGGAGAAGCAATATTAAGAAGGTAATGTGGGATTGCTTTCATTTCTTTTTTCGTTACCTTGCCCGAGCACAAATCAAACCCGCGGTATACTTGTCGTGAATCAGCCGAAACAATCTCGCCGTTGAATGCGCGCGCAAGACGTATGCCGAAATCGGTTTTTCCGGAACTGGTCGGACCAACCACGCAGACAATTTTTATCGGTTTTTTGTTTTTTCGTGTCATGGGGAATATGGGGGCATTGTAGCACGCCGGCACCGATTCTCCGTTGGTTGATTTTTGCGTCCGCATGTGTTAATTTTAAGTAGGTTTATAATTTATTATTGTCATTGTTTTAAACGATTATGGGTGGAACACCGACTCGTCATCACACGAAAGCCCGGCGCAACAAAGGCCGAGCTCACTTTGCTTTAAACACCATCAAAACCGTACCGTGCCCGAAGTGTAAACAACAGATTTTACCCCACCGGATGTGTGCGAATTGCGGTACGTATCGGGGCAAACAGGTAATCAATGTGCTCGCGAAGCTGGATAAAAAAGAACGGAAGCAACGCGAAAAAGTTTTGAAAGAAACGGAGGGGGATAAATCAAACATCAAACATCAAGAAGCAAAATGATATACCCTGATGCGTTAATGCTTTATGCGCTTTGCCTCTAGTCTTATTAATTTTTGATTTCTACTTTTTGCATTAATACTTTATGGGTTCACGACATTTTTCCCGGTCGCTCGCAGTTCAGGCCCTGTACGAAACCGATTTCCATAATAAGGAATGGGGTGATACTTTACAGATACTTGAGCGGAATTTTGCGGAAGTCCAGAATGGTTCATATGAGGCGGATCTGGCCCGCTATCTTGTTCGGGGCGTAGTGGAGCATCGTGTTGAGATAGACGAAATAATTATCAAGGCCGCTCCCGAGTGGCCCCTTGAAAAGATCAATACCCTTGATCGTAATATCATTCGGGTCGGAATCTTTGAGCTTATCTGGGGCAAGAAGGACGAGGTTCCTCCTAAAGTTGCCCTTGACGAGGCAATCGAGCTGGCCAAGGAATTTTCCGGAGAGTCTGCCGGGAAATTCATTAATGGAGTACTGGGAACGATTTACGACCAGATGCCGAAAAATAAATTAGAAATCAAAGAGCAAATATCAAAGTGATACATTAAAAGTTAAAAATGTTTTTGAATTTTTATTTATCATTTTGCTTTTTCACCTTTGCTGTTTGACATAAAAAAATGGATCTTTCTCTATTAGAAGTTAATCTAGGCTATACCTTTGAGAATAAAAAATTGTTATTCGAGGCGATCACCCATCGTTCGTATCTGAACGAGAACCGGTCGTGGCAGTTTCCTCACAATGAACGCCTTGAGTTTTTGGGCGATGCGGTGTTGGAATTAGTGGTAACCGAGTATTTGTTTTCCCGTTTTGGTCTTGAAGAAGGGATACTCACGAGTTACCGGGCGGCCCTGGTGAACGCGCAGAGTTTGGCCGAGGTTTCCCAGGATATCGGGGTCAATGATTTTTTGCTCCTTTCGCGCGGGGAAGCCAGAGACTCTAACAGCAAGGGAAGGCTGGAGATTTTAGGTAATGCGTTCGAGGCCCTGGTGGGGGCCTTGTATCTTGACGGGGGGTACGGTGCAGCCAAGGATTTTTTAAATCGCATTTTGACACACCGGATAGAGGGAATTATAGAAAAAGGATTGTATAAAGATCCCAAGAGCAGGTTCCAGGAAGAGGCACAGGCACGGGTAGGCGAGACACCGGTGTATAAATCTTTAGATGAATGGGGGCCGGATCATGAAAAACAGTTTTTGATTGGCGTATATTTGGGCGGAGAAGAAATCGCCCAAGGCGTGGGGAGGTCAAAACAGGATGCGGAAGTGAATGCCGCGCAGAATGCCATCGAGAAACGGGGGTGGAACAATCATTAAAGCAGAGATAAAAAAGTAGAAAGCAAAAACATAAAGTAAAATGCCAGATTTTTTACTTCTCCGTTCGTCATTTTACTTTTTTGATATTTGATTTTACCGTGGGCCATTATGTTGAAATCTATTGAAATTTCTGGTTTTAAATCATTCGCCGACAGAACAGTGCTTGATTTTCCTGTTGGCATTACTGCGGTAGTCGGACCGAATGGCTCTGGGAAATCTAACGTTGTTGATGCGATCCGTTGGGTGTTGGGGGGGCAGAGTTCCAAGAATATCAGGATCAATAACAGCGCCGATGTTATTTTCTCGGGGACACCTACCCGGTCGTCGAGTGCATTTGCGCATATCGGTATCCACTTCGATAACAGCCGGAATATTTTTCCGACCGAGTATAGTGAAGTTTTTATTGCCAGAAAAATTTATCGTGACGGAAACTCGGAGTATTTTATCAACAAAAAACAGATACGGCTGAAAGACGTTACCCAGCTTCTGGCAGGTGCGAAGTTGGGAGTGAAGGGTATGAGCATTATCAACCAGGGCGCGGCAGATATATTTTTGCGGGCAACTCCGGTGGAGCGGCGCGAGATGATCGAAGAAATGGTGGGGCTCAAGGAATATCGGATTAAGAAAGAAGAGGCAGAACGGAAGATCAGGGAAACGCGTGAAAATTTATCGAGAGTCCAGACGCTTATTGCCGAAATGGAACCCAACCTTCATTCATTAAGTCGCCAGGTTTCCCGTTGGCAATCACGCGCAGAGAAGGAAGCGGAGCTGAAATTGTGTGAAGAAAGGTATTTTGTTTGGAAATTTTACGAGCTTGAGCATATTGCCGGTTCTGGTGCGATAACTTCCGGGGGTATGGCAGAGTTGTGCGCAAAACGGGATTCTTTTGAAAAAAGTATCGGCGAACTGACGGCGCAGATCAGTACTTTGGATACTCGGGACCCTGCAGTAACAGCGAAAAAAGAAGAGCTGTCGGCATTATCCCATACCTTACGGGATCAAAAAACGGAAATAGTGCGAAGATTGGGAAATATTGAAGGTCAGCTCGAGGCTTTACGTCGTTCCCGGGAAAAACAGGAGCTTGTGCCGTTTGCCCCTATCCGCGCATCCATCAGGAAGACGATTGATCTTCTTACCGGCGCGCAAACAAAGAACGAATTATCTGGGGTGAAAAACGCCATTCAGGAAGTTATCGGTATATTAAAAGTGGTTTTTGACGGTGGACAAGAAGCGGGGAAGGATCAACCCGATGAAAAGAATCTGATGGTTGACCGCGATCATGATACAAAAGAACTTGAGCGTGTCACAAAAGTATTGTACGAGTGCGAGCAGCAGGCGCAGCGTATTCAGAGCGATATGTTCCGGCAGTCCGAAGAATTGCGCAGTGCCTATAAGGTATTGGAAGATCAGAGAATCGCGCTTCGGGAAATCGACGGCCGTCTTGAAGATCTGAGGTTTATTGAAGAAAAGAAAAAAATAAAGGAAGAAGATTTACGCTTAAGACTTCAGGAGGCCGGATGGGAATATCAGGATATACAACGCCGGTATGCCGATCAAAGAGAGTCGGCCGGATTTGCCCCTCTATCCGAGGAGGAAATCCGTGAGCTTGAAATGAAGATTATCAGATTCCGCCGCGATCTAGGGGTTATTGGCGAGATCGACGCGAGCATTGTCACTGAATACGAAGAAATCAATACCCGGCATACATTTTTGGAAACACAGGAAAAAGATCTGTCAACAGCCTTGGCTGACTGGGAAACATTAAATGAGTCATTGGAACAGAAAATACAGCTTGGGTTCAACGCCGCCCTTTTGAAGATAGACAAGGAATTTGACCGGTATTTCGGGCTGATTTTCGATGGAGGTAAGGCGTCATTGCGCATCGCGCGTGCTGAAACGCAGCCTCTGCCGTTTGAAGAAGGAAGCGAGCACCCCGAAGCCCCCATGGAAAACACGACGGCGCAAGAGCACCGACATCGGGACCAAGATTCAGGTTCCACGGCATCGGAGTTGGGTATTGAATTTTCCGTTCATTTGCCGCGCAAGAAAATACGGTCTTTGGAAATGCTTTCCGGAGGGGAGCGAAGCTTGGTTTCCATGGCCGCTTTGTTCGCTTTGATTTCCGTTAATCCGCCTCCGTTTTTAGTGCTTGACGAAATTGATTCGGCCCTGGACGACCGCAATGCCCAGCGATTTGCCGGGTTGATTAAGAAATTTTCAGAGAAAACCCAATTTATTATCATTACCCATAATCGATCAACGATGAGCGTAGCCGATGTTCTGTATGGAATAACCATGGGCGAAGACGGGGTTTCCAGGGTATTGTCGTTGAAGCTTGAAGGCTCGGTCTAAAAATTGTTATAATTGCTTATTATCTGCAACTATCATTATGATCCCAAAGAAATCAGCTGTCTTTTTTAGCTCTCTCTCATTGCTCTTGATTCTGGTTTTTCTATTTTTCTTTTCTCATTCGGTTAGCGCCGCCACGGAGTTTACAACCACCGTCAACACCGATGGCGGGGGCGATTATTCTTCTTTGTCGCTTTGGGAGGTGGCGATAAACAGCGATTTGACGGCCGCCGCCACCAAGGTAATCGGCGGAAGCTTGACCAGGGGATCGTTCGCCGACGGCGCGGCGGTAACTCAAACGACTTCAGGCGCGACGGCCACCATGCGTCATGACACGGCAACGCAGATAATGCTGGTTTCCGTTACCGGCACTCCCAATTCAACGAATACCTGGTACCCGACGGCTGACGGCAACGATGCCACTAACGCCTGGACGCCGACGGACGCCGGCG
>LCLB01000019.1 GCA_001001795.1 Parcubacteria group bacterium GW2011_GWF1_45_5
TTTCAAGATTTGGGAATTTTTTTCCCAAATTTATCAGCCTTTTTTCGCACAAAATTTCATTCTCATTTCTGAATCCCGCGAGAAGAATTATCTTTTTCCCGAATCCTTCCTCAAGGACAGAGGAAATCATGCTCAAAAAAGCAGTTATTCCGGTGCCGTTTGATATAAAAAATAAATCCTTGCGTTTCGAGCTTTCTTCAATAACAAATTTTCCGGCAGGGCCAAACAACTCAATCTCATCTCCTTTTTTTAAATTTCCCATATAGGATGAAGCTTTTCCAACATCAATTATTCTTATGAAAAATTCTGCAAAACCTTTTCCGGGAGAGGATGCAATTGAATAAGGGGTTCTTAGTTTTTTTCCGTCCGAAATTCTTGAAACAGACAAATACTGCCCCGGGGTAAATTCAAATTCTCCCGGAACCGAAAACTTAATGTATTTTATGTCCGAAGAAATTTTTCTCGCCTCAAGAATTTTTGAATTGAATATTTTTGGGAGAATTTTTTTGCTCTTCTGTTCCATGAAATCTTCCATGATTTTTTTGTGGTTAAATGCAAGCTCCATCTTTTTTATTTCCCGAGGTAAGAACCATCCAAACTCGCTGGATTCCCCGTTTATTTTTACATTTCCGTTTGTTTTTCCGAAAAAAAATCCGGCTGTGGCTTTCCAAGAAAATTGCGGAAAATCCTCTGCATACTTCCTGAACGGCACGGGATAAAAATCAAGGTTCACTTCTTCCTTTATTTCTCTTTTAACCGCATCCTCGAAATTCTCGCCCTCTTCAAGATTCCCTCCAGGCAAGCCCCAATATCCTTCAAACGTTTTCGTGTTGTTCCTTTTTACAAGAAGAAACTTCCCGTCTTTCTCTATTATCGCCCCCGCCGTTTTTCTATTCCGAGCCATTTTCAACCGCTCCATGATTCATGACAAAAACCTTGTCGGGATTTAAATAACCTATTGTTTTTTCGTTGTGGGTTATTATCAAAATTGCCTTTTCTTTTGAGGAAAATTTTTTTATTTCATCCAAAATCTTCCTTAATGACTCTTTGTCCAGCCCGGAATCAACCTCGTCAAGAATTGCAATCTTGGGATTTAATGCAAGCATCTGCAAAATCTCCAGTTTCCTTTTTTCCCCTCCGGAGAACCCCCTGTTAACCTCTCTTTCAAGCAGCTCTTTTTTTATTCCGAGGGTTTCCGCCTTCTTTTCAATAAATCTTTTGGATTCCAGAAATGAAAATTTTTTCTCGCTTACAGAGTTGCGGGCGGCTCTTAAAAAATTTGAGAAGGAAATTCCCAGTATCTCGGGAGAAAACTGAAAAGAGATGAAAATTCCCTTTCTTGCCCTCTCATCGGCAGAAAGCTCTGAAATGTCCTCGCCGTTGAGAAATATTTTTCCTTTGGCAACAGAATATTTACCGTTTCCCATAACAGCGTTTGCAAGAGTGCTTTTCCCAGAGCCGTTCCTTCCTGTCAAGGCATAAATTTTTCCCGCCTTCAACTTCAGATTTACATTATCCAGGATTTTTTTTCGTGAATCAGAAGCTTCAACACTTAGGTTTTTTATTTCAAGCATTTTAATCGTCAAAAAATTGCTCAAGAAATTTATTAAGCTTTCATAAAAAGTGATGCCCCGCGATTGGTTCGCGGGGCATTTTATTTATTGGACCAGTTGGCTCAGGATCGCATCTCGAAGCGCGATAATGCTGGCACCCTTTGACACGAATACTCCTGGGAATACCGGCAAATCGTTTGGATCATCGGCTGACCAGAGGATACAACGGCATTCGGGCAGAAATTGCATGATTTTGTTGATCGCTCGTACGCCATCGTCGCGGTTCGGCATCCGATTGTCCGAAACAATCAGGTCCGGCCTAAACTCGCGGGCCATATCAACCAGTTCTGGTCCAGAACTGGCCATACCCGAGAGCTCAACCATAAAGCTCCCTTGCGGTTTTATTGACGACCATCTCCAGGATCTCTTCCAGGATGTTCCTGAAGCTGTCGTCATCTTCTGCCGCAAGGATTCTTATGCGACGGGCGGCGCCCGACGCATCGCGTACCCCGTTTCCTTGGTGGGGTTCATGGTATTCACCTCCTTTCGTTTTAGATTCTGCGATAATTTGCAGTATAGAATTATAGCACAAACTAGTTTTTTGGTCAAAGTGCGTGAATTGCTTTTGTTGTTTTGGATTGCTACAATTCTTGTATGAACACGTTTTATTTTATTGTTTTATTTTTGATGTTCGCGGGGGTCATGTTTTTATTGTTGCGCAAAAAAGACACCGATACAGTGCAGAACCAACAGGTGAAGGATTTACGCGAGGCGATAAGCGCCATGCAACTGCAGTTCATGGAGCATTTGGAAAAGCGTCTGGATGCGGTGCGTCAAACCGTTGGCGACACCACCCGGACCATGAATACCGAGGCAAAGGCGTTTACCCAGCGCACTACCGAGATTGACGAGCGTCTGAAACAAATGCACGAATCAGTCAAGGATTTGAAAAAATTCGAGGAAGTCTTTAAGTCCCCGAAAGCCCGCGGGAGCTGGGGCGAAGCATCGTTGGCACATTTGCTGGGGCAGTATTACGCCAAAGAACTCTACGAGCTCCAGTACGGGTTTTCGTCCGGCGAAAGAGCCGATGCCGTATTCAAACTGCCCGACGGCAGGGTTGTTTCCATTGACGCAAAATTTCCCGCGGATAATTTTTCCAAGATGATCGGTGCGGAAACCGATTTTGATCGAGAGAATGCCGAAAAATCATTTATCAGCGACGTGAAGGCGCGTATTGACGAAATTGCGAGCAAGTATATTCTGCCCGGCGAAGGGACGGTTGATTATGCGATGATGTATGTTCCCGCCGAGGCGATTTATTACGAAATCGTGAACCCTGGAACCAAGAGCGTGAAAGAAGATCTGACTACCTATGCCCTTAGGAAAAAAATCATTATCACCTCACCGAATTTGTTTTACCTGGCGATGAGCGTGATCGAGCATTGGTTCAAGGATGTGCAGTTTTCGAAACAAACCAAAGAGGTGATTAAGCGCTTTGAGCAGGTGCGCAAAGACGCCGAAAAGCTCACCGATGATTTCGACCGGTTGGGGAAGCATTTATCCAACGCGCAATCGTCCTACGACGACACGACCAAGCGTTTGGATTTGATGACCGACCGCGTTGACCGCTTGATTCAGTCGGGCGAAGAAGAAAAGCTTTTGGAATAAATTATTTTTTATCGGTATGCTGGATACGGTGCACGTATTTGCCGGGTTGGCGATTGGCAGACAGATTGCCAACCCGATAGTGGCATTTATTGTGGGTATTATTTCTCATATTATCCTTGATGCGATACCTCATTGGGACGGCGATAAAGGGAAAAAATATGAAGATCGGGAAAAGAACGGAGAATGCAAAAGGGTATTGGGGCGCCAAGGCAAACAGATTATTTTCTGGGACATTACGGTGACGTCGTGCATTGGGTTGTTGCTTTCCGTATCGGGAATTTTATGGCCAGATTTTCCGGACTTTCCATCCCTCATTGCCCACCTGTATACTCATCCTTCATTGATAGTCGGTGTTTTGGGCGCATTGCTTTGGGATATTGTTTATTTGGCGTATTTGTTTTATCCCAGCGAGTGGTTGAAACGGTTTACTCTTTTCTCTCTGCACAAAAAGATTCAGGATAATGAGACGCCGAAAAAGATTCCCAGCTTATTGTTCCAGGGGGTATTTGTTTTATTTTTTGTGCTATCATTCATATTGTGGTAATATAATAAATATTATTAATCTTTTATGAAAACCGTGATAAAAAACTCAATGCTTTTTGCGATGTTGGTTATCGCATTATCGTTTGGAGCTCGGGTGTTCTTTAATACCCCCGTATACTTATCCGATATCGGAGGGTTAGGGGCGTTTTTAACCGTGTTCGGAACTTTATATGGTATTTTGATTGCTTTTGTCGTATTTGAGGTATGGGGACAGTATAATAAAGCTGCAGGTCTGATAAACCTCGAAGCCCAGGCGCTTGAGCGGTTATATAGGTTGACATTGTATTTCCGCGATGCAGAGTTGGCGAGACGTATGAAAGAAGCGATTTTCGGTTATGCCAATAAGGTAATAGAGGAGAAGTTCCAAACGCTTGGTTCCGGGGGTCGTAACAAGGAAAACAGCGTGCTGTTCCGTAAGATTTCGTTGGTTATTCGTGATATTAGATTCGACGATGATCACGATCAGGTAGTATTTAGTCAAATATTGGATCATTATGGTCATCTTGGCGAAATCCGTACCGAACGCGTTAAGCAAAGCTTAGAACGGTTGCCGACTCTCCTTAAGACGTTTATTTACGCTTCTTCGGGGTTGGCGTTATTTTCTTTTGTGGTTATGCCTTTTGCAAGCTTTTTTTACCACGCGCTTGCTATCGGCGGATTGGGATTCACACTTACTATGGTATTTCAGCTTATTGAGGACTTGGATAATCCGTTTGTGGGGCACTGGAATGTCACCCCCGAACCGTTTGAGCGCACCATAAAGCACATTGAAGAGGATTATTCGTAAAGTCCATTCATAACTAATTACATAGTTTCTTATGATACAAATCGCACTATCATTGGCAATAGTATATGCGACTGCATTTATCTTGTCTCGTTTTGGCAAATTAGGAACGGTTGTGGGCATCACATTAGGGAGCGTGATTGTTGCATTCATCCGAATTATTCCCCAAACCGGCCCGGTAGCAGAGACCGTTGATTTATTGGGGACCATTGGTTTATTGGTTGGGATGTTTCTTGCGGGGAACAGTTTTGATACACGCGGGTCATTGAAAAGTGCTCGTTCGTGGTTTTTGGTTTTGGGTCAGATGGGTATTATGATGATTTTAGGTGCCCTTGTCGGACGAGCGCTTGGTAATGAAACACTGGTTGGATCATTGGTAATAGGATTTGCAGTGATGCAGTCAAGCACGGCAATTGTGGTTGACGCGATCAGAAAGCGAAATTGGCTCGATGAACCCGTGGGGATTCTTGGTATGACGCTCATGGTGGTCCAGGATGTTGCCAGTGGTATGTTGCCATTGGCGCTTGGACTTGTTCTTGGACAGCAGACAGGTGCAATTAACGTGGTATGGCTTGCAATTCTTTCTGTTTCTTTTATCTGTTTATATATAGCAGGTTCGTTTATTGGCAAACAATTGCTTGGCCATGCATTAAGCCCGAATGAGTCGCCGTTTATTATGGGGCTATCAGTTGCGCTTTTAGCTGGGGTGACGGCACAGTTCGCAGGTATTTCAGCTGCAACCGCGGCCTTTATTGCCGGTTTGTTGTGGCGCAGGACAAAATTTGTTGCAAAAACGGAGGCCCAGCTTGGTTTGGCGCGAGATTTATTAGTACCACTTTTTTTCATATCCGCGTTGCGTATAGCGGATCTTAGCCTGGTGAATTTATTCAGCACGCGCACCCTTGTTTTTATAATTTTTGAGTTACTTGCTACGTTATTGATAACCTATCCGTTAGCGCGATATGCGGGTATCGGTCCATTGGGGTCGACAATTTTAAGCATTTCCTCTGCCCAAGCGGGTGAGTTTACGTTTTTTGTTGTATTTCTAGCGACTCGTTTTGGGATTATGAGTCCGGCAGAAGGAGGTGCGTTAGCGTTTGCCAGCGTGGTAACATTTTTGATTTCAGCTATGGCAAGCGATGCGGGAGAAAAAATCTTCCACAAAACACGGAAGTTCCTCACTTTCTTTGATAAAGGAGCCGCGGCTCCTCAGGAAACAGCAAAACAAAAAACTCCTCCATCTGTTATCTTTTTGGATGTCCCAGAAGGGACGAAGGAAGACGTTGCTTCGGCTATATCTCCATGGGTGAAAAAGCAGTTAGATACGTGGCCCGATAGCTCGGTTCTCGCGGTAGAATCAGTGAGTAATGAATATGAAGAGCCGTTTCTGCGATCATTGGGCGCCGATGTTTTTGTATACGAGCCATACCTTGATCCGGTGAGTACCCTGAAACTGTTTAATCTTTCTAAAATGAAAGTGGTTGTTTCTGGACCGGCGCTCGGGATTCGTCAAGATCTTGATCTTATTGAATTTTTGCGGAAAAATTATCCCGAAACAATCTTTATTACTGTAGCAAGCAATAGAATCGAGGCAGATGAATTGGATAAGGCGACCAAAGATGCGCATAATGTTATTGTGGTCAACGAAACGCGCGATCTGGCAAAGAATCTTGGCAGCGTTGCCATTTCGATTTAAACAAAATCGGTAACTTTGTTTGTTGTTCCTTGACAATTAGCAGTTGAAGCTTTAAACTGCTAAAAGAAGATTTTTTAATTAATTAAGCGTAACAGATATGAATATAAAGCCGTTATCCGATTATGTGCTCATTGAGCCCATTAAAGAGGAGAAAACAACAAAAACCGGAATAGTTATTCCCGACACTGCCGAAGGCGAAAAGCCCCAAAAAGGTAAGATCGTTGCGATAGGGGGAGGGAAGTTGAATGACGAAGGCGAGCGGATTGCGATGTCGGTGAAGGTCGGAGATATGGTGTTGTTCAAGAAATACGGACCCGACGAGATCAAAGTGGAAAACGAAAAAGGGGAACAGATCGAGTATCTCATTGGTCGCGAAGAGGATATTTTGGCGATTATAGAATAATCAATCAAATAACAGAATTAATCATTACGCATTTATGGCAAAACAGATTTTACACAAAGATAAGGCGCGCGAAGCATTGAAACGCGGTATCGACAAAATGGCGAATGCGATCAAGGTGACTTTGGGTCCTAAGGGGCGCAATGTTATTTTGGATCGGGGATTCGGGTCTCCGATTATCACCAAAGACGGTGTGACCGTGGCCAAAGAGATTGTTTTGGAGGATAAGATGGAAAATGTGGCTGCCTCGCTCGTGAAGCAGGCATCCGAGAAAACAAATGACGTTTGCGGCGACGGTACCACGACTGCAGCGCTGTTGGTCCAGGCAATCGTTAACGAAGGGTTTTCCCAGATTGATTCCGGGGCCAATCCGGTTCTTTTGAAGACCGGAATCGATAAGGCTTTGGAAAAAGTGCTCGTCATGCTTTCCGAGCGGAGCGAGCAGATTACCGATAAAAAGAAGATTGAGGAAGTCGCCGCGATTGCCGCGAGCGATTCCGAAATCGGCAAGCTCATTGCGGATATTTTTGATTCTATCGGCAAGGAAGGCGTAGTCACGGTTGAAGAATCGCAGACTTTAGGGCTTTCCCGTGAAACCGTGGAAGGAATGCAGTTCGACCGCGGGTATATTTCACCCTACATGATCACCAACACCGAACGTATGGAAGCCGAGTATGACGAGCCGTACGTTTTAGTGACCGATCAAAAGATTTCCGCGATTCGCGATTTACTGCCTATTTTGGAGAAAATCGTGCAAACCGGTAAAAAGAATATTATCATCGTCGCCGATGATGTGGATGGCGAGGCTTTGGCGACATTGATTGTCAATAAGATCAGGGGGACCTTCAATGCTCTGGCAGTGAAGGCGCCGGGATTTGGCGATCGCCGTAAGGAAATGCTTGAGGATATTGCTGTGATTACGGGTGGCAAAGTTATTTCACCGGACTTTGGTTTAAAACTGGAAGGTATAACTTTGGAAATGTTGGGCCAAGCCCGCCGGGTAGTTTCGAATAAGGACAATACGACTATTGTCGGCGGCAAGGGCGACAAGAAGGCAATCGACGACCGGGTAAAGCAAATCAGAGTGCAGATAGAAAAAACCACCTCGGATTTCGACAAGGAAAAACTCGAAGAGCGCTTGGCAAAACTCGCCGGCGGAGTGGCGGTTATCAAAGTCGGTGCCGTAACCGAAGTCGAGATGAAAGAAAAGAAGTATCGTATCGAAGACGCGATTCACGCGACCCGGGCAGCCCTTGCGGAAGGAATTGTGTCAGGAGGCGGAGTCGCGTTGTTCGAAATTGCCCGCGAACTCCGGGAGAAGAAAGCGGAGTTCTTCCCGACGGTCGGCGACGAAGCACGGGGTATAGATATTTTGCTTCGCGCTTTGGAGTATCCGATTCGGACCATTGCGGAGAATTCGGGGAAATCCGCCGCCGATGTGTTCAATACGCTTACCAAGGAAAACAAAAAAGGATTCGGGTTCAATGCTCTAACCGGAGAGTTTGTGGATATGATCAAAGCCGGGATTTTGGATCCGACCAAGGTGGTCAAATCGTCGCTCTCGAATGCGGCGTCCATCGCGAGCCTGATCCTCACCTCGGAATCGGTGATTGCGGATAAACCGGAGAAAAAAGAACCGCATCCGCCTGGTCCGGAATACGGAGAAGAGGATTACTGAAACAGACAGGAACCGGAAATATAGAATAGAAATCAGGATAAAAACAAAAAATCGCTGTTTTAAACAGTGATTTTTTGTGATATACCTCCGCACTTGTAACATAGTGCATTACTCAAAATGTTTTTGCTCAAGTCGCAATGAGATATATTAATCTTATTTGAGTTAAGACAAGTGAGGGGGTATACTCTATATAATTAAAGAAATAATATATGTTGAACGTCATTTTACTTGTCCTTGTCGCTTTGATTATTTTCGTTATTGCGATATACAACAAGCTTATCCGGATGCGTATCAGAGTAGACGAGGCGTGGGCGGACATTGAAGTGCAACTCAAGCGCAGGTATGACTTGGTGCCTAATTTGGTCGAAGTGGTTAAAGGATATGCCAAGCACGAAAGTTCGGTATTCGAGAACGTGACCAAAGCCCGCAATCTGGCAATGCAAGGCGGGAATATGAATGTTCGTGCAGAAGTGGAGAACCAATTTTCCGGAGCCTTGAAGAGCCTGTTTGCGGTTGCCGAAAACTATCCCGACCTGAAGGCAAACCAGAGCTTTGTAGAGCTTCAGCGTGAACTGGTGGATACCGAAGACAAGGTTCAGGCATCAAGGCGTTTCTATAACGGCATGGTGCGTGACTACAACATCGGTATTGCGGTATTTCCGAGTAATATTTTGGCGGGGATGTTTCGGTTTACGGTTCGGGAATTATTTGAAACAAAAAACGAGGCCGAGCGCGAACCGGTAAAAGTTTCGTTCTAAAATGGTTCTGTATAATCAAATCTCTAAGAATGTCACGAAAACGTGGCTGTATGTCATTGGCTGTGCCGCTATTCTCCACGTAGCACCGAAGGGTGTGCCACATCTTATCCCACTCCTCCACGCCCGCCGTAAACTGAGGTGTGATGGCCTCCCAGGACGCAGCGTAGGTAGTCCAGGGCAGCGCATACTTCACTACAGTAAGGGCGGCTCCGATATACAGGAATGGGGTAGAGTCTCCGGTAAGTTTAAACACCCCCGCAAAGTTGTTTGTTCCCGTAACTTTGACGAGTGGCGACCAGACGAATAGACCCCGCTCCACCTCTTTGCCCTTGTAGACGAATGTGGATGCACCGTCATCCACGCACACGTATACAAAATCCATGTCTTGGGCGATACTCGTAATGGAGAGTTTAGTGGAGGAGGTATAGGGCACGGGGTCGAAACCGAAGAATGGCCCCGCCGGACGAATGTCGAACGCCTCGAAGTCGATGGGTAGGATACGGTCTATATCTATCTCATCCGAAATCCACGCATCGGTTCCGATATTAGATACGACGGCATTGGCCCTCGCCCCCCGCCGTGTTTGCATCTTACTGTTAAACTCTATGGGTTCGTCCTCGCTGTTTACCACGTAGATACTACTCTGTGTTCCCACGAACAACAACCCAGATAGCGTGAAGAGGGAGTTGATTCCCTCAGCAAAACCTATCTGGATTCCCCCCGCCGGTTCCCACCCCGTCCCATCCGTAGGGTCGTCATTACGCTGAATGAGGGTGGGGGCTGTGCTACTGGGATTGTAGGCTCTCCATATGTTCTGCCCAACTATCTGGAAGAAGTCGGTTGGGAGTGAGGCTGCCACGTTCTTCACCTCGGCGAAAGCGGCAGTGCCATTCGATTTCCAGTATTTCTTCCCCCCCCCATCGGAGGTGGAGACGAAGATATTGGAGCCGAATGTAACTATATCGATGATGTCGTTGATAGCTTGGGTAACGAACATGTCCTCAAATTGGGTAAGGGAAGTGCCGTCGTAGTTATAGACACGGGTATTGGTGATGAACCAGACCTTATTCAGGAACATGATAGCTTGTTCTGCGGCGGAGTTGAAGGTGCCAACGGTCGTTCCGACGGGGCCATGCTTTATAAATCCGGGGTCTGAAAGGTCTATACCAAACCCGTCATCAAGGCGGAATTTGTGACCCGGCAGGTCTCTATTTCCGAAGCGTTGGAGGCCGGCACCCCATGACCAGTCCTCCATATGGAAGGGAAGTTTGTTGATACTGGAACCCTCCCTACTGGCCTGGGCCTCGCTTGGAGTAGCGGGGGGAGGTAATTCTCTAACCGTCCATGCCTTACCTTCACGGGTT
>LCLB01000020.1:0-3323 GCA_001001795.1 Parcubacteria group bacterium GW2011_GWF1_45_5
TATGCCACTTGCGATGTTTTACTTTTTTTGGTGTCAACATACGTGCGTTATATGAGATCCTTTTCTAGAACCTCTCCTTTATAAATCCACACTTTAATTCCGATAACTCCATAGGTGCAATATGCCCGCTCTTCTCCGTAATCGATCAGGGAACGGATGGTAATAAGTGGTATTTTCCCTTCGGCGACAAATTCCCGCCGGGAAATCTCGGCTCCGTCGAGACGTCCGGAAACCTTTATTTTTGCTCCCTTAACATCTCGATAGCTCATCACTTTCGCCAGGGTGTTTTTGATTGTTTTACGAAACGGCATACGGCGCTCTAGGCTAACCGCAACATTCTCGGCAACAATTTTCCCGGAAATCTCCGGCTTTTTCACTTCTTCGATATTAAGCTGAATAACAACATCCTTTGCCTGCTTCCCTTTTATTCGCAATAGCTTGATTTTTTCCTGAAGTACTTTCCGCAATTCATCGACACCGGTTCCCCCTCTGCCAATAATAAAACCTGGTCGCGACGTCTTAATATATACCCGAACGGTATCGGCGTTGCGCTCAATCCCAATGGATTCGATGCCTGACCGTTTGAATTTCTTTTGTATTATCGTGCGGATAAGAGCATCTTCTTCAAGAAAAAATCCGCGGTCCCGTCTCATAAAATAACGAGAGTGCCAGTTATAGGTGATACCGAGCCGATAGGATATGGGATTTGTTTTATGTGTCATATCTGTTTATATTGCTTTGCGATTGAATATCTGTCTGCGTCGAGCCACGGAGACGCTTTTCTCTTTCTGATTCATACGACTACGCGATATGCGCGGCTGCTTTGTCTTTATAGACTTCTCGCTGTCCTGTTCTTCTTTAAGGGAATCGGACAGGGCAACCGTAGTCGCGGACGTCACCCGCTTTCCGCTGCGCACCCCCAGATAAATAGTGATATGGGACATCCGTTTCGCAATCGGGAATCCCGCCCCGTGCGCGCGCGGCCGCATCCTCTTATACGAAGGACCAGGATCTACAAGCACCCGAATGATAGAAAGAGTATTGGGATCGGTTTGGATATTATGTTTGGCATTGGCGCCCGCCGAACGTATCAGTTTATAAAGAGGTTGCGCGCTCCGTTGAGGAAGATATTTCAGTTGCGCCAGTGCATCGGCATATCCCATGCCTTTCAAAAGAGAAGCAATGCGACGAACCTTTTTCGGGGCAATGCGGAGATATTTCAATTGTGCGCGGATCTCATTCATACTATCACGTGAATTATTTATTTCTTCGCGGGAACAGAGGCTGCGGCGGCAGGAGCCGGCGCTGTGGTCTTCGACTCCAGCTCACGCTGTTTCTTTCCACCATGTTTAATGAACTTTCTTGTCGGAGCGAACTCACCTAATTTGTGACCGATAAGATCCTCGGTTATAAAAACCGAAACAAAGTCCTTCCCGGTATGGACTCCGAATGTAAGCCCAAGCATGTCGGGGACAATGGTACAGGCCCGTGCCCATGTTTTGATAACCGTCCCTGCAGCCGGTTTGCCGTTCTTTATTTTCTTCAGTATTGATGGATCTATATAGGGACCCTTTTTCAAACTTCTTCCCATATCGTTAATAAATAAGAGTTTATTTTTTCTTCTTCGTATTGGGTGGACGGCGACTGACGATAAATTTCTGGGACCAGTTATGCCGCTTACGGGTTCGATGACCGCCGGTAATATTGCCCCATTTGTCTTTAGGCTTACGCGTACCGCGAGTCGTACGACCCTCTCCTCCTCCATATGGATGGTCTCGAGGGTTCATGACCGAACCACGCACGGTTGGACGCACTCCATGATGACGCATACGCCCCGCTTTGCCGATCTTCGCGATCCTATGCTCTCCGTTCGATACCTGTCCGATAGAAGTAAAACCTTCCGAACTGACTTTACGGGTTTCGCCGGAAGGCATTTTAAGAAGCGTATAAGCTCCTTCATTGGCCATGACCGTCGCGTACGACCCTGCGGATCGCGCAAGGATTCCTTTCGCCCCGGGCCTGAGCTCAATCGCATGAATCAGGGTACCAACCGGTATATATTTCAAACGCATACGATTACCTACCTTAATCGAAACCTTCTCTCCTGTTTCGATACGGTCTCCGGCATGCAACCCTTCGGGAGCCAAAATATAGGAACGCATTCCGTTGCTGAAAAGAACGCGAGCGATGAAGGCAGTCCTGCCTGGATCATATTCAAGTGCCTCTACAATACCGCCGAAGTTCAAAAACTTCTGACCGAGTTCAACCATACGATACTGTTGCTTATGACCGCCTCCGCGATGGCGAACGGTAATGCGACCGGCACTGTTTCTGCCAGAATGTTTCTGTATATGAACCACGAGTGCCTTTAACGGTTTTTCCTTCGAAAGCTCGCGGTAATCAACGGTTTGGTAGTGCCGTCTGCCCGGTGTTGTTGGTTTTGATATCCGTATGGTCATACCGCATTAAATAAGCTCAATTTTCTCTCCTTGTTTAACATGAACAATGGCCTTGCGATAGCCGGATCGATATCCCGAAAAGCGTCCGGTCTTTTTCGGCTTCGGAGGAACCCGGACTATTTCCACTTTCGTAACATGAACTTTGTACAACGACGCGACTTCATGAGCCACGGTTATCTTGTTCGCGCGGTCGGTAATCTGAAAAATATATGCATTGTCTGCTTCTTTGATACGCGTTGCTTTCTCGCTCAAAATCGGTCGCACAAGATATATCTGCACGGCATCGGGTACGGAAGGAACGCGCTTGTCCGTAACGGATGTTTTCGGCGGTGTTTTCTTATTTTTTAAAAATCCAAATGTTGCCATATCTGATAAGAATTATAATCGCTTCATAAAAGAAGTAAGCGCCTGAAGCGACGACTCAGGAACAATCACATACATTGCATTGACGCAGTCCATAATATTAATACCGGAAACCGGTGCCCAACGGAGTTGTTGGATATTACGCACGCCGCGTATGCTTGACGTATCCGAGAACGAATGCAGTAAAAATCCCCGATGGATACGTTTTCCTTCTTTCAAAAAAGAATCCACGAACGGTTGCACTAGCTTTGTTTTCGAAAAATCTGCCACAACATCGTCCGAAACAACACAGAATAAATTACGCTTCACCTTTCCGGATAAAACCATGGCAAGAGCCGTCCATTTTGTTTTCTTATTAAGAGATCTTGCAAACACCCGTTCGTTCAACGGACCGTGCGTGACTCCACCTTTGCGCCACAACGGGGAACGAATAGATCCGTGGCGCGCCCTTCCTGTTCCTTTCTGCCGCCATGGCTTCTTTCCCCCGCCGGATACGGCACC
>LCLB01000020.1:3342-12889 GCA_001001795.1 Parcubacteria group bacterium GW2011_GWF1_45_5
CGGTCTTTTGCGTGGGCGATCGGTTTGCGCACGTTGCCCCGCAAAACACGAACCACCTCATGAACAACATCGGGATTAACCGTAATACCAAACACCGACTCGTCCAGCGAAACGGTTCTTATCTGTTCTTTCTTTTTATTGTATACCGCGACATCCATACGTTCGTTTATTTTTGAGTTCGTATTTCAACCAAAGCTCCGGTAACACCCGGGACAGCCCCCCGAAGAAACAAAACATGATCATCGGGTGAGATGTCGACGACCCTTAATCCTTTCACACTGATGCGTATTTGCCCCATATGGCCAGCCATTCGAGTTCCTTTAAGAACCCTCTGGGGCGTTGTTGAACCAATGGATCCAACTCGGCGATGGCTGCCTTTTTGTCCGTGTGTTTTGGGCCCACCATGAAATCCGTGACGCTTTACCGCTCCGGCGAATCCCCTTCCCATTGAAATACCGGAAACCATAACCTTATCTCCTTTGTTGAACTGGGTTGTTTCGATCGCATTTCCACGCTCGTATCCGGACAGTTCGGACTCGGGAATTCTGAATTCTCGGGCAACCCTGAACACGGAAAGCCCGGCGTAATGGCCGGTAAGGGCTCGGGAAGCCTTTTTACGGGATCCGAAACCAACCTGAACCGCACTATAACCATCTCGTTCTTTCGTACGCACCTGGGTAACGACATTTCCCTTGGTTTCTATCAGGGTAACCGGAGAAACACGCAATGTTTCTGCGTCGAATAACTGCATCATTCCTATTTTTTTTCCGAGAATAAATTTCATAATTTGTTATTTGTACCAGAAAAGCGCCATGGTGGCGCTTTTCTGAAGGGTGTAGAGAAATTCTTTCAATTCTCTCCCCTTGCCACCGATTCATCAAGAAACCATTTTTACCTCAATGTCTGTTCCGGCCGGTAAATTCAAATTCATCAGCGCCTCAATGACTTTCGTATTCGGATTCACGATGTCAATAAGCCGCTTGTGCACCCGCATCTCGAACTGTTCGCGAGAATCTTTATGCACAAAGGTCGACCGGTTAACAGTATACTTCTTAATCTCCGTGGGGAGCGGAATTGGTCCAAGAATTTGCGCCCCGTACCGATTCGCAGTTTCAACGATCAAACGGCACGAGTTATCGATGATCCTATGATCATACGATCGAATCTTGATGCGCATCTTTTGTTGGACGTCTGTCTTTTGTGTCATGAAACGAGCGAGATTACTGTGTGGGGGCGATCTATTTGACTATCTTCGTCACCACTCCGGCGCCGATCGTGCGGCCGCCTTCGCGGAACGCGAATCGCTGCCGCTCTTCAAGAGCAACGGGGTGAATAAGTTTGACGGTAAAGGTCGCTGTGTCGCCCGGGTTCACCATTTCGACCCCTTCTTTCAAGGTAATATCACCCGTGATATCAGTTGTTCGAATATAGAATTGCGGCTTGTATCCCGAGAAGAACGGATTGTGACGACCGCCTTCCTCTTTTTTCAAGATATACGCCTCTGCTTCAAAGTCGGTGTGCGGAGTCACGGATCCCGGTTTGGCGATAACCTGACCTTTCTGCACATCTTCTTTCTTTGTCCCCCGGAGTAAAATTCCAGCGTTATCTCCTGCTTGACCCTGGTCAAGGGACTTGTTAAACATTTCAATACCGGTAACCACTGTTTTTGCGGTTGGCTTGATACCGATAATTTCCACTTCTTCGTTCACCTTGATAATACCGCGATCGATACGGCCGGTGACCACGGTTCCGCGTCCCTCGATCGTAAAGATATCTTCAATCGGCATCAAAAATGGCTTTTCGGTATCGCGAACCGGTTCGGGAATATAGTTGTCAACCGCGTCCATGAGTTCAAGAATCTTTTTTGCCCACTCGTCGTCAAGACTTGTCGCCTCGGCAGCCTTGAGTGCCGACCCCCTGATAATAGGAGTCTCGTCTCCGGGGAACTGATACTTTTTGAGCAGTTCACGGATCTCGGTTTCCACCAAATCAATTAATTGAGGATCATCCACCATATCTACCTTGTTCAAGAACACCACCATGGCCGGAACGCCAACCTGACGGGCAAGCAGAATATGCTCACGCGTCTGGGGCATCGGACCATCAGGAGCAGAAACTACAAGAATAGCACCGTCCATCTGGGCCGCACCGGTAATCATGTTCTTGATGAAATCCGCGTGTCCTGGACAGTCTACGTGCGCATAGTGGTACTTGTCGGTTTCGTATTCAGAGTGATGAACATTAATTGTAACCCCGCGCGCGCGTTCCTCGGGTGCCTTATCGATATCGCCGTATTCCAATGCTTTTGCGAACCCTTTCAAAGAAAGGATTTTCGTAATAGCAGAGGTCAGGGTTGTCTTGCCATGATCAACGTGGCCAATGGTCCCGATATTTTTGTGCGGTTTTGTGCGATTAAATTTACCTTTGTCTGCCATATATTTTTATGGATAAATTAATTATATAAAAACTGCTTGTAAAATTATTGTACTATCACAGACCAAAAAAGTCAATAAAATACTACTTCTTTCCCGCAATAATCTGTTCGGCGACAAATTTGGGAACTTCCTCGTAATGGTCGAATTCCATAGTGAAAACTCCCCTTCCTTCGGTCATGGAACGGATTTTTGTGGCATAACCGAACATCTCGGAAAGAGGCACCATCGCGTCAATAACCTTAAGATTCACCCGCTCGCCCATTTGCTCAATGCGCGCCCGCTTGGAGCTTAAATCACCGCTTACGTCTCCCAGGAATTTATCGGGGACAATCACCTCAACCTTCATAATCGGCTCAAGAAGAACCAAATTCGCCTTTTTTGCAGCATCTTGAAATGCCATAGAACCGGCGATTTTGAAGGCCATTTCCGAAGAATCAACGTCATGGTACGAACCGTCATATAGCGTTACCTTAAGGTCAACTACCGGGAAACCGGCCAGAACTCCCTTGTCCAAGGATTCCCTGACTCCTTTCTCGACGGCAGGAATATATTCCTGCGGAATCACGCCGCCTTTAATCATATTCGAAAACTCGAATCCTTTGCCCCGTTCTTGCGGCTCCACCTTCAGGTACACGTGTCCGTACTGTCCTCGACCGCCGGATTGACGGATATACTTTCCTTCCGCTTGAGCGGTATTCTGAACGGTTTCTTTATACGCCACCTGAGGCCGTCCGACATTCACTTCCACGCTAAACTCCCGCCGCATACGGTCAACCAAAACGTCCAGGTGCAGTTCTCCCATTCCCGCAATAATGGTCTCAAGCGTTTCCTCGTCGGTTTTCACGCGGAACGTTGGATCCTCGTCCTGAAGCTTGCGCAGAACCAACCCCATCTTATCCTGATCCGCTTTGGTTTTCGGTTCAACCTTCATGGAAATAACCGGTTCGGGAATGACGATTTTCTCAAGTAAAATCTGGTTTTCCGTATCACACAGCGTGTCACCGGTTGTGGTATTTTTCATACCCACCAAAGCGGCGATATCTCCGGCGTAAACTTCCTCAACTTCTTCCCGTTGGTTGGCGTGCATGCGCAGAATTCGTCCCACACGCTCCTGCTCGCCTTTGGCGACATTGTAAACATAGCTCCCCCGTTTGAGTGAACCGGCATAAACACGAAAATATACCAAACTTCCAACGAACGGATCAGCCGCTACTTTAAACGCAAGTGCCGTAAAAGGTTCGGTATCGGAAGGTTCCCGAATAATTTCCTCACCGGTTTTCGGATGCACCCCTCTGATGGGTTTATTATTGGTAATATCTTGAGGGGACGGAAGATAATCTACAACCGCATCAAGGAGCAATTGGACGCCCTTGTTTTTTAAAGCAGTGCCGCACAAAACCGGAACCAACTTATATTCAAGGGTTCCTTTACGAATTCCCAAACGGATGTCGTCTTCGGAAAGCTCTTGCCCGGCAAGGTATTTTTCCATGAGACCATCGTCCTGCTCTGCTGCCTTTTCGATCAACGCCGCTCTCATGATTTTCGCGCGCTCCTGAAGCTCTGCAGGAATTTCCCCTATCTCCATGTTTTCGCCCCGCTCCCCTGAAGACCGCACCGCCTTCATGCGCACCAAATCAATCACTCCTTCAAATTTATCTTCAAGGCCGATATTCAACTGCACCGGAATAGCGTCAGGTGTCAATCGGTCTCTGATGGAAGCCAAAGAATTATCGAAACTTGCACCCAACCGGTCCAGCTTATTGATAAAACAAAGCCGCGGAACCTTATACTCATCGGCGTAGCGCCAGTTTGTTTCCGACTGCGGCTCAACGCCCGAGACGCCATCGAACACCACCACGGCCCCATCAAGCACGCGCAATGATCGCTTCACCTCAATCGTAAAATCAATATGCCCCGGGGTATCGATAAGATTGAACCGGTATTCGCCCTTTGCTTTCCCGTGTTCCGGTTTGTATGTCTGAGTCCAAAAACACGTAGTCGCCGCCGCGGTAATAGTGATACCGCGCTCACGCTCCTGCACCATCCAGTCCATAACCGCTTCTCCTTCGTGCACCTCGCCGATTTTATGGGTAATACCCGTGTAATATAAAACACGCTCGGAAACCGTTGTCTTTCCGGCGTCAATGTGGGCAATGATGCCAAAATCTCTCGTTTTCTCCAACGGGTAGGTTCGCGGCATATGGTTCTATCGTAAATGGGCAAATGCCTTATTCGCCTCTGCCATACGCTGCACGTCTTGACGTTTTTTGATTGCGTTGCCGTCGTTTTGGGAAGCCAAGACAAGCTCTTCGGTAAGTTTTTCCGCCATTCCTTTTCCTTTCTTGGAACGTGCGGCATTCAGGATCCAACGCATGGCCAGTGCGATTTTCCGTTCGCCACGGACTTCAACCGGAACCTGATAGTTGGCTCCACCGACACGTTTGGAACGAACTTCAAGGTCGGGGGCGACATTTTTAATGGCTGCTTCAAATACCAAAACCGGGTCCTGCTTCTGCTTCTCTTCAATGCGCCTGAAGGCGTCGTATACCAGCCGTTGAGCAGTGCTTTTTTTGCCCTGCCTCATAACCTGATTGATAAATCTGCCGATCAAAGCATTGCCATAAACGGGGTCTAACGGATATGCTCTCTTGTGGGTAATCTTCTTGCGCATGTAAATAAATCTCTCTTATTAATTATACTTTCGCTTTCTGAGTTTTCTTGGCGCCGTATAACGATCGTCCCTGCTTGCGTTTGTCCACTCCGCTCGAATCGTACCTGCCGCGCACCACATGGTAGCGGACTCCAGGCAAGTCTTTTACGCGACCGCCGCGAACCAATACAATCGAGTGTTCCTGAAGATTATGCCCTTCGCCGGGGATATAGGCAGTCACTTCCATGCCGTTGGTCAAGCGTACGCGCGCGACTTTACGCAAGGCGGAGTTTGGTTTTTTCGGCGTTGTCGTGAAAACCTTGAGACACGTACCGCGCTTGAATGGCGAAGGAGACACCTTATATCGATTCGCTATCGGATTAAAATACTTACGTAACCCAACGCTACGCGATTTTTTCGTGATGGTTTTCCTTCCTTTTCTGACTAATTGTGAAATAGTCGGCATGACGATATAAATCAAAGATTAAAAAGAGTTGTGGTTCCACAATACCAAAAAAGCCAATAAAAGTCAACGTAATTGCATTGAGCGCCAATCCAATACGCGGTTGGACGAAACATGATCATTACACCTTTACCCCTGTCAACAACCCGTACAAAAACGAAACAATCGGCATAATAAAGTATGACCCGAACATCAAAAACAAAGCAAAAATCAATAAACTGTTCGTGGAAAGAAACCGTTCTATGGTGGTCCAGCGATCGCCCACTATTCCTGCCAAAATTTTTGACCCATCAAGGGGCGGAATCGGCATCAGGTTAAATACCGCCAACATAAGGTTCGTCAGCACAATCGTTGAGAACATAATGACCGCCGCGGGCCCGAAACCAATAGCGCCAAACCTCATGAGTAGCGCAAATAAAATCGCAATCAAAAAATTGGCGCCGGCACCAGCGCAAGCGACCCACACCGGCCCCCAACGTATATCCTTGAGCTTTAGCGGATTAAAGGGAACCGGTTTCGCCCACCCGAACAAAAACATGCTGCTGTGGGTAATCAGCGATAAAAAAATCAAAAGACCGGGCAAAATCACCGAACCGAAAGGGTCGATATGCGCCAAGGGGTTAAGGGTGAGCCGTCCGAGAGTTTCGGCAGTATCGTCGCCCTGGATCTTGGCGACATAGCCGTGGGCAACCTCATGGATAATAACCGAAAACACCAAAATCAAAAAATAGAAAATCAGATTCGCTATCATACCGCTCCAGTATATCATATTCAGTTTTATTGCAATTTACGGGCTCTCCGTGTATACTTATTTTGCTTTAATTTCACATTTAAATTCAAAGGTATGTCTCGAACTTGTTCGGTTTGCGGGAAAAAACCAACCATCGGCAACAAACGCCAGCTTTTAATCGGGCACTATAACCCTTTGGGGAAGCGCTGGGTATATCCCAACCTCCAAACAACCGTTGACGCATCGGGTAAGCGCATCAAGGTATGCACTCGTTGCATAAGAACCATTTCGACAAAACAAACAAAATCCGCGAAGTAAAATCATGGAACCATACGTTTTACCGGTTGTCCTCAAGCTTACTATTGCGGCCTTTCTGGGGCTCGTCATTGGTTTGGAACGCAATTTCGCGCACAAAGAACCGGGTATGCGGACCTTCAGCCTTATCACCATGGGATCCGCCCTGTTCGTCATACTGGGCAACAGCATTGTCAATCAAACTGGAGTCGATCAAACCAGAATTATCAGCCAAATCGCTACCGGCATCGGATTTTTGGGAGCCGGGGTTATTATTTTCCATGAGAAAAAATTGCAAGGCCTCACCACTGCCGCGACTATTTGGATTGCCGCGGCCATCGGCGCCACCGTCGGATTCGGCGCGTATCTCGTTGCCGGATTTGCCGCCGCTTTGACGGTATTCATATTGAGTGTCTTGTGGAAATTGGAAGATTGGCTGGATATCAAATAACTTGATCCGATTTCGTACTTAATTAAAATTCCATGTACTATGGAATTTTTTGTTTCGCACGTATATGATGATCCTAACGGGCCTTGGCCCGTTAGAAATTATGTTCTACGTATATTTATTGCAAAGTACGAAAGACAATGAATGGTATACTGGGTATACTGATAACCTCAAAAGGAGAGTAGCCGAACATAATAATTCTCGAAGTATCTCCACAAAACAAAGAGCCCCATTTCTATTGCTGTATTACGAGGCCTGCAGTAATAAATACGATGCGATTGCTCGAGAAAAATATCTCAAATCTGGAATGGGGAAACGGTTTCTCAAAAATAGACTGAAGTTTGCATTAAAAACGTAACTTCTAACGGGCCGTAGTATAACGGTAGTACGCAAGGCTGGGGGTCTTGCGGACGGGGTTCAACTCCCCGCGGCCCGACCAGCCAAAACGTTTACCTAAAATCTTCCGATATCACCTTCTTTTTTATCGTCGATAGGTTCAGTATTTCCGGAGACTGTTTTTTTGCTTATCCAGAACAAATACACCATTTCCAAAATACCCATGGTATTTAAGACCAGCAGCGCAATAAACCAGTTCCGCTGGTTATTACGGCTCGCACGCCACAGGGCAAACCCCTTCCAGATTAAAGACCATATCGAAAGCGCGATAAACGCCGCCTGGTTCTGGGTAAAAAACTGCATAAATTGTTGTGCCGATTCCATAATGGATAAAATAATTTAATTATTGATTTCTGCAGTCCGCGAATCTGTTGTCGAAAATGTTGACCGGAAACTCCGCCATATCTTCGCAAAGTCCCAATTTCCCCTTTTCCTCGATCATAATGGTGTTCATTGATCCATTTAATTCTTTTGCCAGCCACCAAAGATTCCGGTTTGCACCGGTTGATCCTGTCCCCCACACATATACCTCGGTCCCCCATTTGCGGGCGGCCTGAGTGACAAACTGAGGATCATCGCAGTACCATGCCGCATCGGGATTATCCTCACACTCGAAAGCAATCACGATATCCCGTACCCGGTCGGCATAGAACGCCCCGGAGACTATCTCGGGAGTTCCATTGATTTCACCGCGGCTTTTCGGAGTATCTATAACCGGTGTTTCTTCCGTGTCCAGTGATGCCTCCGGTCCGACGGAAAATTCTGATATCAATTCTCTCCAATCCCGGCGCAGCCACATACCCATATCACCATACTGGATATTCCACGCCACAATGCCGGCACCGATAAACAGAATAAGGATTACCAAATCCCGCTTAAGCTTGGAGTGCGACGGTTTGGGAACCATAATCGGGCTTTGTGAATTCTGGTGGTATTGATTCATGATAAATATATTATGGAATTATTATACCCCGATACGGACAGAACTGACATGATTCGCCCTGTTCTGGCATTACATCACTCTTGATCACGCTAACTGCTTCCATAATCTTTTGCATCACCTCTTCGGGTTTGGTTTCCACTTCTTCTATCGCAACCCGGAAGTGCAACGGATCACTAAAATCAATGGTTTTGTGATCCAAAAACCAGTAAACCAGGAATGCCCGGTTCGCGGTTTTAAAACCATTTTCCCGAAGAATTAGCGCATAGCCGCTCATTTGCATTATCTGCGTCCAATGAATTTCCTTGACCGGGAACCCCTTGGTCTTATTGTCCAAAGGTACCATGGCGCCGTCGGACAGCTCAAGCACGTCATCAAGCGCACCCTGAAACCGGATATCTTCCGCAACATCGAACCCGAATGTGGTTTTACGCATACGATCCACAAGGCCTTGATCCTGAACCAGTCCACCCGGCAATAATCCCTCAAGCTCCGAGGGTAAAACCAAACCCTGTTCGCGACAATGGTCGTAATACGCTTTCAGGGAATAGTCCACGCCGTTGGGCAAAGTCGACGAGGGCGCGTCTGGATGCTGAATATTCTTCGTATACCGCAGCCAAAAACATCGCGGGCATTCGATGAATGAATTTAAAGACGACGGGGATATTTTTATCATGCTATTTCATTAATAATGTTGTTATTAGATCTATGACTAATGATTCATTATAGAACATTTGAAGGAATACGGACCCTTCCCTGACGCACCACCACGATCCTGCTTTTCCCTAACCCGATAACGGTTGAAGGCAACCCTTTACGCGTGTTCCCGTCCAAATAAAACTCGATATCGTTCCTGAAGTATTTCCGGGACTGGGTAACGGTTAAGGCCGGCTCGCTTCCTTCCCAATTCGCCGATGGCGCAACCAACGGCCCGGATATTCTCAAAAATTCTCGCAACCATTTTGGTTTGGGAACCCTGAACGCAACCGTGTTTGTTCCACGATGCAAATATGAAAATTTTTTGTTCGGGCACGGGAATATAATGGTCACTCCGCCTGGCCAAAACCTGTTACCCACAATTTTCGAATCGCCCCGGTACGCAATCCCGAATTTCTTGAGGTCGGACGGACTTTTGATCAAAACCAAAAATGGCTTATGGATATTCCTTTTGCGGAGCTTATAAATCCGCTT
>LCLB01000021.1 GCA_001001795.1 Parcubacteria group bacterium GW2011_GWF1_45_5
TGTGTTGCCATATGTTTTTATATTATTTTACGAGCGACTGGTATAGTATACCCCCTCACTTACCGCAACTCAATGAAACAGAATATATCGGCGTAACTGCGAATAAGTAATAATCATCAAAAAGTAAATATGAAACGCAAGTGCGGGGGTATAGCATTTTTGCAAAGTAAAGCATCGGGGCACCTTTTGGGTGCCCCTTTACCTCCTTTCTATATTTTATATCTACCGACAGTCGCTTTTTTTGCAGCCTCGTAACTATTGAAAGCGACTGCGTCGGATGGCACCTTGAAATTCTCTTTCAATCCGTTGGTGCCAAATGGATCTTCGCCGGATATTGTTTCCAAACCCGGACCAATCCATTTGTTTTTATCAGGGATGTAAATCACCCATCCCCTTCGATCTTCGATAATGCAGGCCCATGGTGTAGGCGGACCTGCTTTAGGAGTGCAACCCGTTTTGAACATAAATTAACTCTCCCGGGGGTATAACACTCGTTCTTTGCTGAAGCCGAGTCTACCAGCGAACCCTGCGGCAGCCTTGGTTGTGGGGTAGGTTTGGGCGTTCACTGCCAAACAGAGAAACCCATCTTTGTTCACCCAGCGGTGTTTTTTTCCGTTGGTATAGAGCCCATATCCGCCATGCGGATGGGGTTTGATGTGGATTTTCTCTGTTGCTGTTACTGCATTCCTCTTACTTCTTTTCGCCATTTCTTGGCCTCCTTGAGAGATTTGACGCTAGCTTTGCTGCTGCGTCATAAAATACTATACACCAAAGATATATTTTCCGCAATATAAAACCCCCGGCATAAACCGGGGATTTTATTCAATCTTTCAAAGTTTCTTTATGGACTCCATTCATGGCGACCATGAATGTGCCGATAATAAGCACTGTTCCGGAGACTATCCAGGCAATCGGAATGCCGAAACTGTTGGCCAAGGCGCCGCTTACCACAAGCCCCAAAGCGCCGCCGATGTGAAATGCCATGGCGTCAAAGGAGATCAGGGTGGCACGTTGTTCCGATGGTATGTTGGCATTAAGATAAGCATCCTTCAGCGGACGGTACATGCCCCGGCTCAGTTCGTGAAACAGGAATACACTGATACCGACCGCGAAGTTTCCGAACAGTGTCGCAAACGCGATGCCGATACCTATAGCAATGTTCGTCGCAATGAGAGCCCATTTTTCCGATTGAACGAGCTTCACTGCTTTGGTTGCAAGTTCCGATCCCAGCACGATCGCGATGGTAATCCCCCACCAGACGAATCCCAAAGTTTTGGTTTCACCCAGGAGACCAGAGAACCATGGAGCCCACTGCATGTTGGCAGCCATCACGCTGAATGACTGCACCAACCCCATGACAATGAGGAACCGCATGGTTGAACTCTGACGCACGTATGTTAATCCTGCCCGGAAAGTTTTTCCCATTTCGCTCCAGCCCGCGTTCCATGAGTACGTTCTTTTTTGGAACGAATCCTCGCGCATGGCGCAGATGGCCACCAATGCCCCGACAGACAAGCTTGCGCTTGCCGCGATCCAAGGGATCGCCAGGTCAATGCTCCCGAGCCATGACCCTGCAAGGGCGGCAACCAGACCCGCAAGCTTTCCGATCTGTTGACCACGGGAAAATATCCACCGGGTATTCTCCCTGTAGCCATGGGTTTTGAGCTCATCCACCAGCCAGGCATCAAATGCCCCTGTGGCAAACGTCATCCCGATCGCCGAGATTCCTTCTGCCAGGGCGCACGCCCAGAACGAATGGCTGATGAAATAAAGTCCCATTCCGATTGCCTTGATGACGTAGGCGATAATTACTGATATGCGCCTGCCGTACACGTCGGCAATCACCCCAGTGGGAATTTCGAACAAAAACAGGGTAACGAAGAATACGGTATTGACCAGGTTTGCTTCGAACAGGTTGAGACCGCGCGAGAGCAAGAACAGAACGTAGGTGGTGGCGAAAAACGACATACCGAATTCGCGTAGACCCCCTACTGTCCAAAATATCCACACAATCCCCCATTGTTTTCTATTCAGTTGTGTGTTCATGGTTTTCTCCTTTTGAAAGAATGAATTGGAAACGATCCGACAAGCGAAGAAGGTATTGGTGATACAAAACCCGCCTTGGCTTGTCTAGCCAAGGCGGGTATAAAGTGATTATATAAAACTATTTTTATCGGGTTTCTTCACTTTCATTGCCTTGGCTGCACAAGCCGTCTGCATTTCCCAGATTCAAGGAATGGAAAATCCGGCCATTAAACGGCTTTACCCCTTCACCTGTAAAATAGGTGCGGGGGTTTACCCATGCGGTATTCATTTGGCAATAAAAATGATTCATATCGGTCTTATGTACCCATACCATATATGACGTCTTGTGTCAAAAATACTTACATAAGAGTATAATGAAAATATGTTTATAGGCGCGCATGTCTCAATCGAAAACGGATACATCGGGGCAATCGAAAAGCTTCATGCCATAGGGGGCAATTGCCTTCAGATGTTTTCCGCGTCTCCGCGAGGATGGAAGTTGGAATACCCAAAATTCGAAAAGGATTACATTGAAACATTTAAAACCAAACAAAAAGAATCCGGTATTTCGTCGGTATACTTTCACGCCTCATATCTGGTCAACCTGGCAGATCCTTTGCAAATCGGGTTCATGTCTAAAAAACAGCTCGTTAAGGAACTGCTTATTGCCGACATGTTCGGCATTCAGGGATCCATTGTCCATACTGGATCGTTTAAAAACGAAAATCCGAACTATCTTAAACTCAAAGCCAATATTTGTTACGCCTTGGAACGTATGAGCAAAGACATCTTATTTATTATCGAAAACACGGGAAACCGCAAAATCGGAAAAACAATGGAAGAAATCGGATACATTATCAAGCTCGTCAAAGATAAACGCCTTAAAGTGTGCCTGGATACCTGTCATTTGCACGCGGCGGGCTACGATATTTCAAACAAACAATCCCTTGACAGGTTTCTGAAATTTTTTGACAAGGAAATCGGCATGGAGCGGCTTGAACTCTGGCATGTCAACGACAGCAAAGACGAATTCGGATCGTTGCGCGACCGCCATGAGAATATCGGAAAAGGCACCTTGGGGTTAAAGGTTTTCGAAACGCTGCTTAATCATCCAGATACCAGAAACTATCCGTTTATCACGGAAGTCCCCGGTATTGATGGGAATGGCCCGGACAAGGAAAACATCACTACCTTAAAGGAGTTGACGGCCAATTTCTAATTATTAAGGAATGCTTTTAGTCTGCTTATAACCGCGTCTACATCTGCGTGATAGTCCGGTGGAATATCTTGTTTCATATCTTCCAATTTTCGAATTTGATTTTGTATTTGCCCTTGTAATGTGTCGGTTATATCCATTTGTTCTGAGGCGATGATACCACACAGATTTTGCGCCTGTTCAATCGTCACCCGATGCTTCTCCACGAACTCAGGAAACTTGATCCTAAAGTCTGCGTCAGACAATAGGTCTATCAAAATTTTCATTCTATCCAAGAAGTCGTCAAATGCTTCTGGTTTCTTTGGAATATTCATTGTTATGTTGATGGTTTGTCAAAATTTTCTGATAGTAAGCCCACCGTCGATCAAAAGGTTCTGACCGGTGATGGCGTCATTTTGTGCGATCGCAACCGTAAACTCGGCAACCTCTTCCGGGGTGATAAAACGTTTGATTGGAACTTCGTTGGTCGATGATTTTTTATCCTCATCCGACGTGCTGTTCCATTGGGGTGTTAAAACATAACCTGGGCTAATGGAAACCACGCGGACTTTTGGCGCTAATTCTATTGCAAGTATTTCGGAAAACCGGTTCATACCCGCTTTGGAAACGGCATAAGGCAATGCGGAAAACATTTCACCAAATCGCTCTACTCCCGAAACCGAAGAAATATTAATAATCACTCCTCCATTTGTCATTAAAGACATTGCATAATCCGCGCATTCCACCGCCGCGAACAGATTAACCCTCAACTCGTCGTTCCATTGGGAAGTATCAAAAGAGTTTTCATGCGTTTTAAAAATTCCGGCATTGTTCACCAGAACATCAAGTTGGCCGTATTTTCCTTTAATAGTATCAAACATTGATTTGATACTGTCGGTTGACTTAAAATCAGCTTGCACCGAGAATGACTCTATATTTTGTTTAGCCAGTTCTTCTTGAAGCGTATCTATATTAATTTTGGTATTGGCGTAGTGCAAAATAAGTTTTGCTTTGTGTTTGCCGAATTCACGCGCCAAGGCCATACCGATACCACCCGAAGCGCCGGTGATAAGAACGATTTTATTTTGAAGAATCATAAATAAATAGTTTATCTTTTATTTATTTTAACATAAATAAAAAGAAATCGCCCCGAACCGCATGATAACATGGTTCGGGGCATATACCTGGAGGGGGATTTGAACCCCCACGCCTTTAGGGGCACCAGAATCTCAATCTGGTCTGTCTGCCGTTCCAGCATCCAGGCTTAGTTAATTATTATAGCATATAAAATCAGTTGATGCAATAGGAAGACCCGCATTTTCCAGGTGCGGGTCTTGTTTAGAATGATTACGGGGTCACGCCGCCATCCCAACGATGGCGTCCCGGCATCCAAGATGATGGTCCGCCGGGTAAAGGAATGGTCAACACGTCCACGTATGGGCTCCATCGGCCATTGAGCGCCTGCGCCCAGCCGGCATCAACCGTCAGAAAGGTTGCCGGGTCGGGGGTGGTCAGGGTTTTGACCGATGAGCTGATGTAGCTTGTCCGGAACAGGATGGCGGCTGGGTCGTACCAGTACGTCCCGCCGTTGACCGCCCAGGCCTCATAGCCGATTTCCGCGATGGTGGCCACAGGGATACCTACGATTATTACAGAAAGTTGGTTATTACACTCGATACCAACGATCCCGTAGATAATCCCCTGTTGGATGGCCTTAAGGCTGGCCTTCAACCTGAAATAGCATCCCGACGGACCACTGAATCCAGCCGCGAGCACGCCTGCCGTTGCCGCTTCAAGGGCTTTCCGGTTAAGCTCCTCGCTTTCCTCGTGGACTGACATTCCGAGGGCGAGTTCCCAGGTTAAGACTGTACTGCCGCCATAACTGATGACCACATCTTTGCCAGGGAACCAGCGCTGCATAAGCAGTGTCAGCTCATCAATACTGGTGATGATGAGTCGTGCCTCGGCTTCCCGGCACTCGGGAATCGCCGAGCAGGTCAACTGGGCAAGAAAGATGATTGTCAGAGTAGCGGCTATGGGATCGTCGAGTATGCCGATCCCTGTTGCCTCGTCGGCGATGGCAATGCCATCGATGGTGCCGACCCATGGTCCATAAGTTGCCAGAACCATTTCCGCGGTCATGGCGTTCATCATGGGGATAGAAATCGCGACGGTGGTGGCTGGCACATTGTAATCGACCTCCTTTAGCCGATTTCCTGAATGAACTATGCGCGTTACTTACATTTCGCGCGCTTTTTTGCAGAGACAAAAAATCCCCACAAAGGAGCGCGCGAATCCGTAATCATTCAAATTATAAAGAGCTCTAATACTTCATTTTATAACACAAAAGCGCAGAATAAGCAATATTCTGCGTTTTTAGCATGAAATACGGTAAACAGTTCAACGTCCCAGGTCGGTGCACGTTGAACCATCAAAACACTTTCCCTCGCCACAATCACAGATTTTTGTCGGCTTTGAATATTCCGGAGCGCAGCCGCACGCGCCAATAGCGCATAGATTCGGGAATTTGGTTTGGGGTCCGCTATCCACCCCTTTGCAACATAAAGACTCTTTGATAGTACCGCCCGCGGCAGTACATTGCCCGTCCAAAGTTTCCAGAGGCGCAACCGCCTGCTTACGATACATCAGAGTTCCTGCTGCAACCAATAATACGAGAACCAGTCCCAATAAAATAACTTTTTTCATAATTAAAATTATAACCAATTCATCTCTTTATTACTATAGATGAATCTCTACCCAACCGTACATACCGAACATATCCTTATGGAATATATGTTTCGTGTACCCGAATCTTTTTATAAGGATATCTACTGCGGATCGTTGCCGGGGTTCGTATTCCATAAATATAATCCCCTTTTTTGTAAGATATTTTCCGGCCTGTTTAAGGAATACCCGTATGTAAAAAAGTCCGTCACTGCCGCCCAGTAAAGCGGCTTTTGGTTGATAGGTAAGGGCGGATTTTGATACGAAACGGATGTTTATTTTTGACACATACGGCGGAACCGCGAATATATAATCATAGGTTTTAACGACCTTTTTGAATATATTGGATTGAATAATCGTATATTTTGAGGACGAAATCTTATTTTTTCTGCAATTCAATCCAATTTGATTGCAGAAATCTTTGTATTTCTCCGCAAAATCAAGATGCGCAATCTGCTTGGGATATGTTTTCAATAACGCGATGCCGATGCATCCCGATCCGGAAAATATATCAAGTACGCATAATGGAACGGTTTCCTTGGCGATTCGTTTTGCCGCACGCTTTACCCACCATTCCGTATGGGGCGATGGGATAAAGGGTCGATATGACAGACCTATGGGATACCCGCAGAATTTTTCGGAGCCAACAATATATTCTATCGGTTCTCCTTTTTGGATACGCTTACAATCGTCATTGAATTTTGACGATACTATTCCGCCATATTTTCCTTTTAAAAGACGTCGTTTCAGAACCGACAGCGGAACCTGCTTAATCGGCATTTTGATTTCCTGTAATTTTAATAATTTTCACGGATTCTCCGTGTCTTATTATATTTTAACATCTTAAACGGAATCAAAAAACAGGCTATCCGGCACGCTCGGCCCGTTTCCGGTCAACTTCGGTGAGATATTTCTTCCGTAAACGTACGCTCTTGGGGGTAATCTCGAGATATTCGTCGTCCGACATGATCTCGAGACCGCGTTCGATCGTCAAAACCAATGGTGGCGCGAGCTGGATTTCGTCGTCATTACGCGCGGAGCGAAAATTCGAAAGCGCTTTACCTTTGATCGGGTTGACCATCATGTCGACACCCTTTGAGACGTTGCCGATAACCATGCCTTCATACACTTCAACCGCAGGATTGATGTATAAAACCCCGCGCTCCTGAAGATTCCATAAAGAGAATCCGGACGACTTTCCCGTAATCATGGAGACCATTGACCCCAACTCTGTTTTTTTGATTTCTCCGACGTGTTTGTGATATCCAGTTACCCGGGAACAAATAATTCCTTCCCCTTTCGTGTCAATAATAAACTCTCCCCGGTATCCCAAAAGTCCGCGGGTCGGGAGGTCGAATACCATCCGGCTATGACTTCCCATGTTTTTCATGTCGGACATCACTCCTTTACGTTTTCCCATTTTTTCCAAAACTACGCCTGCCAAACTTTCGGGCACATCAATGGTTACTTCTTCAAAAGGCTCAAGCGTTATGCCATCGCGTTCTTTGAGAATGACTTTGGGTTGGGAGACCTGGATTTCATATCCTTCCCGGCGCATATTTTCCAGTAATATAGAAACGTGCAGTTCACCGCGGCCGTATACTTTATAAGCGTCGGGTAAAAAATCGATCCGCAATCCGACATTGATTTCAAGTTCCTTGCGCAACCGCTCATTAAGCTGTTTGTTCGTAACCAGCTTTCCTTCTTTCCCGGAAAACGGTGAACTATTTACCATAAAATTCAGGGAAATAGTCGGTTCATCAACCATAATCGCCGGTAAAGCTTCTTGTTCCGGTGTTTTACATAATGTTTCGCCGATATCTATATGCGGAAAGCCCGCTATCATCACAATGTCTCCTGCAGATACTTCGGAAACTTCTTTACGCTCCAGGCCATGAAATGTGAAAATCTTGGTGACCCGGCTTGTTTCGACAGATCCATCGGTTTTTTTGAGTATCAATTGTTCGCTCGATTTCGTCGATCCTTCGTAGACCCTGCCAATAGCAAGTCTTCCCAAAAAATTATCGTATCCCAAATTGAATGTCTGAAAACGAAATGGCGCTTCGTTGTCGGCATTTGCAGGCGGAACTTTTTCCAAAATCGTATCCAAAAGCGGCGATAAATCGTTCATGTCGTCGGATAAATCTTTTTTGGCGACGCCTGTTTTGCCGATGGCATAGACCGTGGTAAAGTCCAACTGCTTATTGTTCGCACCGAGATCAAAAAATAATTCATAGACCTGATCCCGCGCCCAATCCGGATCGGCTGCCGATTTGTCGATTTTGTTGATAACCACAATGGGACATAATCCCAGTTCCAGTGATTTTTTGAGCACGAATTTCGTCTGCGGCATAGGGCCTTCCTGGGCATCCACCACCAACAAAACACTGTCGATGGCGCGCAACACCCGTTCGACTTCCGAGCCGAAGTCGGCGTGACCCGGGGTATCCACGATATTGATTTTCGTATTTTTATAAAAAACCGAGGTGTTTTTCGAGTAAATGGTAATCCCCCGCTCTTTTTCCAAGGCGTTCGAATCCATGGTGACCAATGAGTCGTCGCTGACCATACCTGTCTGACGCATAATGGCATCGGTCAAGGTGGTTTTGCCGTGGTCTACGTGGGCAATAATCGCAATGTTTCGTATTTCCATAAAACTGATAGAAAAAGCGCGTTAGCGCGCTCATAATCTGAACCGGAATTATACTATACCCCCTCACTTGTTATAATTCAAGGAGAATGACCTAATGTATATTTCCTAAAACAATCATACATAATACACTGCACACACGAATTACAAGTGCGGGGGTATAACAAAACTCATCTAAAAATTCCAGTAACTACTCGTATTTTGACTTTTCGGGTTTTATGCGCTATACTGTTTGCATATAATAGGTTGTAAGTTGAAACAGTCGATTTCTTCACCTACAAACAATTTATATTATAATCACTAGTCATACCTTATGGACGGAACAATCAAAACGATTGTGGCAGGCAAACCCTTTGGGTTTATCGCCGTTGAGGGACAGGAGAAAGACGTGTTCTTTCACCAGGAAGCATGCGAAGCAGGTGCTTTCGAAACCCTCAAAGCAGGAGATAAGGTCACCTTCGATGTCGAACAGGCAGAAAAGGGACCACGAGCCATCAATGTAAAGCTCGCAGCATAACTGTTGCGTGCATTCAATTCTAAAACCGCCTTCGGGCGGTTTTAGAATTCTTTTCCTGCTGTTTTTATCTTTTTATTTCGAAGATTTCTTTTTGGCTGACTTCTTTGTTTTGGCGATCAGGCTTGTTTTTGCGACTTTTTTTACCTTTTCTTTTACAACCAATGATTTGGCGTTTGCCATTGATTCTACTACCTGGATCAAACGATCCATTTTCAGATTTAAAAGCTCCAGTTGTTTTTTCAATTCGTCATCGTTTCTTTTGACAAAACCGATTCTTGAATCCGGTGCGGCAGGAGCACTATAGGTGTCATAACTTTTCTGCGGAAATCCGTTTCCGCTTCTCGTGCTTTCGGATTCTTTTTTCCCTCCGAAGCAGGCGTTGCAATACACCGGCCTCCCCTCGGTTGGCTTAAACGGTACTTCACATTTTTTTCCGCATTCGGCGCACACCGCTTGGAACATGACAACAGGACCGCGGCTTCTTCCTCCACCATATCCCCCTCCACTGCCTCCGCGGTTATATCCGCCTCCGTGGCTACCGAAACTTCTTCCACCTCCGCCGCCTTTTCTGAAACCTCCCATATATGTTTGTATTTAGTTAAATCGGTAATTATAATGGCATCATTAAATGATTACCCAAGCTTCACCAAGATATATCGCGGACGATGTTCCGTTATAAGGAATACCGTCTTTATTGTAATACGCTACATCGATTCCGGTTGTTAAACTGGTGGTTCCATCTGGATGTTCGCCTTGCCTTGTAGTGTTTTTTCCATAAACGTATGATACCACACAAAGCCTTAGTCTTCGATAATCCACTGGACACGGCCAATAGAGCCGTCTTCAAGCCGTACCTTAATGCCACGGGAATGTGTTTCGCCAGGTGAAAGAATGCGCTCAACAATCCCTTGTTTGTAATTACCGGTGCCGTAATGTTCTTTTTCGATAACCCAAACCGCCATTCCGGGTTTCAACTCACTGCGTTTTGGGGGATTTTTGTTATCCATGGATAGACGTAGAACTATTTTTTACCGCCAGCTGGCCGCAGGCGCCTTCTATGTCCTGGCCCAGGCGATATCTTTGCGTCACCACAACACCATTTCCTTCTAAAATTTCTTTAAACCGTTCCATTCTGGGTGCGAGGGAAGGCTTAAAAATTCCAATTGGGTTGCAGGAGATCAAATTGACGAAGTAAAGCGGTTTTCTCATTAATTCGGCCAATGTTCTGGCGTGTTCTTCTGAGTCATTCACACCCCGTATCATGATATATTCAAACATAACTCGCCGTCGAGTCTTTTCAATATAGCCATCAACTATATCTAAAATCTCTTTAAGGGAGTATTCCTTATTGATCGGTATCAATTGCGAACGAAGCTCGTCATCGGGTGCATGGAGGGAAATGGCTAAATTGATCTGTAATTTTTCTTTTGCCAGCTTTTCAATGCCATCAAGAATCCCAACCGTGGAAATCGAAAAATGCCTTGACCCTAATCCAAAACCCTCTTTATCGTTCAAAATTATTATCGCTTTTATTACGTTTTCATAATTCAAAAATGGTTCCCCCATACCCATGAAGACAACATTGGTAACTTTCCCTTTGATTTTTTTTAAGAAACGGGCGAAGAACAAAACCTGCCCGACAATCTCCCCTGCCTCGAGGTTCCTTTCAAATCCTATCTTTCCTGTAGCGCAAAAAGAGCAGCCTAAAGGACAGCCAACCTGGGAAGAAACGCAAACAGTGTTTCGCTTGTCTTGATGACGCATTAAAACTGTTTCAATCTTCAAGCCGTCTTCCAGGGTTATCAGTGCCTTTATAGTATCTCCTTCTTTGGAAACAAAAGTCTTGCCCAACGGATCAATCGGACACCCCTTGTTCAATTCGTCCCTGAGATTCAACGGCAACGCAACGGCTTCTTCCCAACTATGAATCAAATCCTGAAAAAGTGCTTTTTTTACCTGCCCTAAACGATACCCAGGTTCTTTTTCAAGTATCGTTCTCAATTGCGATAAATTCATGTAAAGATTCAAGTCTTAAAACTCTAAACTCACTTTCTTCTTTAAGAACGCGAAGCCCTTGCCCAAAACGCCCATCTTCTACTGCATTAAACCATTCAGTGTCCCTTCCGGCGTAATTTTGAAGATTTTCGTTACGCCTACGGAAGGTTTAGCGCTCATCGGTTCACCCGGCTTTCTTTCTGCGTAGTTCACATAGAGCTCCAAAGAATCTCTGTTTATATTTGTTGATTGAGGGGCGATCCTGTCGCCGATGAATAAGGTATTAGTCAGCCTGTATCCATCCGGGGTTTGAATCGCTACCACGGCGTAGTAAAAAATACCGCTACCCCCGTTATCTTGCGTGATAAGAAAGGCAATGTCTGGCTTTCCGTCGCCGGTGAGATCTCCCCCCGCTTCATTGCCGAAGTAGCGCGTCACAATTTTTGAAACAGATCCCGGGGCGGATTCCGTTTCGGAAATACCATTTACAAGGGTAAACTTTTTACCTGCGATTTCATATGTCGCGTTACCGGGATCAAAGATTGTTTTTATTACCGGGCATGGCGCAAACTCGCAACTAGGACCGGTTCTGCCAACCGTGGACCCGTCGGGACAAAGCTTTACCTCTAAAGTACAGGCAACTGGTCCTTGTGTCCTGTTTGCCAGGAAAAAATATGTTCCCGCTCCCAAAACAAAAACCCCGACAATTATTAAGATTATCGAAATTGATGCAATACCTTTGTTATATTCCATTTACGGTGAGCATTACTACGGCTTCTATTGTATTGGTCTTTGTTTTCAATAACTCAATTTTCCAGACACCCGCACTCGTCGGCGTATACACGCTCACACAAGCACCGATCGGGTTGCACAGATAGGATTCGTTCTGCTGGATACCCGAAGGATCATACCAGAAAATATTTATCGGTCGGTTTTTATTTCCGATCCCACTGGCTGTACAGGTCACCTCGGAGTTGACCGTGACCGGATTAGGAGTGCAATCGAACTTAGGCTGTCCGGAATTAGTTATCTTGGCAAAAACGATCTGAACACAGGCGGCAATAACCAGCACTAAAAAAACTGTTAATAGTCTGTTTTTGTTGTTTTTTTGCATATTTTTTGTTAATTAAAAACTTATCTTTATTTTACCTCCCATCTGTGCAAAAAGAAAGTACTCCTTTTTATCCCAACCTTCAGAGCTTAACGTGGAAAAATTATTTTTTCGGTTTATTCGTGCAAAACACTGCGTAACCATAATCGTATGCTTTGATGCGTTCCGGACAAGTTATATACCCTATGGCTTACTTTTTTCTATAACAAAATCTATAAGTTGTCTAAAAGAAATGCCGACAGCACCCGCTTCCTGTGGCAACAACGACGCTTGAGTCATGCCAGGCAAGGTATTCGTCTCAAGGTAATAGATTTCACCGTCTTTCACTAAAAAGTCGGAGCGAGAATACGTTCTGCAACGTAACAATTCATGAATGTCACAGGCAAGATTCGATATGGTTTCAGATATGTGCCCTGGTATATTCTTGGGCGGGACGATTTCCCGTGAGCCCCCGAGTTGGTATTTTGCCGAATAGTCAAAAAATCTAGAGGTTTGCGGGATAATTTCTATTGGTGGGAGACTGGTAAAACTCCTTGTCTTTTTATCTTGCAAACAACCACAACTTATCTCTATGGCGTCCTGAATATAATCTTGCACGAGCCAATATCGGAATTTTGATTCCAATTTCGCCCCAGCTAAAATCCCGTCAAGTTCGTTTGGAGAATTGACTATGTATACCCCGACACTCGAACCGGCACTATTTGGTTTTACGACTATCGGATATTCGATTCTTGGTAATTCGACGTTGTTTGTTACGTCTATGAGAAAGGTCCTCGGGATTTTTAAGTGCAAAATATGTTCTATAAGGTTCGTAGAAACAAATTTATCCATAGCTAACGCGCTTGAATCCGCGCCGGAACCGGTATAGGGAACCTGATGAAAGTCTAATAAACTCTGCAATCTTCCGTCCTCGGCAAACTCCCCGTGGATACCCATGAGCACAGCTAAATCACATTGTTTTAAACCCTCCTTAATACCTTGTAGTAACGGTACGTATAGCCCTTTATCCGTGGGGATATCCAATCTTTCTTTTTTAGGTAGAAAGAAACAACTCCGTAAATCTTTATCAATATAGAAAATAAATATCTCGTATTTGCTTTTATCAATATTCTTTAAAATGGCTTCCGTACTTTTAAGGGACACCTCGTGTTCAGATGATGGACCACCGCATACAAGCGCAATTTTCATATAACAAGATTATAATCTAGATAATTGTGGTTCCGGCGACGGGACAGTTTCGGGAATTTTCTGAGTAACGTGACCACCTGCGGCAAACGACATTTGAACCTGGTTGAGTAAAATTGAAATTATCTATACTTAAAATTCACGTCGCGCTGTTCGGCAGAAAGTCGATACCCGTCACATTCGAATGGATAAGCAAGAACGCCACTAGGAAAACTTTCATTAGGACTATAACATTTCCAGTAAAAGAACGAGCCAGGTTGAACAAGGTGAAGATGTATGTCACCCTTTTGAATATTCGGATTTACTGATGCATCCGGTACATTGAAGTAGAAGTCAGCAAATGAATGAGTACCAACGTTGTTCGGTGCCGGTACGGTGCCAGCAAATCCGATTAATTCCCCACGTTTTACCTTGTATCCGATTAAGGCACCATATGAAGCTGTATTACCCGTGGGTGAAACCGTATAGTTCGCATCCCAGAATAGTTGGAACCCCTGGGCTGGTGGTGCCATGAGATCGTTACTTACCTTTTGAGTGTGTCTGGTCAATAGAGGTGAGGTTAATAAATGATATATAGTCAAATACACTCCCGGCCAATCAGAGCTTGCAGACTCGAAGAATAATTTCACATCATCAGAGTGGGCAGATATTCCTCCAGACACAATCTGAGTACTGGTATCTCGAAAGCCAACTAGCACCATATCGAAAGGTGCGAGTACCGGCGAGCCGCCTTTATAAGCTTCGAAGCTCATGCCGGGCTTATTCTGGTAAGGTTCCCAGCCTAGATGGCCACCAACCTTTGGGCCAAGTGTAATTATGCCAGGATCAGCACCCGTACCGTATAATTCCGTATGGGTATTAATGCCATCCATGCTGGGTGGCGGTAAAGTTATCGCAGATGCACTTGTTTTTGGCACGTCTAGAATAGGGGTAGTAGTCGGCGTAGGAGTGGAAGTCGGGGTTGTGGCAACATTTTTTGTTAACAGATACCCGCCTGCTCCAACAAAGATCAAGAATATAATTATGATTAAAATCAATTTCCATTT
>LCLB01000022.1:0-2305 GCA_001001795.1 Parcubacteria group bacterium GW2011_GWF1_45_5
CAGACTGACTTTTCCCAAAAAACAAATCCCCTGCGAATCTTTTTTATCGGCAGTCACAAGCCCACCCGATCGCGCAATCGCCCTGACTGTCGATTTTTGATACGAGCCTATGGGGAAAAAGCAATGCTTCAATTTGTCTTGGGAAAGCGTCCACAGAAAATACGACTGGTCTTTGTTCTTGTCTTTAGCCGTACGCAGGATATCCTCGTTATTGAAGAAATTCTTCGTTTTACCCACGTAATGACCCGTGGCGATATAATCAGCCCCCAGGCTCATGGCTTTTTCGAAAAAAACACCGAACTTGATGTGCTGGTTGCACGCAACATCGGGATTGGGCGTAAGCCCCTGGGTATAGGCACGGACCATTGGTTCGAAAACAAATTCGCGGTATTCTTTCTCAAAATCCCATGAATAAAAAGGAATGCGCAACTGGGACGCCACATGGCGAGCGTATCGCTGGTCTTCTTCAGTGGAACACACAACAGTGCCGGGTATGTTTTGCGACCAATTTTTCATAAACACCCCCACCACCTCGAATCCCCGGCGCTGCAAAAGCAAGGCGGCAACGGATGAATCAACCCCACCACTCATGGCCACGAAGACAACTTTTCGTTTCATTGAAAAAAACATGGATGACGTCCTTTAAGCAAAAATGAAATGATCCGAGATACACTATGCCTCAATCGGTTTTTTATCATCAACAGGGGTGTCGGCGGGAGTTCCGTAACTTTGAGGGGTAACCCGTTGCAGAAGATCGGCAAGATCCTGTTTGAACTTTTCCTGGTTTGCTCCGGACACGGCAACCGCAGCCTGATGCTCCGGTGAAACTTGTTTTGGCAGAGGAGGTTTTACTTTCCCTGGAACAGGAGCTGGGGCAGAAGCGGGACTCGGCGCCCGTTCGCGTTTAACTTTTTTAAGACACTGCTTGCAATACAGGGGTTTTTTGGGGTCGGGCTCAAACGGAACCTGAACCCCTCTCCCGCAGGTTTGGCACGTTCCCGTATGTATCAAGGGTGTTTCTTTGTCCAGAATCTTTTCTTTATCTTCTTTGTCCATTTTCTCTCCTGCCACAGTCAGCATCCATTCACTGATGGCGTTCTCCACAAGCTCTTTGGGCGTCCCGTAGGCGGCGCGCGACGCATCGATAATCTCGATATCATAACTCTGATCGGGAACGGGTAGCGGCGCCAAAGTCGAGGCCATGAATGGAGCCGACACCACGCCGTCGATCATAAGTTTCATATAGAATTTCCAGTTGGGAATATTCACCAGATCGGTCGCGGTCACGTCCGGTTCGAACTCCACCCTCAAATCTTCCGCGTCATGGGGGCCAATGCGGAAAATAGCCATACTCCCGACATTGCCGAAAATCGCGGCCTTGATGGTATCCGGAAGCTGCTCGACGTACTGGTGCGCCAATGTCAAATCAAGACGGTACTTGCGGGCCTCAGCCAAAATATTGGCAAACGATTCGGTAGCAAAATTCTGAAATTCGTCGATAAAAAGGAAAAAATCCTGGCGACTCGCCTCGGGTACATCAATGCGCGACATCGCTGCCTGTTGCAATTTCGTAATCAAAAGCCCGCCCAAAAGGGATGCATTCCCTTCCCCAATAAGGCCAGTGGACATCCTGGCAATGAGAATTTTTTTATTGTCGATAATCTCCCGGATATTGATCTTTGAAACAACCTGACCGACAATATTACGGATAAGGGGGTTCGAGGCGAACTGCCCGACTTTGTTTTGGATAGGCGCGATTGCCTCAACCTGAAACCGGTCATGATACCGGGCAAACTCATCGGTCCAAAACGCTTTGACAATCGGATCTTTGAGGTTTATAACCACATCTTTGCGAAAATCCTTATCCGCGAGCATCCGGTTGATGCTCAGAAGAGTCGATTGGGGATACTCCAGAAGCGCCAAAATCGTATTGTTCAAAATGTATTCCATACGGGCAGACCAAACATCGGGCCAAATCTTTTTGAAAACAGATAAAAGACTTGCCGCAACAATATGCCGGTGCTCGGAGTCAACCGACTCCATCACATTAAAACCAATAGGATAATTAATGTCGGCGGGATTAAAATACACCACGTCATTGATACGTTCTTTGGGAATGAATTTCAAAAGTCGTTCGGTGAACTCGCCATGCGGATCAATAATGCCGACTCCGCGGCCGTGCTGGATATCATGAATCGCGAGCGTCTGTTGCAGCTGGGTTTTCCCGGTACCAGAACGCCCGATAATATAAAAATGCCTGCGCCGGTCGTCGATTTTTATCCCGAACTGCAGTTTGCGATCCCGG
>LCLB01000022.1:2314-11423 GCA_001001795.1 Parcubacteria group bacterium GW2011_GWF1_45_5
CCTATGAGAACAATATCTTCGTTCATAAAACATCAAATAAGGGGTAAATTATGGGGTGGCTCGCTCTTCTTCACGCCTGTCCGGGAAAGACCAGGAGCAGACACGGAACTGATCGGAAAGTGGTATAAGGTTGCAAGCTCTTCCGAACTCAAAATCATTTTCTTGAGCATGTCTTTCTCGTCGGGATCGGGACAAACACGGAAATTGTAAAATATAAAAAGCATTTTTAGATCCTGAATCTGAAAATTTAATTTCCAGAAACGCTTCCAGTCCACATAAAGTTTTACCTTTTCCATAAACCCGTTGAGTCCAGCGATATTGAATGTTTGGAAATATGCCCTAATAGCGGCACTCTGCGAACCCTTGTCAAAGATGCCACGCGGAGCAACATACATCGTACGGATTACGGTTTCGAACACCGGCTTCGCAACCTTTTTCTCGAGATCTTCAATGGCATGACGCTGACCCGGGCTCAAATCAACCCGTTCTTCCTTTTTTTCTTCTTTTACCGGCGCCGAGGCGCTGCTGCTGGCAAAAACCCCTCCCGCGATAGACGAGATGATATCGCGCAAGGCGTCGCCGAACGAATTTTTCACTTGATTCGAAAAATCGATAACCGTGTCGACCGCTCCTCCCGAGGGTGCCGCCGGAGCGGGTTTTTTACCCATCAGTTCCTGTACCTTTCCTTTCGCCTGATCTTCCCACGCCTTGAGTTGCGTTAAAGTTAAGGGACGAAAAACCATTTGAATCCAAATCTCTTCCCCATCCCGCAAATGACTTAAAGTTTCCAAAAGTGAAGATAAAGAATCAAGCCGTTTTTCGTCTTTAATTTCTTCAAAAAACGGATAGGTTTTGATCGGATAGACCGATTCCTTGATGAATTGCAACTGAGCTCCCCACGTATCGTAAAAACCATTCGGAAGCGCGGTAAAACGTTTCGTGTAATTCTCTACCTCGCGGATTTCAACCTGAGGATACTGAGAATAAAACTGCGTTTCTACCAAACGGCGGAATTCTTTGGGAGTCACGATATAAAAATGTATTCCGCCCTTGTCCCCGACAATCTCAAACGAAACCCACAACGGTACCTTGCCTTTGAAAAAACGCTCTTGCGGCAACGGACTGGACATAATACCGTAAAACCCGGAAAACACCTGTTCCATTGCTTTAGGAGTGGTTTCCACGTCGCGTGGCACCTTCACTTCAAGAAACACCCATTGGATTTTTTTCTTGAACTCCAGAGTAATGTAGTTCACCCAATACTCGGCAAAAATATAAAATAAAATAAGCGGCACCACAAACCACCAGGTCGCAAGTAGTCCTTGCCAAATCCAGGCAGCAACCACGCGAAGAATGTCGCCGGATAAAATAAAATGTAGTATTACTGAGCTATCCATATACCTTAGTATAAGTATACCCCCTCACATATTGTATCGCAAAGGGGAACCGCACCCTTACCCATTACTACAAAGGAAACGGCTAAAACAAAAACCGCAACCGTGTATGTGCGGGGGTATACCTCAAAATACCGCAAACAAAAACGAAATATGTTATACGCGCTCGATTTTCTTGACTGGTCGGGCAAGCGCATAGGTTTTGTCAGGGAGACGCTTGAAAAATCTTTTATTCTGTAGATTAATCAAAACGGTCGCATCCTTGACAATCTTGAACTTTTTTATCCGTTCTATGATCTCGCGGAAAGAGAGGGAATGTTTGGCCCGGGAAAGAATAGTTTGAATGACCTCCCGAACCGTACCCGCCTGATATCCCCATTCCTGAAGAGCGTACATGCCGCGACCAATAAGGATAAATTGCTGATTTTTGATTAATTCGTTATGCACGGTCTGGGCTTCCACGGTCTTTTGCCACACCGGATGGAACCCGGAAGCAACCCGAGCCTGGCCGTTAATCACAGTAGTCAAATCGCGGAAATGCATGGGGAGTTTAGTATTCCGGAGCACCAGATACGCTTTCTCGCCCACATTGACCGGAGCAATTTCCTTCAAATGATCCGCTCCGATATAACCAAAAGGGCCAAACACGATAACTTTGCTTAAACATAAATACGAGGTAAGAACACCGACATCCACTTTACCCATATCGGACTTCTTTCCGTACTGCAACGCATAAGATTCTATGGTCTCAACTGCAATGGGGGAAGAACGGCGCATGAATGATTGGTCGATCTGCCGGATGAAACCAATGACTTTGCGTGCGGCTTTTTGATCATTGCTCCAAAACGCACGGTACGCACGATCGTCGGGAAAATAGAACATGCGCTTATCGAGAAAAAGCAAAAAACGAATCTGCAACGAACGCGAATCATCTTCATGAAGCAAATAGGAAAGCTCGCGCAAAAATCGTCCCTCTTCGCGCACGCCACGGAACGTTTTCAAATGATCATCGGCAATATGAAAAAATCCGTCCATTTCCTTCGGAAGCTTCTTGACCAAAAGAGCAAAACCGCTCTTTTCTATCTGACGGACACGCTCGCGCGTAATTGAAAGGTTTGCACCGATCTTTTCAAGTGTTTCGGGAGCGCCGCTTATAAGACCGAACCGCCGGGACAAAATTCCCCGGGTACGATCAGGGAGGGTTCCCAAGATTTGCTTTACCAGTGCGCTTACGTTTATCATACTTTTCGACAATGTTTCAGTGTGAATGATACAATTTAAAAAGAATATCCCTTTAGATACACTATAGTACCATAGATGAAAAAACGGGTCAAGAGAGCACAACCACTGCGCTTTTTGAAAAAGACCGCAAATACTGATATAGTTACGGAGTATTTATTGCGGGATCGTCTAAAGGCAGGACAGTGGACTCTGAATCCATTAATCTAGGTTCGATTCCTAGTCCCGCAGCCAGTAAAGAAAAGTTATACCATAAAAAGTATGGAAAAAACAGAGGTTATACGCGTGGTTCTTGAAGATTTGGGGAAAGACGCTGCCGACATCCAAACAGCGATTGATTACGCGTGGCAAGAAGCGCGAAGCTCTCCTTCGGGAACCGAGTCGCAATCAGATGGACGCCGAAGAGAACAGTACCAGCTAGCCATCGCGCACCAGACAGCGAAACAAAGGATCGAAAATGCAATTAGAGTACTTCGAATGCTTGATCCCAATGTAGAACCTACCCGTCCCGGAATAGGGTCGTTTATAAAAACAGATTTTAACAATAAAGATCAGTGGTACTTTATCGTTCCTTACGGCGGAGGTAAGACCTTAACAGTTGATGGTGAGACTATAATCACGCTTTCTCCGGAATCACCGCTCGGAGAAAAAGTCCTGAAGCAAACTGAAGCACAATAATTTATTGTTTATCGGTTGTCCCGAATATTAAAATGCTGCGTCAGAAACGCGGCATTTTGGAAACGGAATACTAAACCCCTACCCCAACAAAGCGCCTATATGGTCTTCGGCAGCGCGCTTTTCAACCAGCATCGCATCCATTTTATGATTATACAGCGCTTCTTCTTTCAATTCTGGCCGGATACTATCAAGTTTCTGCGCCAGGCGTTCAATATATTCCACTTCGCCTTGTATCTCGGAGAAATGCCCGCCCAAAGCGCCGCTACTCATCGACCCGCCAAAATGCAATCCTTGGTCTTGCGCCTCATAGAGAAAATACGTTAACGGCTTTGACCCGCCTTGTTCACCTATGCCTTGTGTAAACTCCAGCACTTGATCAAAGGCTATTCTGATACTGCGTACTGTATCATCCATAATCTCATATAATTGTCCAGCTGCCTTATCCTTAGTTTTTGGGAGAGAGGCAATGCCAGATTGCACCTTCCCAGCGATTTCTCCCCTTTCCCTGCTGACTTCAGTAAGACGGGCAAGAATACGGCCCATCAAGCTGTCCATAGAATTCCTGTATTCGCAAAGCTGGCGCCAAGAAACGAGCCCGGTCCAATCACCACGATATTCTGGATATTTATCGAAAAAATCATTAATAGCGCGTTCGTGCTCAGAAAATCCATCAAGAATAACACCCAAACGCTTAGCCACCTCTTCATAGTAACCAATCAAAGTATCAAGCATCTCACACATCCGTCCGCACGCCTCTTGCACGATTTTTGAAGCTTCTTCTATTCCTTTTTCCTTTTCTGGCGCAGTTTCTGTCCCGGAAGGATTTTCCTTATTTGTTTCTAGTTTTAACTTTTCCCATTCTTCCGGTTTGGAATCTTCAGCCCAATGACGTGAACCTTCCATAGTATTTAGAAATTAAGGTAAATGATTATACCACGAAATCAGTTCTCTTTCAAATACTTGCTCGTGGCAAGGTAGGTTGACACAGACATCACCGCCAAACCCGCCAGAAACTCAATAAGAAACACAATAAACCACTGTTGGCTGAAAAATCCGTACAGGCTGATTTCCGGCAAAAAGTTCGCCAAACGCGGCGAAGCAACCGCGATCCCCGCCCATAAAATTCCAAATACCAACAGAGCCGAAAGGGAGCTGATCATGGCACCCATGACAAAAAACGGCCCCCGAACAAACCATTTCGAAGCGCCTACCAGTTTCATAATGTTTATTTCTTCGCGAAACGAATAAATCGCCATTCTGATCGAATTGAACGCCACCAAAATTGCCAATCCGGCAAACACAAGAATAATCCCCAATCCCCCTCCCTGGATCGCGCGGATAATTTTATTCAAACGCTCGATCACGAGTTTGTTTTCCGTAAAATTCACCTTGCTGATGGACTCACGGAACGGCGCAGTCTCGAGGAAGTTAAAAATCACGGCGTACTGGTCGCTTGTTTCCGCCTTGATATTTAATGACGCCTGTAAGGGATTCCCACCCAGCTCTTCCAAAGCCTTGGTAATCACGTCGTTACTCGCGTGCTTTTGCTGAAACTTGGCATAAGCTTCTTCGCGTGAGACATACTGAATATCGCTTACTTCGGGAAGCTGCTTCATAAGATCGCGAACCTTGAGAATTTCCGCTTCTTCGACAGTTACCACGAAATAAACACTTAGATCGATTTTGTTACGGATAATCCCCACCACCTCACGGGTCAAAAAATTAAATAAGGTCAACGACGACACGATAAAAAGCGTAATGGACATAATCCCCATGGTGGCGAATACCATCCAAAGGTTGCGCTGAAAATTATGGAATCCCGCCCGAATAATACGCTGTAATGCGATGAACATAGTTACGTTATGATATATTTTCCTTTTTGCTCATCCCTAATAAGCTTGCCACCGTCCAAAATAACCACCCGCCGCTCCAATGAATCGACGATTTCCTTGTTATGCGTTGCCAATACGACGGTTGTTCCCAGCTCATTGATTTTTATCAGTAATTTTACAATTTCCCAGGTGTTAATCGGATCAAGATTCCCGGTCGGCTCGTCAGCAACAATCACCTCGGGCCGCTGGACCAAAGCACGGGCGATAGCCACGCGCTGTTTTTCTCCGCCCGACAAAGCCGAAGGAAAGTTCTCCCAACGATCACCTAGACCGACAATATCGAGAACCTGCGGTACGTCGCGCCTGATATCTTGATCCGACATGCCCGCAACTTCCATGGCATATCCGACATTTTCATAGGCTGTTTTATGGGAAAGTAATTTATAATCCTGAAATACCATACCGATTTTACGGCGCAAAACGGATAAATACCGGGAGGGCATCTTATTGACGTCTTGACCGTTGAATAACACCCGTCCCTTGGTGGGACGCTCTTCGGCAATGAGAAGCTTGAGCAGTGTTGTTTTCCCGGCACCTGATTTCCCCGCCAAAGAAATAAATTCCCCTTTTTCAACCGCAAAACTAACCCCATCTACGGCCGCAGAATGGGAATTGTAAATCTTGGAAACGTTTTCAAATGCAATGATATTCATCTCTTATGCAGTATATCCTACTTTGAGCTCGGCCTCAACAAATATGTCCAAATCTCCGGCAAGCACCTTGTCCACCTGTGAAGTTTCCGTGCCGGTTCGGTGATCTTTCACCATTTTGTACGGATGGAGGACGTACGATCTGATTTGATTGGCCCAGGCAATCTCTTTCCGTTCGCCTTTAAGCCCGCTACGTTCCTTGGTGCGGGACTGCTCGGCTTGTATATGCAGCTTGGCGCGCAAAAGCGAAAGAGCTTTCCTGCGGTTCTGCTCTTGGCTGCGTTCGCTCTGACAGGCGACAATAATACCGGATGGTTTATGGGTAATGCGGACCGCAGACTCTACTTTATTTACATTCTGGCCACCAGGACCGGACGAACGGAACAAATCCAAATCAATATCCTCATCACGGATAACCACCTCGTCTACCGCTATCTCGGGGAGCACCTCGACCAGCGCAAACGAAGTGTGGCGCTGTTTTGAAGCATCGAATCGGGAGATGCGAACCAGACGGTGTACCCCGTACTCGCCCTTCAAATACCCGTAGGCATAACTTCCCGATATTTCCGCAACCGCGCTTTTAATGCCCCCGTCCTGGGAACCGTGCTCGTCAATAACCCTGAATTCCCAACCGCGCTTTCCACAAAACGAACGGTACATATCCCAGAGCATATGTGCCCAATCCTCGGCATCGTCTCCGCCCGCACCTGCATATACCGCCAACGTAGCGCGACGGTTATCGTACTTTCCCGATAAAAATAATTGGAGTTCTTTCCCTGCCAACATTTTTTCCAAAAGACCGACTTGTTCCAGAATTCCATCCTCTACTTTTTCTTCCTCATTTTTCCTATCCGCCATTCCGATAATAAGAAAAATGTTGTCGAGCCTTTTTTGCACTTCCGAAACCTCAAAAACTATTTCCTTAAGCTCGCCCAGATCACGGGATAACTGCTCTGCGCGCTCGAATTCCTCCCACGCATGGGGATCCTCCAGCTCGTGCTCCAATTCTTTAATCCTGATTTCTTTGGCAGAAATGTCAAAGACAGTCCGCCCAACGACGGAGTTGAATTCGAAGCGCTTCGAGGCGCTGCTTTAGGTCGTTCCACATGTGATTGATTATATATTTTGGGAGGTAATAAAGGGGACAAAAGCAAATCCCTCGTATTCCTGATGAATGAAATCTTTTTCCGTGACTTTATCGAATGCAAAAATGCTGTTGCCCATGGGCACCACCATCCTGCCACCGATGCGCAACTGGTCTTTCCATGATTGCGGCAATTCGGTGGTCTGAAGCGCCGCGCTGCAAAGTATTTTGTCGAATGGCGCCTGATCTGTAACTCCTCCGGTAGCGTCGCCGCAGTAGAAAAAAGCGGCGCCAGATGAAATAAGTTTGTATTTTTCGCAATTCTTTTCTCCAAAGATGCACAATTCGGGAACAATCTCGATTCCGAACACTTTTCCTTGTTTTTTGGAATCTTTAACAATATGCGCCAAAAGCGCCGTTGTCCATCCGGAACCGGAACCAATATCCAGTACGCGGTCTCCTGCAAGAGGATTCAATAATTCAAGCATAAAGGCAACCGTCCATGGTTGAGAAATCGTCTGCCCCCCGCCGATACTGATCGGGTAGTTTCCATAGGCTTCGTCGGCAAACGCCTCAAGCACAAAATCCTTCCGGTCTATCTTCTTGAACGCATCAATAATAGCAGAGGTTTTCAAAACATTGCTTTGAATGAGCCGCGTTACCAGATCCTGATGAGACATGTAAAGTTCGTATGTCATACTGACTATAGTGTATCACGTCTTACCCTGTTAAGAGAAAGGTTGTTTTGTGTCGTTTTGCGGGGCTTGGAGGAATCGAACCCCCATCAGCGGTTTTGGAGACCGATATGTTGCCATTACACTAAAGCCCCGTTGCCCCAGTATAGCAAAATCCCAAACCAAAATCACCACGCGACAGCCCGCGGAAATCATGAAATTAAATACAACGGAAATATACCTGTCAAAAAGCTATTTCTTCTTTGTTTCCTTATGGGGTGTGTGCTTTTTGCAAGATTGACAATATTTGGAGAGTTCGATTTTTCGTTCCACCAACTTTTTGTTCTTCCGCGTATAATAATTATAACGTTTACACACGGTACACTGAAGCTTAATGAGGTTTTCCGAGTATTTCGATTTTTTAGATGTTTTTGCCATATCTATAACAAATATTGATATTACATAGATTCCCAATGGTCCAATCGCCTCGCCATTAGAATCTGAGCCGAAGGTGGGAATCGGACCCACGACCTCTTTCTTACCAAGAAAGCGTTCTGCCACTGAACTACTTCGGCAGCATAGGCATTATACCCTATCGTTTGGTTGAAAACAACTGGATAACGCGGGTAAACGCCCGGAGAGGCATCAGGATGGGAAATCCGAACCCGTTCACCAGCCACGCCCGATAGACATCGCGCCATTCGTTCAGCTTGCTGGAAAAGTTCTTTTCCCCCATGCCACCGACCCGCATATAGGTCAGTACTTCGGGAATATACCCGGCCCGGATATTCCCTTTTTTCAAAAACCTCAACATCAGCTCGTAATCCGCTGCCAATCGCATATCCAACCGATAACCTCCGTAGCGCATATAGATCGACCTTTTTACAAAAAATGTCGGGTGTGGCGGCATCCACCCTGCCGCGAGTTTCCAAAGAGCGTATTCACCTGCCTTCCAAAAACGAACAAGTTTCGCAGTATTAAATTTAGAAATATATTGGAGATCTCCGTATACCGCATCGCAACCGAAATCATCAAAAGCCTGCACGACCCGTTCCACCACGCCCACATTATAATAAAAATCATCGCTGTTCAGGGATCCGATAACTTCGCCCGTTGCCATAGCAATCCCTTTATTAAGCGCATCGTACATACCCCTGTCTCTTTCGGAAACAATCTTAGCAATTCGATCTTTGTATTTTCCGACAACCTTCATGGTGTTATCGGTCGAGGCGCCATCGACAATAATATACTCGATGTTTTTATGCGTCTGACCCAACACACTTTTAATGGTATCCTCGATGGTCTTTTCGGCGTTATAACAGACGGTGATAATGGTTACTTTCATGAATTTCTATAATCAATTGCTTTGATATAAATCAACGACTTGTTGGGCAATACTTGCGTTATCAAACTCTGTTTTCACCAATAACCTTCCATTGGCAATCATTTTTTCTCGCTTCCCGGGAACCATTAGATACTCCATTTCTTGCAGAAGATG
>LCLB01000023.1 GCA_001001795.1 Parcubacteria group bacterium GW2011_GWF1_45_5
CTTAATCGCATCCCTGGTCGCACGACTACCGCATTACTGCGATATAGCAGACTCTGCAAAAGCAAGCTGTAGTATAGCAGAAAAGAGAGAAAACGAGAACACGAACAGAAACTTTAGCCAAAAGAGGAGCGGCGTTTCCTCCCCATCATGAATGATGGGGTCTCCATGCCGTCAAAGCGATGAGCGATCGTTCGATAACAGCTGAGTTTCAAGAAAACTATAGGTATGCCCACGACTATTGGGCTCCTTTTATTCAAGATGCCAAAGTCTACACCTTAGCAGCGTCCGGATATACATGGTCTGATACTGAGAGACGGGAACTTATTAAGGAAGGTCGCGAGCCGATCGAGCTCAATATCATGCGACGTCCCTTGCAGTTTTTTTCCGGGTATCTGCGCGATAATATCAATTCCGTAATCTATGCCCCTGTCGAGGGATCTGACCAAAAGACAGCCGACCAACTAACAAAGATTGGTTACTATGTATGGGACAAAGGCAGTGGCTATCCAGAGTTTCTAGACGCCTGTGATGAATCTTTCAAGAGCGGAATCTCCCTGTGCGGTATTCGCATGGACTATTCAAAAGACTTCGTTAATGGTGATATTAAATTCTTTAAGCGTACATATAACAGCTTTTATTTAGATCCGACTTTTGAGCATCTTGACCTCGTCGACTGCGCATACTCGATTACTCGCGATCTAATCAGTAGAGACTACGCGAAGCAGCTTCTTCCTGACGTTGATCCGTCTGAGATCGACGCAATTGCAGTCGGTTTCCGTGATGACAAGTTCCTTAGCTATCATCCAAATTTCACCACCTTCTCTCGTAATCGCAATCTCCTCGCATACGATCAATACTATCGTCGCACGACACGTGAGCGTCAGTTTCTCGTCGATGTAGACACTGGATTCTATCGAGATATCACGGATCTTCCGTCTGACGAAAAGAAGCGTCTCAAAGTTGGAATGAAGCGTCTTCGTGATGATCGAAGCGACTCTGAAGTTATGGGACTAGACATGGCACAGATGCCAAATGTCGAAGTTCGTACAGTCTCTCGTCCCTACGTTGAAATGCATGTGATGCTCAACGGGCAGCATGTTTTCACTGGCGAAGACACTACCGGAATTGTAGAGACGTACCCGTTTGTTCCGTGCATCTGCTATATGGAACCATCGATCTGGATGCCTTCGCAGCGCATCCAAGGAATGGCATCCTGCCAATGGAGCGCTCAACGGCAATTCAATAAGCGGCACATGAAGATCATAGATATGATGGATAGCACTATATCTACAGGCTACAAATACCTGATCGGCAGTGTTCCCGACCCCACAGATATGCAGCAATCGGGGCAAAATCGTCTTATTGGCATAGATGCAGATCCCGAGAAGGCTCCTCAGGGCCTGGAGTCTGTGCAGCAGTTGCAGGGCGGGGGGGCTAATCCGGCTCTCATAGAATATCAGAAAGTATTAGACGACTTAACATTAACGCTTGGGAATGTTACCCAAGCGTCGTTAGGTATGGATGAGAAGCGAAACACTTTACTATCGGGTCGTCTCGCGCAAGTTCAAATCGCTCAAAATCTGATGAGCAATCGCAAGGTCTTCGACAACATTGATCAGTCGCAGCAGATCCTTGGGAGCTTAGTTTTAACATGCATCCAAAACCATTATCCTCGTGGTAAAGTAAATAGAATTTTGAATGAAGAGCCGACAGAGCAGTTCTATGAGCAGCAGTTCGAGCAATACGATGCTGTTATCAAAGAGGGTGTACGTTCTAAGTCGCAGAAAGATGCTTACTACTACGAGCTGGTCAATCTCAAGCGCGATGGCATTGTCGACGTTCCGCAATCTGAGATCATCCGAGCATTGCAGATGTCTGGTATGTCCGACCTGCAAGCTGCGATTGAAGAGCAAGAGAAGAAAGTCGCTGAACAACAGAAGAAGATCGACGAGCAAGAGCGCATGGCGATGGAGCTTGCAAATGCTCAGAAAGAACAGATGACATCTTTGGCTCAAGAGCGTCGTGCTCGCGTAATTGCCGACGTTGGTCTCGCAGCTGAACGCGCTAGTGAGGCACAAGAGAATATGGCTCAGGCCGCTCTTGCTAGAGCGAAGACGATCACAGAGATCGCATCGATGGAAGATGAGAGGATCTTGCGAGTACTCGAATTTGTAAATTCTCTAGAGCAGCAAGAAATAATGTCTCGTGAGAAAGTCTCTGCTCAGATTGAGTCGACAAGCGATCAAATCAACTCCGAGACGCAGGGTAGCTCTGAAAACCAGACGCTTCAGGCGGCTCAACAACAAATCAATCAAGAGGTTTTAAATGCCCTATAACGGAAAAGGCAATGGTGGTTCGATGACGTCGGTCAAAGGCCTATGCTCGTACTCGAAGAATCCTGTTAAAGCTGCTCGTGAAGTCGCACCTATGTGCGGTCCTGGCGGCAATGCTGATCAGCAGAAAGCTAATAAGCTTCTGAAGAAAGCACAGGCGCAACAAGACAGTCTTCGCGGTAAGGCTGGAATGTAATGCTAGCAACGTGTCCGCATTCAGGGTTGATTCTTCCTCGCGATTTTATCGACGAGAAAGAGGCTCTGAAGAAGCTGGTAGATAAATATGTCGAAGAGGTCGTGAACGCTTGCAAGCATCTTGATAGAACATATTACGTAGTGTTCCACGGGAAGTTTGATCAAGCGGGTTCTGGCGAGTTCCACATATCAAGACCAGTCGTGACACATAAGCTACCACCATTCATGACGAATCAAATTGTTTTTGTCGTGAATAACAAAAAAGAAATTTGCGAACTTCTTTGGGTAGTTCCAGCTAGAGGCGCAGATAAGAAACTGAAAGTGGATTTCAATACCAAGGGAGCAGCTTACCTTCAAGCTAAGGGAGCGCTCCCAAGAGTCACTAACTAAACTAGTGCAGCCTCGTGGCGGCAAGCCATGTACAACGGGAGAAAATATGGACGAGGACACCGAACCTCAGGAAGTGATGGACGAAGTGCAGGAATCTCCTGAAATCGAGCAAAGCGCGGATGCGCCCGTCGAGCAGGAGAAAATGGTACCGCTATCGGCTCTTCAAAAGGAACGAGCTAAGAGGCATTCCGAGCGAGAGGCTAGACAAAGAGCAGAAGTTGAGAATCAATATCTTAAGGAGCAGCGCATAAAGCCTGAACCAAAAGAAGAAGATGAGTCTCAATACGAAGCTCCGACAAAAGCAGAAGTGAAGAACGACATTAGTCGTTCTGAAGCAGCGATAGTGAGAAAAGTCCAAGAATCTCTCTGGATTTCGCAGAATCCAGAAAAGTCACAGTACATTGAAGATAACTTAGAAACTTTTTTAAAACAGAGACCTAACCTTAGAAACGCAATCGGTGAAGCTCAAAATCGATATGAAGAGGCTTATCTATTGATGAACGCATTGACACCTAAGCAGCGTCAAGAGTTAAAGCCAAAAGTAGAGAAGAAACCAGTAGCTGGTTCTCCTGGTGGAATCCCTAAGGCCGCAGCTCTTAACGATGCGGTCGATGTGATGTCAATGTCGGACGATGAGTATCGTACGTGGAGAACCGATCGCAAGAAGAGGCGGTAGCTTAATTGGGGGGTCTAAATGGCCACTGGAATTACCGATACATCAGCCTACGGCTCGATGTCGGATCGATGGGCTCACAGAGCGCTACTACAGCGTTCTAAGCCTAGGAATGTGCACAATCTTTTTGGGCGAGCTTTTAGTTTACCTACGAAGAGTACTAGTACGATGGCTTTCCGTCGTCAAGAGAACTTAAATTCCGATCCGGTTGTCTTGAGCGAAGATGCCGATCCATCACCTGAACAAGTAACAAAGTTTGATATTAACGTTCAGGTTCAGGAGTTTGGGAAGGTTGTTCTTCTTAGCCGCAACTTCAGAAACCGCTGATAACCTTAGCCAGTGCATGCATACCATGCTAGACAAGGTGACTCGTGACGTTTGGGATGCTTCGGTAGCGCAGATTTCTTGCCTTAACGGCTCGAATGGAAACGCTGTAACTGAACTTTCTCAGGCTGACGTCGATAGGGCGATTCAGTATCTTGATGATAATGATACTGAGAAGATGACTCCTGTCATTGATGGCGCTTCGCGCTTTGGTACGGGTCCTGTAGAATCGGCTTTTTGGGTAGTGGCTCACGTTAACCTGAAACCAGACATTCGCGCTCTGAATGCATTCGTTCCGACTTCGCAGTATGGCGCGCAAGACGCTGTTCTCCAGTCTGAATTCGGCGCTACCGAGGAAGCGCGCTGGGTCACTTCGACACTCGTCAAGTATTCCAGCGCGTCTCCTCCAGTTTATAACAACACATTCGTTGGAGCTAATGCCTATGGGTATATCAGTATCGACGAGGTTGCTACCGAAATGATCATGAAGCCACTTGGTTTCAATGATTATTTGAATCGATTCCAGTCGATGGGCTTCACTGCGTATTTCAACGCAGCGATCCTTGATGACTCGCATATCGTCACCCTTCTATCCACTAAAGCATAAGGAGATAAAATGGCCGACCTATTTCTAGGGCAATCTATGTCTGAGGCGTTCCAGTTTATTTCTGCTGGTACTGCTCACACATTCACTTTCAATTTCCAACCCGATAAGGTTGTTTTCAATAACCTAACTCATTGGACTTCAACGGCTGGCAAGCTGCCGATCAGTGTATGGTTCCGTGGTCAAACGACTGCTGCCCATGCATATCAACAGAAAGTTATTGATTCGGCAGCTGCTGCGTCTTTCAACTTTGTTGATCTAGCAACTAATGGTTACACTGTAGCCTGTACTACTGGTGGAGTGACGGCATTCCGTGCTCTCATTGCTGGTGTAACCGCTGCTGATCCGGTTGTTGTTACAACAACTGCAGCACATGGCTTCCAGACTAACCAAATCGTTCGAATCACGGACCTTGGCTCGGACATGCCAACCGCTCGTGGGATGGATCAGTTGAACAACAATCGCTATCAGATCGTTGTTTTGACCTCGACAACCTTCAGTCTGAAGGATCCTGTTAGCGGTGAGCCTGTTGATGGAACTGGTTATACTGCATGGGTGTCTGGTGGTCGAGTTGTTCTTGAGACACGAATTTTGTCGTTGAACAACCCGCAAGTATCCCCTTACGAGAGCACACCATACGTTCCTAACGAATATTCCTACGATCCAGTTACTTATAAGTTAACTGTTGGAACATCAGTTATGGGTGCAGATTCAGACGTGTTCTTGATTGAATCATATAAGTGGGGAAAAATTACCGATCTTGGTGATCTAGTAACCTAACGAAAAACTGCATGCGCGATTTTACAATCGCGCATGCGATATTATAAAATTTAATGTGGAGTATTAAATGGGAAGACCCGCAAAAACGGAAATAATGGATAAGGCTATCTCCGAAGAAAAGCAATCCATTGACGAGATGCCATTAGAGAGTATTCGAGATTATCGTCTGTATAACGAAGAAGCCGCACGTCTAAATAAAAAGTTAAAACTATGTAGATATCCCTATAAGCAGTGCCCCATTGAGCTCCATCCGACGACTAGAGTTGTTTTTGGTCGTGTGGATCAGCCAGGAAATCCTTTGAAGGTGTATGTTTCTAATAATTTCATTCACTTTGACCAAACACTAGTTCCTGGTCAGACATACGATCTTCCACAGTGCATTATTTCTTATCTATCAGAGAAGGGCACTCCTGTCTGGAAGTGGTTTGAGGGGAAGGACGGAGCAAAAGAAACTGGAATTTCCCATAAGGATCCGAGGTTTACTTTAAGAACAATTTACGCGGATTAAAATAAAGATGACAAGGTATGTATCGGACGTTCTCCGAATTATAAGGTTGGCGATAAACCGCAGGAACGAAAACGATTCAGACTCTAGCGATACTACACTATTGCAGTATCTCAACGATTTTACATCATTGACGATGACGGACGACCTTCACGTATTCGAGCAATTTGGCGCTTTATCTTTTGACATTGACGGAACGACAGACGGCGTTTATACCTTTCCAAGCAATGAGACGTCTATATTATTTTCAAATCTATCATCAGAGATTTTGATTTCTCTTGCTGCTCCGGTTGGGAGTTCTGTCTCTTGGAATCCGGTAGATCTATATCAAGATCCGGGAGTTTTCCATGGGTTTTGGGGTATCAACAATGAAGATCTTTTGACACCTGGATTTCCTACTGAGGTTTTGTACCACGGAAACCAGCTAGTCTTTAGAACGATTCCAAACGATACATATACCGTCAAAATATACGGGTACAAGATCAATCCAGAGTTTAGTTCCACGGGGAACGAGGCTATACCCCATGACTATTGGCTTAGATACTTGGCTTACGGTTCAGCGGTAAATTACGCGATGGACTATAGATTCGACCAGGAGAATATAGGACAAATACAGCGTGGTTTCAACAGAGAGCGTCGCTTGCTGTTGACAAGGACGCATAACCAGATAAAGCAACAAAGATCAGCACCGCGATTCTAAAGGAGAATGTAAATGCCCTGGAATTCGACTTGGCCAATAGGTAGTAGTTCTGTGCGTGCCAATAAGACGCCTGGCGTCCAAAACACAGCGTACATAGAAACTACGCTGAATAACGATCATTACTGGAATATTGGCACAAACGAAGACGGTCGCCATAAGTTTGTCAATATGCCTAAGCAAGCAGTAGATGCTACGATTTCAACAGGCATGGATGGAAATATCTATCTGCGAGAAAAGACTGCCGCTGAATCTCCAACAAACCAGGACATTCAACCATATTTTCGAAATGCGTCGCAGGTCATGCAGATGCTTGGCATTCGGGCGTGTGGTGTTTTCACTGTTGTAGGCGGTGTGGTGACTATCCAATATAAACATAATATTTCAACTATAGTAAGAGATTCTGCAGGGGTTTTTACAGCAACATTCGCAGCAGCGACTCCAACTAATAATTATCTTGTTCTTGGTGATTGCGTTCGGAATACAGCCACGGCTAACGATGTTGGGGTATTTACTATGTCGGCGGCCTCTACGCTTACGAACGTCAAGAGCACGGCGCTTTTTAAATTTAGAACTTTTACTTATGCTGGATCGCCAGCGGCTATTGATCCTATTCAATGTTGGTTTGTGGTCTTCGGCGGCTGATCAAAAACTTTAGCGGGAGGCCGCGCTTCCTCTCTGTCCTAAAGGACAAAGTACTCGCGCGCGCAATGTGATGGATATCTTCGAGATAACAGGCTATAGGACAGGTGTAGCTAAGGATGGTGTAAACTATCTAGAACCAGCCGACTCATTTCAAAGCATTCGGAATGGCTATATCTATCGTCAAGTCCTGCAATCTCGTCAGGGATTCACTCAGTTTTCATCGGGTCGTCTTGCTGACGGAACCAGGGTAATGGGAATCTTTGAGCATACTCTTCCCGACAGCTCAAAGCAGCTCCTGGTAATATCGAAAGAATTTTTATACAAGTTCAACGAAGGAACAAACACCTTCGACCAAGTCCCCATGGCTGGAGCAGCTCCAGGAGGCGGGTTTGCGATAGCAACCGACGAAGACTATGTTTCAGGTACCACTTATCCTTTTGGGGATGGAAGTCAACGGTTTGTATTTCCTGGAAAGGGAATGTCAGACATTTACATGTATGACGGAACGAATGTCCTTAGCTTCACAAATTTAGTAGATAATCCAGACTACCAAGCTCCTTCCGGCGGTGCGCTTACCAATGCTTGGTATGTGATCTATTTTGGTGAACGTCTGAACCTTTTCCAGCCTTTGATCGGTGGATTAGATAATCCTCAGGCCGTTCTTTACTCTGCTATTAGGAGTGTTTCAGGCAATGGAGACAAGTTCAACACTGTTGGTGCTGGCCTTTTGCCTGCTGACACTCAGGAATATTTGAACGGCGCTTCCATTCTTGGGAATTACATAATTGGTAATTTTTCTCGTAGTAACTGGGTACTTGAAAAAACACGAGATCCATTCAATCCGTATATTTGGCGTAAAGTGCCAGGAGTAATTGGAACTGATGCGCCGTTCTCATTCGCTAGCTGGAACAACGAAATTCGTTCGGTTGGAAAAACTGGAATTATTGCAACGGACTCAAGGGAGTCTTTGCGAGTCGACAATAAGATCCCTTACTTTTCTACCGATGACATTCTACCATCAGAATTTAATCTTACATACGGTGGATTTGACCGTCTGAATGGCCAGTTTCTTTGGTCGTACAAGGAGGCAGGTACTGAAGGTTCCACCCAAGATACTGTCTTAGTGAATAATTACGAGGAAGGGAGTTGGTCAGTTTACGACGCCAGGTTTACGGTATTTGGTCAAACCGATGGGGGATTGGCTCTTACTTGGGAAGATATTGATGAGACAAAGAATCCTTCGTGGGCACAATGGGATACCACAGAGGAAATTTGGAACTCTATTGGTGTAACGCAAGGCACTCAGAAAACTCTTGCTGGCGACGACTCGGGATTCATATATCAACTAAATCAAGATTATGACGACTACTTCTCCAACATCACAGCGATAACTAATGCGGGTTCTGCTGTTTTGACTACTAGCGATCAGGCGTTTGCTATAGGTGATCGTGTTGTCATTGCTAATGTCGAAGGCATGACAGAGATAAATAATTTTGATCCATCGAATCTTGAAGCGGATTTAGAGCCATATACTATAACTGCGGCATCCTTGAATTCGATAACGGTTAATGCCAATTCTACCGATTGGAGCGCCTATACTACAGGCGGCTCTATCTCGAAGCTTATTTTATTTGAAGCGACGATGAATCCTTTCAATCCTTATCGAGACAAGGGGAGAAAGGTTTTCGTTAGCCATCTAGAGTTTCTTTTGAATACAAATAGTGGATTCGTCTATCTGGATATGTATGCTGACGAAGAGGAATCGCCATTTAAGAGCGGCGTCTTACTTCAACCTGGTTCTTCGACGAAAGAACGAAAGTGGATAACGGCGATAGTGAACCAAGAATCGGATTTTCTTACATTTAAGATTCGTCAGGAGAGTCCTGCGACACAGGCGGTAATAACTAGTATTAGAATCCATTGCAGAGCAGGAGGCATGACGAGTGGTTAAGATTTCAGAGAATTACGATATTGGCAATCGAGATAATGTCACACCAGAGCGCTTGCTTGAGATGCTGGAGGACATGTATAGAGACTTGGCTATTGCTATCAATCGCAAGCCCGATGTCTATGTTAGAACCACTGACGGATCCACTACGGACATTTTATTGAGCGACGGTGATTTGACGATCAACTCGTCATCTAATAAAGTTGAGATATTAACGAAACACAGTTCACCGACCGCTGTCTTTTGGAAGACGCTGTCGTAGAATCAAAAACTTTAACAGGAGGCCGCGCTTCCTCTCTGTCCTAGGGGATTGGCTCTTACTTGGGATGATATTGGTCAACTACTCCCGGCTAAAGCCGAAAGCTTGTAACTAAGAAGGCAACTTATGCACGAAGCGAGAATACCAACCCGTTACCTTAGCTCTAATTCAGGGTCTTTGCTCTGTTCCCTGGAGCCATTCCGTATGCTGACATCAGCGTGGGCACGCCTACCCGTCTTAGGGGACTACGGTTGCAAAGACTTAATCGCATCCCTGGTCGCACGACTACCGCATTACTGCGATATAGCAGACTCTGCAAAAGCAAGCTGTAGTATAGCACAAGTTAGGGAAAACAAGAACACGATCAAAAACTTTAGCCAAAAGAGGAGCGGCACTTCCTCCCCATCATGAATGATGAGGTCTCCGTGCCGTCAAAGTGAGGAAAATGGACCCAATGACAATGTATCTACTTGCCTCGATAGCTGGGCCTGTAGCTTCTGGACTTCTCAATAAGAGTAAGCCTAAAGAGTCTCCAATTCAGAAGCAGCAAAGGAAATCTGTGGACGAGATTCTTGCGGGGACTAAGGGAAGCGGTCCATATGCTAACCTGTTTGCTTCGGACATTGATGCATTTCAAAAATCATATGTTGATCCAACGATAGACATGTTCAGCAACCAAATCTCTCCCCAGATTCAACAAAGCTACATAGCATCTGGCCAGCAACGCGGAACTGGCATGGAAGATGCATTGACTCGGGCCGGTATTGATATGCAAAAATTGCTTAGTCAGCAATATGGTCAGTTTCAAGAAAGCGCAATGGATCGTCAGATGAGGGCACTTGGCCTTGCTCAGGGTGCTGGTCCTGGAGTAGCTCCAGGTGACACATCTTCTGAAAGAATGGGTCAGGCTGCATCTGGATATCTAGCAAGTCCTGGATATAGTGATCTTCTTGAAAGGATTTTTGGACAATCTTCTAGTGGTCTAAGTGTTGATAATAATCAGTCCGGAAACAGAAGAGGATACACATAGCACAAGTTAGGGAAAACAAGAACAAGAACACGAACACGAACAGAAACTTTAACCAAAAGGGGAGCGGCACTTCCTCCCCATCGTGAATGATGGGGTCTCCGTGCCGTCAAAGCGATGAACCCGAGAGATCCATTCCAGACAACATTTGCTGCGGCAGTAAATGCGTCGCAGGGCTATCGCAAACAAATGGATATTTCTGCGATTGATCAGATCCTAGGATCGGCTCTTCGCAGTGAAAATCCGATCAATACCGAAACCGCGATGACAGAGATTTTGAAGCGGGTTTCTCCAGAGCGGCGCGACCAAGCTTTTGCTATCTTAGAGAATAGAAATAAGAAGATTTCCGAACAACAACGGCAAAAATCCTCAAAAGAGGCTTATGAAAAAGCTGGCTTGGATCCTTCTATAGCGGATCTTGACCCAAAGATTCAAAAGTCAATCATTGATCTAAAAAATAAAAGTGCTGAAAACGATATAAGTAAAAAAGATTCTGCAATATTGGCCAGATATGCAGCTGGTGAGGAAGTCCCAGTAGAAGAATTGTCTTCTTTATCTCCTACCAGCTTGCGATCAATAATAGCTCAAAAGAAGCCGGTATTTGAATCAACGGGAGAAAAAATTGAGGCTGAAAGGGTATCACAGCTAGCCACTGAAATTGAATCCGAATATAAAGCCGCACAATCTGAAGATCAACGACTTGGCAGAATGGAAGAGTTGTCAAAAGAGGGTAACTTATCAACCCCTTTGATGGTGAAAACAATGGGTGTAATTGGTCTTCCTATTGGAATTTTGGGAAACCCAGATACAGAAGAATTTACAAAGCTTGAAGCGGATTACCTTAGAGATGTTTCTAAGGTGTTTCCTGGTGGAAGAGTTACAAATTACGAAGTTCAGGCTTATCTAAAGTCAATTCCATCCTTGGTTAACTCTGAAAAAGGTAGGGCCGCGATCGTCAGGAATAGGAGGTTGCAAAACAAGGCACGTAAACTTCGTTATGATGCATACAAGGAAGTTTTGTCTGAAAATAAAGGAATAAAACCAAGAAATATGGGTTTTTTGATAAACGAAAAAATAGGAACCGAGCTACAGAAAATAGAAGAAGAGTTCCAGTCCGGAATCAACGACAGCCTTGAGAAGTTCCAGCAAACGATTAAACTTAAAGATTCTAAAGGGAAGATTTACAATATACCACCAAATAAGATTGAAGAAGCCCTTAAAGATGGGTTTTCCTTCCAGTAAAAAAAGGCGTCTAAGGTCAGAAACTTTAACCAAAAGAGGAGCGGCGTTTCCTCCCCATCATGAATGATGGGGTCTCCGTGCCGTCAAAGCGATGAAAACCGATTGGTCAAAATATGTTGCTCCTGAAGAGGATCAAAATTCCAACGCGAGTAAACAGGTTGTTTTGAATCCAGAGGTAGTAAAAACAGACTGGTCAAAATATGCTGCTCCTGAAGAAAGTGGTTTTTTAAACGAATCAGTAAGACACGTAGCGCGAACGGCATCAAGGATCGGAGAGACTCTTGTTGGTATGCCTGGTGATGTAATTAACATGGTAGAGTGGTTGGGAAGTAAGCTTCCAAAAGGGCCTAAGTTTTTAGAAAGAGAACCTAACTTCATCGAAAAGGCAGGTAAAACTTTTTTAAAAAGTTTTCCCACAAGCTCCGACATCAAAAAGAAGTCTAGTGAATTGACGAATGGGTTTACCGATCCCCAAAGTGCTGCCGAAGAGTTTGGCGACAGCATTGTAGAACTTTCATCCTCGCTTTTAGTGGGGAAAGATCCATCTAAGATAAAGAATCTTTTATCTGCTGCTGCAAAAGCCTCTGGGGCAAAGGGTGCTAGCAAGGTGTCTGAAAAATTGGGTGCTGGGGAAGGCGGTCAGTTTGCTTCTGAGATTGGAACATTATGGCTGATGGGTCTGAAGAATCAGAAAATGGCTGATAGATTCGTGGGTGATAAATTCAAAAAAGCTAAAGCGTTAATACCAGAAAAAGCAATGGTTAACACAAGTAATCTTACATCTAGATTGGAAAGTTTAGAGAACGAACTTTCTAAAGGAATCTCAACGCCCTCAAAGAATGAAATAAAGAGTGCTATTTCTGAGCTAAAGTCAAAAGTTTCTGGTGGATCGTATCCAGCTCAAGATCTTGTGGAGTCATATCATAATATAAACGAAAGGATGAATTCAAAAGGCCTGTTTGGAGATCTAGATAAGACTGAAAAGAAAAATTTGCAGTTCAGGTACGGAAAACTTAAAGATGTTATATCAAAAGAAATTAATGAATATGGAAAAAGAAACCCAAAGTTTTTAAAAGAATGGAGGGAGGCTAATGAGGGGTATGCCACTATCCAGGACAGCAAGAAATTTACAAGGTTTTTAGAGAGTCATATTGGGAAACTCCCAAGGAGAATAGCTGAAGGAATTGTCATAGAAGCATTTCTTGGTCATCCCCAACTTGCAGCAGGTACAGCAGCTTCTTTTGTAGGCATTAAGACA
>LCLB01000024.1:0-527 GCA_001001795.1 Parcubacteria group bacterium GW2011_GWF1_45_5
GGGTTCAAGGGATCGTACTGGATTGTCCGAAGCGTATCGAAAACTTTTTCTATGCCGCGTTTGCCCGAAAGCCGATGTGGCGGCAAAAGCATTTGTTTTTGCAAGAGAAACATCCGCGCTGTTTTTTGTGAAATCCCGTAAAGCATGAATAATTGTAGCACGCGGTGTCATAAGGGATTTTTCATCACCATAAGAAAACCACCCTGTTGGGTGGCTTTCCTCTTTTCTTTATTTCCGACGAGTCCTAATCCGCGCCGAAGTCGCAATCTTTTTCGCTTCTGCGACGAACGCACGAAAAGACGCAGTAATTGGATACCCCTTAAGACGAACCACGGAATTACTCGAATTGCCGCATTTAGGACAAATATGCGGGAGTGGTCCACCCGGACGAAACCAATGGGCTGGTTTGCCGCCGCACACAGAAAACTACAAGAATACTTTCTGACCGCCATCTTTAATTCCCATGCCTTCCTCCTTGAAATGGTTGAATAGTAAATTATACCAGAATATACATATTATGTAAAATA
>LCLB01000024.1:539-8187 GCA_001001795.1 Parcubacteria group bacterium GW2011_GWF1_45_5
ACAAGAATACTTTCTGACCGCCATCTTTAATTCCCATGCCTTCCTCCTTGAAATGGTTGAATAGTAAATTATACCAGAATATACATATTATGTAAAATATGAAAGCCGCCCATTACTGAGCGGCTTTCTCTTGGGTGTTACGGATGCATCGGACTGAACTCTTCCGGCGGTTCTGGTTTTCGCCGACCGACGTTCTTACCATCCAGGACACGGGGGAAAATTTCCACAAAGTGCATCCCGCCTAGAGCAATGAAGACGAGATCAGTGACCAGCCCGGTCATCTGCCGGATTGCGTCATCAGCCATGCGGCCGATCATCCCGGTACAGACTTCGCCCCACACATCACGGCGTTTTTCGCCATGGATGACGGATGGCCGTTCATCCTCATAGAAGAAGTAAGCCGTTACTTCTCCGGGACCGAGTTTAATACCGGCTGCCTCGGCAACCGGTTTCACTGCCGCACCCACGGCATGGGCAATGCGGAACTCAAGATCGGCTTCCGCATTTGGCGTCATTCTCGCTGACGCGGGCAAGTACAGATTTACGAACGGCATGGGAGCCTCCTTTGAACCCAAGAATATGATAACTTGACTATACCATATTCTTAAGTTGTCGGCAAGGTTTACCGAAGCTTCTTTTTCGGTAGCTCCTTATGATAGATAATCTTGCCAAAGGCCATATGCAATCCCAGTTCTCTCACGGCCAGGTGTATTATTCCGTCCAGTTTTTCCCGATATTCCGTGGTATCCGCTTTTTCGAATTCGGGAATAAGTTTTGGTGATTCTTTTTTAAGGAACGAGAATAATCGTGACTTTATTTTGGAATTCAGGTTGATATGCTCGAACCATACTTCTTTCACCCCCGCTGCTTTCAACTTTTCCAAAAGCGCGCGGATTTTCCGATCGCTATTCGTAAAATAAGGCAGGATCGGCCCTACGAACGCGTACGTCCTGATGCCTTTGGCATGCAGTTCTTTCAAGGCCTGTATCCTTGAGCTGACCGGCGGGGCTTTTACTTCCATGAACCGTGAAACCCGATCGTCCAGAGTTGTAACCGTAAAACCTACGCTGACCCGCTTCAATCTTTGCAATATATCAATGTCCCTGGTCACCAGCGGGGATTTTGTTTGGATAGCAATTTCTCCCCCGTATCCGAAATCCGCCAGAACCTCGAGGCATTTCCGGGTGAGCCGGTATGTCGCTTCCGGCCCCACATAAGGATCAGTCACCGAGCTGAAAAATACCGATCCGAAATTTTTGGTTCCCAACCTCTTTTTTAAATTAGAAAGCTCTTTCTTCAACAATTCCGGGGCGTTCATTTTCACGTCCAGGTACGTTCCCCACTCTTCTTCAGGATGCTTCCACCGGGCGATCTGGGCCGCATAGCAGTACATGCACCCGAACAGGCACCCGTTGTAGGGGTTGATAACCCGGTCGGATCCGGGCAACCCGGATTTCGTAAAAATAGTTTTCGCCTCGATAATATTAATCTTGGGATTCATGAAGTATTACCTCCCCAGCCGTCAATAAACTCTTTGGAAGTCATGGTCTTGCCGTACATGATCGGAAAAGTGTACCGCATAAGGTACCCCGACAGTTCCTGGCGCACTTGTTCGTCGGTTGTTTCAATCAAATCCTTCAAAATCACAAAGTTGCACCCTGCCTGAAACCCGCCGCATACTGTTGCCAGCACGCACCCGTCCGTAAACACACCGGTGATAACCAAATACTTGATACCTTTATCCCACAATATCTGCCGGAACGCATTGTCCGCAAATGTATCGTAGGTGTTCTTCGTTACCACAATGTCGTCCGCTTCCGGCTGTACTTCATAGAATTTTTCGGAAAACCCCGTGGTATCGGTGGAATAGTAAACGCACGCTGGATCCGTGTAAAGTTCCCGCAGGTTCGGAGGCAAAAATTCTTTTGTCCACGGGGTGATTTTCGTATAAATTACCTGTCCTTTGATGGTTTCCTTAAACTGTTTTATGAAAGAAATAAGACCGGGCACCATGCTCCTGATTTTGCCGAACTTCAAATTCCCGTCTTCACACTGCTCATGGCAGCACCCGTTGACGATATCAATAACCACCAAGGCGGTGTTCTGGCTGTTCATTTTTTCGTAGGGTTTCATAAAAAAATTATATCACAAAAATGAACCGCCCCGCGAATTTTCACGCGGGGCAGATTTTGGCTGCGATGCTATGCCTTTTTTCTGGGTGCGAATAGCGCCCAGAAACCAATGCCAAATGAAATGATGAACGCTGCACAGTATAGCAGACCGCCCCAGTTCCGTTGGCCAAGGATCATCTTGTCGAATGACGAACCAGACCACATGACAAGAATGATAAAGGCGACAATGAACAAGAATATCCCTAACAATGTCCGTTTCATGTTAGCTCCTTTCGCTCTAAACGGGATATTTCATCATACCATAAAAACAAGATGTTTGCAAACGGCTTGTTTTACCTTATTACTGTTGCCATTTTGAAGGATTCCTAATTTACCGCCATTCGGAGCTTTGGCATAATCTGTTTGCGCAATACCGCGATTTCCAGCTCCGCCCAGTTACTCTTGAACACACACCCCAATGACGATCCCAAAAGTTTTTGCCCTTCCGGACTAGCGCAAAAAATATGACTTTTCTTTGCCTCAAGATCAATCATATTCAAAAATGACCAACGAGCGCCAACCTCTTGAGATAACTTCGCCACCCTATCTTCAATAATCTCTTTGTCATTCAGAATTTCCGAACCGTATACGACAAGCTGGTACGCCCGTATGGGAATGCCGATATCGTATTCTTTGGCGTCGTCTCTAAGCGCTTGTTCTATATTATTATTTATCCAATCGGTGGCATACAAAAACATTTCATGAATCATCTGTTCCTTAAAACCGAATTCTTGTTCAAGGAAAGCCGCCGCGTGCCTGTCGCGGGGAGACGCATTGGAAGCGGTAAAATTCAACGAATTATGATAAATAGCTCCGTACAAAAGTTTCGCGTGGCCGGGAAGCGGCTTTATTGTATCCTTCATGAACCGCTCGGTGACAAGCGTTGCCGCAGCGCCGATCAATTCATTTTGGATGTTAGCGCGGGAAAACTCCTTTTCCGGCTCTCCCTCACGGTGATCGATAATTTCGATTACCCTGTCGGCAACCACCGCCTTTGGCATCCCCTTCATTGAAGAAGCATCAACCAGAATATAATTATCCCATCGATTTTCTCCGTTATTTAACTCTTTTGGCACGAACACATTATGCTTTTCAATAAAATATTGCGTTTCGGGTTGAAGTAAACCAAACACTAGTCCTTCCGCATCCTGACCATGCTCCTTGAGAAAATGCGCGTACGCCAACAGCGACGCGGTGCCGTCTATATCGGGATTCACCTTTGCGGTAACGAGGGTCCGGGACATATACCACTATAAAGATATCATCGTCGTTGATTTGACGGGGATATAGTCAAGCCACAGCGCGGCCTGATAAGCAGCCTCCAGGTTTTTTTCGCCGTCCTCGATAATGACATCCACCCCGCCAAGGTGCTTAAAAATCTTTTCCCAGGCTTCCGGATCTTTCTTGGAGCCGAATTCCGACATGTCATAAATATCAATTTGCCCGGATAGATCAGGGCCTAAAGCCTTTTCCAGAATCAAGCGCGATGTTTGTTTACGTGAAGTAGCTATGGCAACAACTTTCATGCTTCGCATGTTCCCAATAAGAACCTGGATTGCCTGCTGATTAAAATAAACCGGCAATTCGTCTGGGGCGCCACTGTTCTTGGTCTGCAACGCCTTGGTTACGGCCAAAAGCTCTATATCAAGGCTACGATCTATTTTACCGCCCCGGTATGCTTCGAGTGCTCCGGTAAACCCGAGAACGCGCGTGTCATACCACTGCACGACCTCGGCGAACTTACCGGAATGCTTTTCGGCATCAAAATCTGGATCAAAGCTGTAAATGACTCCACCAAGATCCGTGACAATGGTTTTCATCATATTCATTCTGCGCCGATTAATTGGCCGATATTGCCATCAATATCTTGAAATGTCGCGAACCATTTATTGGTGGGCGCCAAAAACGGCTGGGCAATGAATTCCACACCTTTGCCAACCAATTCTGTATACGACTCTTTTACCGAATCAACGCTGATATTAAACATCATTCTGTATGGATCTTTATTATTACCATGTACTTCGGAATGATTACCGATCCATAAATAAAATATACCAACGCGTAAACCGATACCTGTATCGTTCGCATACCCCAGCTCCTCAATCACCTCAAATCCAAATTTCTCCCGATACCAATCGGATAATTTCTTGTAGTTTTCCGACCAAATAAGAACCGCGGAAATCGATTTGAACATAACCTTTTAATCCCAGGGCCAAGCGATGTTACCCCAATCAATGAACGTATTGTCTTCCAAAAGCCCCCAAAAATACAAAAATGCGTGCCAGGCTTCGACAAATGTTGTTTTGATCAGATTCCACGCCCACACCAAAATCTTCCAAATGTAAGCCAAGATGTGATCCAGAGCCCAGTTCAAAACCACATTCACGATCTGCACGATCTTACCCCATAGCCATCCGAACCAATCCCAAACTTTGGCTACGAACGCACCCACATCGGGAAGAGGTTTTTCCAGCAGTTCACGAAAGGTAATGGCTCCGGCAAAAGACGGTGCAACCAACGACATGACGCACAAGATACAGCATGTTATTAAGATGGTTTTCTTCATGGAAATTTTTCCGATAAGGAAAGAATCCGATTAATCTCTGCCAAAATCAATAACCATGTACTCGATGCGCCACGAACCGTTTTCCTTCCGCAACCGATACTCGAAGGGGGTCAGTTGTTTTCCGAGCACGATATTCCCCTTCAAAAGTCCCTGATTATTTTTTATCTCGCGGTACGAAACAGAAAAGCGCGCGGCCCCGCTAAGCAATCCCGATGCGCGCAGTTGGTCGGCGAACTGCTTGTATGCTTCGAACGAAGATGCCTCACGGAAAGCCTCTGTGGTGTACTGGTAGTACGCGGCGGTGACATCCCCTTTGTTAAGCGCATCCCATTGCCCACGCGCCACCAGCACGATGGAACGGGTAAAATAGAATACCACACCAAGGATGACACAAATGACTACGAGGACAATGGCGACGATTTTCAATACCTTTGTCTTTGTCTTTTTCCCGACAGGAACGTCGGACACTGTTTTTTCGATAACTACTTGTTGTTCCATAATTTCTTATACAATAACTCTTTTAATTTTACCCCGCCGGCCATAAGCCTGCAAGTAGTTACAAATAATCGTCGGGGTTCACCGAAGCACCCAGCGGCAAAAGCCCGAACCACCGCTTCTCGGTCTTGAAACTGTCGGTCGTATACACCGTGAAGTGCAGATGCGGCCCCAGAGCAAGTCCGGTTTTACCCATATTGCCTATGGTTTGACCGCGCTTAACCGTCTGCCCTACGGTTACCGCCACATAGGAAAGGTGCGCGTAGAGCGTCGTCAGCCCGTACGGATGTTCAACCGCCACCCATCTGCCGTACGCGTATTTGCCGTCATTGCCGATTGCTTTGACGGTACCGATATCTGCCGACACAATCGGTGCGCCTATCCCGAGTTTTGATCCGAAATCGAGCCCGTTGTGGAACGAATAATACTTCCTGGTAATGCTTCCTTTAGGCACTTCGCCGTACTCCTGGGTCAGGTGGCCTCCGGGAAGCGGCGCGGTAAACAAACCGATTTGTTTGCGTGGAATCTTACCGAAATCAATGTACTTACGCAGCTCGGTTTCGAGTCCGTTGATGTCTTTTTCGATTTGCTGCTGCTTGGCGACGGTGTCGTTCAGGAGTTTTTGGTACAACGCCTCCTGGTTTTTGGTGGCGCTCAAAATGTTCTGCTTTTCGTCTTTCTTATCCTCGGCGATTCCCTTTTGCACATCCAAAGATCCGCGCAGATTCGTGTACTGCTGTTTTGCCTTTTCCGAACTCGAGAGATCGGTTTCCAGGGTATTTTTCAAAACCCGCAAAAAATTCATTTTCTCCAAGATCTTTTCCTGGATATTGTCGAGGTATGCGATTTCGCCGAAAAACTCGGAAAACTGCTCAACGGACAAAAACACCATTAGCTGACTTTTGTTGTCGATTTCGTTCACCACATTGATAAGCTCGGAAAGTTGACCGGTGTTGTTGCCAATGCCTTCCTGGGTGGTATCGATGCTGTCGCTCAACTCCTCGATGCGCAGCTGGGTCGCTTCCAATTTTTTCCGAGTGATGGAAATATTGTAGTTGACGTTCTTGATTTCCTTGTCGATCTGACCGAGCTGGCTCTTAAGGGTTTTTTGTTCGCTGTAATTTTCCTCGAGTGTACCGCGGTAGGCATCTGCTTCGCGCTCCAGCGCCTCGATTTCCTTTTCCTTGTCCAGAATGCGCTGTTTCAAATCGATCACCACGTCGCCCTCGCCCCATGCCCGGTACCCCGGCGACATAACGCCCTGCAAAGCAAAAACTCCCATAAGGGCGGCAAAAAGAAAGACACATTTTAATACCGGATATTTCATTATAAAAGGGTTTGAATCGCGTTATCGATGCGGCGCATGACCGTATCTTTACCGACAATCGCGGCAATATCGAACGGCGGGGGCGATGCTTCTTTACCCGAAAGCACAACGCGCAACGGCCACAGGACGTGCCCCTTGTCTCCCTGATAAAGTTCTTCGAGCGCCACGGTGATTTTTTCCTTACCGAACTCGTCTGGTGATACCTTGTCGAAAACTTCCTTAATCCGTTTTAGAATCCCCCTTGTTTCGTCCCTGGTCATCTGCTTCCACGGGATCATGGATGCCTCGCAGGACGGATCTTCAAAAAAATAACGGATTGCGTCCTTCAATTCTCCCAGCGTGTTTAGACGCTCCACCGCAAGCGCAAACACCGATTCAAGATAAGCGGGAGTGGCGATGGTGCCAGTTTGCGGATACCGGTAGCCGTTTTCTCCGGCAGGCTCCAAAAAGCCATCTTGTACCAGGAACGCTACGGCAGTTTCGCGCAAATCAGCCACGGACTTTTTCCGAAGATAGTAATTGTTGAACCAATTGAGTTTTACGATATTGAATATAGCTCCCCCTTTCTGTACACGATCGAGCGAAAACTCGGAGATCAATTCCTGGGTCAGGAACACTTCTCGATCTCCCGACGGATGCCATCCCAGAAGCGAAAGAAAATTCAACAACGCTTCGGGCAGGTACCCCTGACCGATATAATCCTTCAAGCTGGTGGCTCCATGGCGCTTCGATAATTTCGTGCGATCGGTTCCCAAAATCAACGGCAGGTGCGCATATATGGGTTGCTCCCAGCCAAACGCACGCTGAACCAAAATCTGTTTCGATAGTGGAACCAAATATTTAACTACTTCGCCAGTTCTGGAGGTTACAATGATTTCACGGTTACCCCGTTTAATCTTCCCGAAGCTAATTTCACCGTCAATTTCAGCTACAACAGCCGGATTCGATGGGTTACGGGCTTCAAACAATTCTTCGACGCGAGGTAAACCGGAAGTAATATCTTCACCTGTAACACCACCCATGTGGAAGGTTTTCATAGTAAGCTGCGTACCTGGTTCACCGATGGCCTGAGCGGCAATAATACCAACG
>LCLB01000025.1 GCA_001001795.1 Parcubacteria group bacterium GW2011_GWF1_45_5
ACATCGGCTGTCCCCACCCAGCCGATGTACTATTCGTAGCTCGGCCTTTGGCCTCGCTTATTTTCAGCGCGCGCGATTTTACGATTGCTCCGCAATCGTATTTATCTTTCTAACAGGGGATATAAATATAACTAATTTTTTCTAAAATATTCGAGGCTTTCGTCAATTTTTCTTATTGCAAGAGGAACTCTTTCGGTTATGCCATATTTGTGTCGTAGTACAGCTTTAGACACATTAATACGCAATAGGTATAAATTCAAAGTATCATTAAACAAATCAGGTTTGTTTTCGCTACTATAATAACCTGAAAGAAACAAATCAAGTCTCTCTTTTGGATAGAAAGAAGACCAAAAAGCAATGTCATGAAGTGGGTCCCCACTTATAGCGTCAGTCCAGTCTACTGCTCCAGTTATAGTGTTTACATCACTTATTATATTATGGTCGCAATAATCTCCATGAAGTAGAACTGGATTGTCGCATATTAACAATTTTCTATTTTGTTCAATTACTTGACGAATCTGATTTGCTTTTTCATTGTTGATGTAATTCAATTCTAGAAGCGTATTTAAATTGAGTTCGAAAGCGGTTAAATAATAGTCGGCCCATGTTTCTTTTGTCCCCACTAAACCGCTCTTTAACTGTGATCGATCAAAAAAACCATATTTTGAAGTTTTAATAGTGTGTATCTTTCGGAGGAATTCACCTGATTTCTTTACAAGACTTACCTCGTTTTTTGTTGTATATTCACCTTCCTGTATTAGTTTTTCAAAATCGCCGATCATTAGTTTATCTAGAATAATAAAATCATACGGAAAATTTTTTCCTCTCTTTTCTACAAAATGTACCTTACAGTTTTGTATTCCCAGTAAAATTAATTTTTTATAAATATATTTTTCGACTTCAAAATAGTCATCCTCTACTGTAGTTTGATTAATACGCACAACAATTCTTTTTTCATCAAAATCAACATCGTATAGTATATGGTCAAGTCCCCAAGCGATAATTTTGTGGAATTGTTTAGGTTTTTGACGAAAAACATATTCACAAATTTTGTTTAATTCAACATTTGCATTAAACCTGTCGTATCGGTCACGAAGTGAAAGCCTCTCTGCGTCAGAAAGTGGTGTTTCAGTCTTTGGATAAAAAACATTATCTCGAGTCAAAACCATATGTTGTAATTGTAACCTTTTCTCTAAGTATTTACACCCTCATATTTTTCAAGTATATTTAAAGGTGAAACCAGTTTTTTCGGAATGTCTTTTTTAATGGCGCACTTGTCAGTAAGGAGACATTCCTAACTGGTTTCAAACAGGTGCGCCATTTAAGTTGTTAGAACACAATAACAGAACATTAAAAATTTTTGCACATTTTCTTTTCCGCCTTAACAGGCAGATTTCGAGCCGAACTTTTTGCGAGGCCAAAGGCCGAGCTACGAATAGTACATCGGCTGGGTGGGGACAGCCGATGTTCCTTTGAAGTAGTTTCGAACTTCTTGGTAGAACGGGATGTTATAAACAAACCTTGTGGTGTTGGCTCAAACCAGAAAGTGGGAAATTTTAGGGAACGAATCAAGCCACTAATCTCATTCGGACAGATAATCTTTCCGAATTGCCAACATTTCTGAAAAACATCGGCTCGAACCATATTTTGCGAAACCGCCAATTCGTTTTTGCCCCCAAAATTGAATACGAATTAGTCGCCAAGCGAAGCGAGGCGAACCAAAACTCTTTGACTTTTCCTACGTGGTGCAGTATTCTTGAATTAGTCCGAACGCATTTTGCCGAAAAAATCCCCCCGCGAAAATTATGAAGGGCGGCGAAGCCGCACCGCTCAAAACCACAAAAGAACCTGTTAAAAAACATCGGCTCGAACCATATTTTAATTTTGGGGGAAGAAAATTTTTTATGCCTAAATATTTTGATGAACAAAAATGGCTTGAAGCGATACAGCACAATGATTGGTATTTGCGACTTTCCGATGACTATAAACGCCTGATAAAGCAAGCAGAGGAAAGTAGCAAAGAAATTTCTGAAGAAATCAAAGAAGAAATTTATCAATTTTTTGAAAATCATCTTGAAAAAGGCGATATAACTCTTGGCAAGAAAGGTCCGAATTGGGACGAGGAAAGAAAACCGATTGATACGATAGTTATTCACCACACCAAAAATCCTCATGGTATCACTTGGCAAAGATTGAGCGCGATGCAACTTGTCCGCCTTTATGCGACTTACTATGCTTCGCCCTATTATGAAAAAGAAAAACATATAAAAGGCGAAGCAATTTTTTCTAATCATTTTAAAAATAGTCATCAGATTTTTTATGCCTATCATTGGCTTATACGAATGGACGGCAGCGCCGAAAGATTACTAAATGATAATGAGGTCGGGTGGCAAGTTGGCAATTGGGAAGTCAATTGCCGAAGTGTAGCAATTTGCCTGGACAATGATTTTGAAAATTCTTCGCCGTCCGATTTAGTTATTTCATCTGTTGCCAAACTGATTAAAGAAAAATATCCGCAAGTGGGTTTAGAAAAAATTGTTGGGCACAGAGAAGTTAATCCAAAGACCATTTGCCCCGGCGATGAATTTTTGACTGGTTGGAAATTGAAAATCATAAGTGCTTTAAAATGAATTTGCCGCCAAAGAAAAACTTGAAATTGTCATCGGCGCGGCGGAGCCGCAATTTGCTGGGTTGGCTCCTCGCCGCCGCAGGCGGCGAAATGTGTTCGAACTATTTTTAGAATACAGCACCAACTTGACTTAGTGATGCTATACTGTATATGTTGCAATGATTATTGTCTGCAACAAATGGGTACGCGCAGGGGCATCGACTGCAATTATCGTGGCAGCGTTTGCATCCCTGCTTTTTTCATTGATATTGATTTTCTTTATTTTTCCGCGTACCGAACAGATCGGTACGCGTTTGCAAACCCAGATCGGTTTAGTGGAAAAAGAAATTGATTCGAAAAATCAGACAGCCCAGGTCGCGGGCAATGTTTCCCGGAGTACGCCTCCGGGGAAAATAATATTTTCCGATTCTCCCGCCTTTTCCTCTCAATCCGCGCAAACGACAGGTAATCCGGTTTCTTTGTTGCCGATTCTTATTTCCGAAGTTCTGGTATACGGAACCGAAGCGACCGATGAATTCGTGGAACTGTTCAATCCGAATACGACATCCGTTGATATGACGGGGTGGCAGCTGAAAAAGAAAACCGAATCCGGCACAGAATATACTTTAGTGACAAACAAAAAGTTTTCCGGGATTATCCTTGGTCAAGGATATTTTTTGATTTCCCACCCGAACGTACAGGATAAATATAAAGCCGATTTGGCGTGGTCGAGTACCGGTTACTCCATCGCCGAAGGGAACATTGTTGTTTTGTTCGATGCCAGCGGCAACATCGTGTCTTCGGTTGATACCACAGGAATTTTAAACGGCAAGAGCGCTTCTTTGAAATCTTTGAGCAATTCGGAGTTCATTGTGTCCGAGCCAAGTCCGCACAATAATCTGTTCAAACCAGGATTCGAGATATCGGTCCCCGCGGCTTCGCCTGTTTCATTGGTACCTACATCATCGCCTCTGCCCAGCGCAGAGGTATTTCCTTCTCCGAGTCCGTTGCCGGTAATCGTATCTTATTCTGACTTTTCCCCGACGCCGTCGGTTATTCCGTCTCCTTCACCGGAGACAGGTCTGGTTCCTACACCTCTACCCAGTCCGTCACCGGAGCCGACGCCGTTGGCACATCCTTCCATTACCCAGATTCAGTCAGGGCTTGAAGCCAGCGCTAACGCTGATTTTATCCAGATGTATAACAGCGGCAATAATCCCCTTGATTTAACGGATTATAAACTGGTCAAGAAAACAGCCGGCAGCGGCAATGAATACTCAATCAAGTCCTGGAAAAACGATCAGGCAAGCGTTCCTGGCCAGACATATTTTTATTGGGTGAACTCGGGGTATACGGATAAAATAAACGAATTGACTACCCAGGAAGTCTTGTTTTTCACCACAACCGCAACCATTACCGAAACGAACGGGATTGCGTTGAAGTATCAGGATGTGGTGGTGGATTCAAAGCAATGGTAGAATATTAGGATGAACAATGCCCTGATTATTCATGGAATGTGTGACAAGGAAGAGTATTTCAGTGATGCGTATCCATCCCTTTCTAATTCACATTGGCTTCCGTGGTTGCAAAAACAATTACTGATAAGAAACATTTCAACCCAGACACCGGAAATGCCAGAGGCCTATCATCCCGATTACAACAGGTGGTCGGCAGAGTTTGAGAGATTTGACATTAATCCCGGTACGATTCTGATCGGACACAGTTGCGGGGTCGGGTTCTTGGTGCGTTGGTTGAGCGAGCATAAACAGCCGGTTGCAAAGCTTGTTTCGGTGGCACCCTGGATGGATAGTCCTGAACGTCGACTTGGTTCGTTTTTTGAATTTACTATAGATAAAGATTTAGCCCAAAGGGTAGGAAAGATCTCCATTTTATTTTCTAAAACAGAAATAGTCTTTGGCGTTCGCGAAGCCGTGGAACTGATACGAAAAGAATTGCCGTTAACCCAGGTAAATTTATTGGATAGCGGGGGTCATTTTACCCGTGAAGAGATGGGGACAGATAAGTTCCCAGAGCTTTTGGATATGGTTTTGCAGTAAAACAGTGCCCTTTTATGTTTTATTGTAGCAAGTTCAAAAATGGAACGAGTGTAATAGCGGATTTATGACCTATCACGAGACAGTTAAAAAAATTCAGGATTTATTAAGGGTAAATAATGTGTGGTTCGAGTCGTTTGAGCATGAGCCGGTACGTACCAGCGAGGATGCGGCTAAGGTTCGTCCGGAATATAGTTTGCACCAGGGGGCGAAAGCAATGGTGGTCCGGGTGAAGCGTTCAGAAAAAGACAAAGAATTTATGATGTTTGTGTTTCCGGCAGATTTCAAATTCGATATGAAAAAGGCAAAAGAAATTTTGAAAGCAAAAGATATTCGATTCGCGACTGAGCCGGAAGTTTTAGAACTGACCGATGGCGTTCAGCCCGGCGGAGTGCCGCCGTTCGGCAACTTGTTCAACCTGACGACGATTGCCGATCCGTCTTTGTTCGGGAACGAAAAAATTATTTTCAACGCCGGTGATCGATGTTTTTCCATCGCTATGCAATCAAAAGATTACAAAACACTCGTGAACCCGCGCGTTGAGAATATAGTGTAGTTTTGACTATTAATCCCTTGCGCGGTATACTATGGCGCGGGGTGGAGAAGCGGTCATCTCACGAGGCTCATAACCTTGGAATCGCTGGTTCGAATCCAGCCCCCGCAACCACGTAAAATTCGCTCGCAGGCTCGCTCATCACGTGGCGGGCCGAGACCGACAATTTTACGCGAGCCGCGTGGGACATAACTGTAATTTTTTTTTATGTTCTTTACGCGGCCACAGACTATGTACTGGGTATACATTCTTGAAAGTCAAAGTGATAAATCATGGTATATCGGGTATACATCTAATCTTGAAAAGAGAATAAAAGAACACAAGGACGGGCTTGGTGGTAAAACCACAAAGGAAAAAGGTGATTGGGAAATTATATATTGCGAGGGCTATCGAGACAAACAAGACGCCATTGGTAGAGAACGTTTTCTCAAGAGCGGCTCGGGAAGAGGTTTTATCAAGAAACAATTAAAAAATTACCTTCTACCATTTTCTTGATTTAGTACATTATTGTTTTATACTATATATATGAATCAGTTCACTTTTTCTTTTTTTAACTTTAAGAAATCGGTATAAGGCGGGCTGATTTTTGGATTCAAAAGGAAACGCCCGCGGGGCGTTTTTCAATTTTTTATGGTAAAATAAGTATGAATATATGATTGATTTAGGTGCACTACAAAGAGCCGCCCAGGAAGAGCTAGAAACTGTGCGTACCAACGAGGGCTTGGAATCTTGGCGTATAAAGCACCTTGGCAGGAGTGCTGCGCTCATGCTCTTTTTGCGGGAGCTGGCAGGTATGCCGCTGGAGCAGCGGAAAGAGTGGGGGAGTAAGGGGAATGCGGTGCGTAAAGAGCTTCAGGAATTATGTGAGCAAAGGGTGCATGAAATTCTCGTGGCTTCTACAACTCAATCCATAGACATCACCCAGCCGGGCATGCGGCCAAATATTGGATCATTGCACCCGATTACGCGGGTGAAGAACGATTTAAACGATGCATTCAAGTTATTGGGGTTTGAGGTTTATGACGGGCCAGAAATTTCAAGTGAGGGGTATGATTTCGATGCCCTCAATTTTCCGCCAGATCACCCTGCGCGAGAATCCATGGACACGTATTGGATTAAAACGAAAAACTCTCAATCACAAGGGGCGAAGAAGTTAGACTTGCGACCACATCTTACCGGATTAAGCGTAAGGTATATGCAGACACATACACCACCATTTCGTTTTGTGTATCCGGGAAGGGCATTTCGGAGTGAGTCGACAGACGCCGGCCACGAGCAAACATTCTATCAATACGAAGCACTTGTGGTGGATGAAGATATTTCCCTTTCTGGGGGGAAGGTATTGGTGTATACCATTCTGGAGCGTGTATTCGGTAAGCAGGTCACCATCCGTATGCGTCCCGGTTTTTTTCCGTTCGTTGAACCAGGGTTCGAAATAGATATGCAATGTTTGCAGTGCGGCGGGGAGAAGTGTTCGGTGTGCGGGGATGGATGGGTAGAGATGATGCCGGGCGGCCCGCCCCACCCAAATGTGTTGCGCGCGGGAGGCATTGATCCCGCAAAATGGCAGGGGTTCTACATTAATATCGGTCTTGATCGTTTGGCCATGATGAAGTACGGGATTAACGATATCCGGCTTATGCATTCCGGAGATCTGCGGTTTTTGCGGCAATTTTAATCACAGAGAACGATATGCGCTTGAGCCTGAACATTATAAAAAAGTACATTGATATTCCACGCGGGATAACTCCCGAGGATATCAAACAATCTCTTTCTCGATCTACGGTTGAAGTGGAATCAGTAGAGGTCGGGGAGAGCGATGCAGTCTTTCATATAGACAATAAATCGCTTACCAACCGTCCGGATTTATGGTCACATTATGGAATGGCGCGTGAACTCGCAGCCCTATACGGGTGCGACTTAAAACCATTCTCATTGTATGGAAATATTGGCGATTTTTCTGTTCCAGGAGATTTATCGATTGAGCTTAAAGCGGGCGATTTATGTCCCCGGTACATAGGAGCTGTCATAGACGGAATAACCGTAGCGGAATCTCCTCAATGGCTTCGTGAGGCTCTGGTTTCGGCTGGTATTGCGCCCATCAATAATATCGTTGATATCACTAATTATGTTCTCGTAGAGGTGGGACAGCCGCTTCACGCCTTCGATGCGGATTTGTTGGGTAAACCGTCCCGCATCGTGGTGCGTAAAGCGAAAAAAGGAGAGGTTGTCACTACACTCGATGGTGTATCAAGAAAGCTTGACGATAATGTATTGGTGGTTGCCGACTCCGTGAAGCCGATAGCGGTAGCGGGCATCATGGGTGGTGCTGAAACTGGAGTTCAAGATGGAACCCACGCGATTGTTTTAGAATCGGCAAACTTCTCCGCACCCCAGGTGAGGAGAGCATCCCAATTCCTTAATTTGAAAACAGAAAGTTCGATCCGATTCGAGAAAGCACTGCACCCTTGGTTGGCGGAAATAGGAATGCGCAGGGCGCTACAGCTTATACATGAGCTGGTCCCCGGGGCACGCGTTCTTGGGGTTCGCGATGAAGGTCATTTTATTGATAAGGAACGTGTTATCGACATTGATCATCGGTTTATCACCCGAAAGATTGGGCAACACATAGATCAGAAACGCATCATATCTATCCTGGAGGGGTTGGGATTTTTAGTATCGTCCAACCAAGACGACATTTCTTCAGTTACGGTTCCGTGGTGGCGCTCGACAGGAGATATTACGATCCCAGAGGATCTCATAGAAGAAATCGCCCGCATGTACGGGTACGATAATTTAAAACCTCAAGAACAGCGGTCATTACTCCGTGCGGCTCATTATCAAATCGAGTTTGAAATGGAGAAACGGCTCAAAGAGGTTTTGGCACTTGGATGTGGCATGCACGAAGTCTTGAATTACCCATGGAGTGATGCCGCCATGAACAAGGTTTTGGGAACAGGAGATGGGGATTGGGCTATGGTGAATCCTCCCGCGCCAGAGTATGCCTACCTTCAAACTACTCTTGCGCCGAACATAATGAAGAATGTGCGCGATAACGTACGTTTTTTTGACTCCTTCGCGCTATTTGAATGTGCCCGAGTATTCCGGCAGGGGGTGCAGGAGTTTCATGGGAAAGATGAGTTGCCTCTTCAGCCCAAAATGGTTGCCGGAGTTGCGGTAGGCAGGGACAAAAAGGTATTCGCCCGTCTGAAGGGGATAATCGAGGAGATATTATCAGTATTCCGCTGTGAGCACATCGAATACCTGCCGGATGCGCAAAAATCATTCTTAGAACCGGAAAGCGATATGCGCATTAAAGTTTCAGGATCTGAAATCGGCTATATGGGTTTGGTAGATCAAGGGGTGCGCAATACCCTCGACTGTTCCAAGAAACAAGTGGCCTTTTTCGAACTTGACTACGTAGCCCTCATTGGCGGGAGGACCTTTCTTGCGCCTCAACCATTTTCTCCTATCCCGAAATATCCTCCGATACTGAGGGATATATCATATTTTGTACCCAATGGTGTTAACGCTGATAGTGTTCAGAAAATGATTCTTGGTGCCGCCTCAGGGAAGCTAAGAAGACATGAATTTTTTGACATCTATGTAAAAGATGGTAATAAGAGCATGTCGTCTCATTTGGTTTTCCAGTCGGATGAGACTACCTTAACCGATAAAGAAATAGATTTGGAAGTGGGGGAAATAACCGAGGTCCTACAAAAGAAAGGGTTTAAGATACGATAATGTCTAATACATCCGCAAAAAAACATACAGAAATACAGGACAAACAAGGGAATCCATCTTACAGCGCCAAGGATATTTACGT
>LCLB01000026.1 GCA_001001795.1 Parcubacteria group bacterium GW2011_GWF1_45_5
TTTAATATGATCGACACTGGCGTAGCAATATAAATACGGTATACTACGTTAGTCCAGCTATGTACACAAAAGAACTAAAAGATAGAGCGTTAGGCCTACGTATTAAGGGATTTAGTTATAGCTACATAAATAAGAAGCTTTCGATTTCCAAAAGCTCCTTGTCTTATTGGTTTAAAAATGATAAATGGTCTGTGGTAGTTAGAGAAAGAAACATCTTAAGAAATCGCTCGCGAAGCAAAAGACAGATACACAACCTCATAAAAGCGCGAAGGGAAAAACTTATGGCATTATACGAAGGGGCAAAAATTGAAGCCCACAAGGATTTCCAGCGTCATAAGAATAATTTGTTATTTTCAACAGGGATATCAATTTATTGGGGCGAGGGGGACAAAAATTGGAAGAACGGCATTGTACGAATATCAAACATAGATCCCAAAATGATAGCCAGTTTTAAAAAATTCCTGTTACTCTTATGTAGGGTACCAAATGAAAAAATATCATATTGGCTCTTGCTTTACCCGGACTTAAAAGAACGCACCTGCAAAGCATACTGGATGAAATGCGCCAACATACCAAAAGAGAGTTTTAAGAAATCAATTGTAATCAATGGACGGCATAAAATCAAAAGGGTACGCTTCGGGGTGTGTGGAATACAGACAAATAATAAATACTTAAAAACGAAAATATTGACCTGGATTGACTTACTTTCCCAAAGAATAGTATTATAAAGCGACCGCGGGCGTAGTACAGTGGTAGTACACGTGCTTGCCAAGCACGAAACGAGGGTCCGATTCCCTTCGCCCGCTCAAAAACATGGTATACTAACTGACGTGACCTCGACTATCGCAAAAATCGTCTTCCGGCTCATCGCCAACTTCGTGGCGATTCAAATCGCCATCAACTATATTGCGGGTGTTTCGTTTTCCGGTTCACTCCTTGATTTGGCGAAGGCTGCAGGACTCATTACCCTCTTAAACATCTTTATCAAACCATTCCTTGATTTTATCCTGGCTCCCCTTGTATTTCTGACCCTCGGCTTGTTTTCTTTGATTATCAATGCTATTATGCTGTGGCTTACGACTTACTGGATGCCGCAACTGACCTTCGCGAACTGGAAGGCACTCCTTTTGACCACCCTTATTCTAACCTTCATCAATTATATCTTCGACATTTCTCAACAAACAGAAAAATAAAACCGACTTTCTTTGCCTGATATGAATGAACAGCTTTTAGGTATTGCCCAACTTATTCTTTCTATTCTCCTTATCGGCGCAGTGCTTTTACAGCAGCGCGGAACAGGATTGTCTTCCACGTTCGGAGGGCTCAGTGAAGTGTATTCCACGCGCCGCGGTCTTGAGAGGATTATTTTTGTCGCCACCGTTGTTCTGGGTATCCTTTTGGTGCTTTCGGTGATCCTTGATCTTGCCCGATAAAATTCCTTATTACCTTTTATATTGTATTTTGTGATCTAGCGAGTGAACGTACATGCGTATTGGCATATTTTTAAAACAGAACTTGCAGCGAACCATGGCGCGGCTTCGGCGGGCCTTCTCGATGCGCCGCAGTTTGGCCGCATACCGCGCACTTTCCCGTAAAGAACGAATATTTTTTTCCGGCGCGATAATTCTGATCGTTATCGGCATTATAGGGGGAATCATTACCCTTTACTTGCGCATGACTTACCCGGCACCCGCATACGGGGGAACAATCACTGAAGGAGTTGTGGGGAAACCGTTCGCCATTCACCCGTTTATTCCGGACAGCTCTCCTGCGGACGGAATCCTTGAACAATTGATTTTTTCTTCGCTTTTAAAACCGGATGGCAAAGGCGGGCTAATCGCCGACCTAGTGGAAGAGTACGAAGTACTTGAAGGAGGGAAAGTATATGTCATAAGCTTGAAACCGGACCTGAAATGGCACGACGGATACCCTGTTACGGCAGAGGATATACTCTTTACCATACAATTGATAAAAAATCCCGAAGCGAACCACCCCCTTTATAACCTGTTCCGCGATATTGATGCGAAAGTGCTTACCCCGCGCAGTGTTACCCTTACCCTGCCCAGAGCATTCTCGTTCCTCCCTCAATACCTTACTTTCAAGATTATTCCGAAACATATCTGGGGCACCGTCCCTATTCAGAATTTTCCCTTTTCGGAATACAGCCTTAAACCGATCGGTTCCGGCCCGTATGTATTTAAGAAGATAGTTAGTACCAAGGACGGGAACCCTCTTGAATATCTGCTCGGGGCATCGCCTTCCTACTACCTTCCCGGGCCATATCTGCAAAGCTTCTCGATTCGCTTCTTCTCCTCGATTGACGAAGCAATGAACGCGTTACGGAAAAAGGAAATCGACAGCGTGGCGGACGTCGCCGCCAACACTACCTCCCATGACGCACCCGGCAATTTCGAAACGATCACTCCCGTCATACCCCAATCATTCGGTGTTTTCTTCAACCTTGAAGTCGCGCCACTCAATGACAAAGTTATGCGGCAAGCCATCCGGGCGGCTCTTCCCGTAGAAAGCTTTTTCGCGACCAACCCGCTTGATACCACAACGCGTATTGATTCACCGATTTGGTTCATTGCGCCCTCACCCTATCCGTTCAATACCGAACAAAGCGAAACGCTTCTTGCTTCATTGGGATGGAAAGATACCGACAACGACGGCATAAAAGATAAAAAGCTTCAGAAAAAGGACAAAATCGCCACTCCGCTGGAACTTTCATTAACCGTTCTCGATACCCCGGACATGCAAACTTTAGGGTCACGCATCCAAGAAGAGTTTAAAAAAGTAGGTATCCGAATCATCCTGAAAAATGTGGATATTAACGAATTCCACAGCCGCCTTCGCAGCAACTCGTTTCAACTCCTCGTTGTCGGCGAGCTCCCCACAAGTGGGTACTACCCGGATCTTTACCCGTTTTTCCATTCGACACAAAAGCCGCCTCAAGGCATGAACTTCTCCTCCTATACCGACAAACAGATCGACAAAACCCTTGTTTCACTGCGAGGGTCCATGGATCCCGAAACGCGTGATCTACGATACCAAGAAATCGCGGAGGCGATTCGTGACGACGTTCCGGCTATATTCTTATACCGTCCTGTCTGGACATGGCTTATCCAAAAATCAATCAAAGTCCCTGCTGTCCAATTCTTGAACAGCGGAGATGAGCGTCTCAGTAGGGTTAATGAATGGTATATTTTCACAAAACGGATTTGGAAATAAAATCTTTAAGGAACCGCCCAGGTGGTGGAATGGCAGACACGTAGCGTTCAGGACGCTATGATCGCAAGGTCGTGGGAGTTCAACTCTCCCCCTGGGCACATACGAAATATATTCGTACTAATAAATAAAAAAACTGAAGCCATACAGCATATTCTTATGATACCGACACCAAAAAACACAAAAACATATCATGGGCGCAGACCGTCTCAGCATGGTCACGAGCGCGCAACAAAGCAAATCGCGCCAACGCAGGAAAAAACAGAACAATCATCGGAGCTAAAACTCCGTATCATTCCTTTGGGCGGCATGGAAGAGGTCGGCCGCAATATGACCATATTCGAGTATGGGGACGATATCCTCATCCTTGATATGGGTATACAGTTCCCGGAAGACGACATGCCCGGAATCAACTACATTATTCCTAATGTTGAGTACCTTAAAGGGAAAAAAGATAAAATCAAAGCGGTAATATTCTCGCACGCACACCTTGATCATATCGGCGCCGCCCCGATTATTTTGGAGCAGCTCGGTTTCCCAACCATTGTCGCGCGACCCCTTACCCTGGCTTTCCTAAAACGCCGCCAATACGACTATAAACCCAATACGGTGAAAAACCTGAAAACGATTACGGTTGAAAATCTCCGGAATCCGCTCACGTTCGGAAAGTTCCGTCTGACTTTCTTCCCGGTAGAACATTCGGTTATGGATGCAATGGGGGTTGTTATGGAAACACCGACCGCAACGGTCATCCATCTTGGCGACTGGACGCTCGAAAAAAACGAACACAACAAAGCTCTTGTTGATTACAGTTTTTTGTCAAAGGTTAAGCGTCCGACAATTCTCATGTCCGAAGCGCTGGGCATAACCGATATAAGGCCAAGCACCACCGCTCCCGTCATGAAAAGAAACCTGACCAACATCCTGTCTCATTCGCCCGGACGGGTTATTATTGGCACCTTCGCCTCACAAATTGAACGCGTTGGGTGGATTATCGGTGCCGCGGAAAAACTCGGCAAAAAGGTGGCTATCGACGGCTACAGCATGAAAACAAACGTCGAAATCTCAAAAACCCTTGGTTATATCAAGGCGCGCAAAGATACGCTCATCAACGTCGGGGAAATAGACAAACACCCCGACAATAAAATCGTTATCATCGTAACCGGCTCGCAAGGAGAAAGTAATGCCGTGTTCTCACGCGTGGTTGCAGGAACGCATCACTCCTTGAGGATAAAAAAGAACGATACCGTTATATTCTCCTCTTCCATCATCCCGGGCAACGAACACATGATACAAAAATTGAAAGACCGTATTTACCGGCAATCGGAAAACGTCATCCATAACGAAATCATGGACATTCACGTTTCCGGACACGCAAACCGAGAAGACAACATCCAGATGCTTAAACAGGTAAAACCTGATTACTACATCCCCACCTATGCCTGGCACTATATGCTTGTTGAAGCGGTAAAGTTGGCAAGGGAAATCGGATTCAAGGATAAAAACATCCTACTTCTTGACGATGGTCAGGTGGCGGAATTCGACGCCAATGGCGGATGCGTCACCAACAAACGCGTTCCCTGTGATCAGATATTCGTGGACGGCATATACATCGGCAATGCCTCCAGTGTCATGTTAAGCGACCGTCAAATCATGGCAGAAGAAGGTATTATGATTATTGTCGCGCTCATTGACAAACGATCGGGTAAACTTATCCAGGACCCCGACATTATCTCGCGGGGTTTCGTGTACATGAAAGAATCAAAGGAATTGACCGGAGAAATCCGCCGCCGTGTCCGTCAAATTCTTGAAAAACAGGGAACTAAGCACCACCAAGGCGGAGAACAGGAAAACGGCGTCAAAAACATTGTTCGCGACGAAATCGGCGAATTCCTGTACTTCAAAACACAGCGAAGGCCAACTATAATCGCCATCATCAACAGGATCTAGCTTGTACGATTCTGCCCGATACGCTATACTTTTCTCGTGAATAAAACGCTTAAAAACTGGTTCTGGCTGACCGTTAAACGCTCCTGGCGAAAGAGCTGATTTTCATCTACTCAACTTCCACTTGAAACCTGCCGCCAGAAGCGGCAGGTTTCAGTTTCAGAATAAAAATTAAGTGTTAAAATAAATAAACAACTCTTATGAAAAAAAGGATCCTTACCGGAGACACGCCCAGCGGAAAACTGCATATCGGCCACTATGTCGGCACCCTGGAAAACCGTGTAAAACTGCAACACGAATACGAAACCTTTATCCTCCTGGCAAACGTACATGCTTACGCCAATGATTTCAGACAAGCGGAGAAAATTAACAAGTCGGTGTATGAAGTGTTTTTGGACAACCTGGCGGTCGGCATTGACCCGGAAGTAAGTACAATTTACCTTGAATCGGGCGTCCCGGAAACCTATGAACTATATAGTTTTTTTCTGACCATGGTGATGCTCGCCCGGGCCCAACGCAACCCCTCGGTTAAAGAAGAAATCCAGTACAAAAAACTCAATCCCTCTATGGGCTTTATTGCCTATCCGATTCTCCAGGCCGCGGACATTCTACAGTTCCAGACGCATTTAGTACCGGTCGGGGAAGATCAACTCCCTGTGATAGAGCAAACCAGGGAAATCGCCAGAGACTTCAACGAAACCTTTGGTGAAACATTCGTAATACCGGAAGCTAAAGTGGGAAGGGTGGCCCGATTAGTCGGCACGGACGGAAAACTAAAAATGAGCAAAAGCGGAGAGAATGCGATTCTGCTCTCGGAAAACGAAGAAACTTTGCGGAAAAAAGTTATGTCTATATTCACCGATCCCAACAGAATACACCCGACCGATCCGGGAAGGATCGAGGGCAACCCGCTGTTTATCTACCACGATGCGTTCAACACGAATGCGGCTGAAGTTGAAGACCTGAAGTCAAGATACACCAAAGGAAAGGTGGGTGATATTGAAGTAAAAGAAAAACTGTTCATAGCTCTTAATAGTTTCCTTGAACCGATCCGTGAAAAGAGAAAATACTACGAAGATCACCCAAAAATTTCCAAAGAGATTCTTATGGAAGGCACCAAAAAAGCGAGGAAGGTTGTTATCGAAACAGTGGAAAAATTCCGAGAAAAAATTGGAATAAATAAACTGATTCAATAGAAAAGTTCGGGTTTGATAGTAGTGCCTCGGGACAACCCCTTGGATTAGAATTGATCAGCGAACTTTTGATCCCACGGGTAACCCGTCCGCGGAAACGAACAAGGGCTTCAGGAATGTTTTGTCTCCGATTTGCATTTCCGATCCGTCCACCGCCAATATCATACCTTGCGATTCCCACTCCATAATCTTTTTGGACTCGAGGTTGGTCACGAACAAAAACTGCTTCCCTGTAAAATCTTCAGGCACATAACCATATCCGCGTACGCCGGTAAAAATGGTGCGTGGTTGATCTTCCTTGAAATCCACAATTAAACGGATGAGTTTTTCACTGCCTTCCACATTTGACGCTTCCACGACTTTGCCGACTTTTATTTCTATTTTTGAAAAGTCTTCAATGGTAATCATGGATTTATTTTCTCAATGGCGATTGCCTCAATGCCGTCGACAAGGGTAATAGTGGAATTGGTCGCGCCTTGGATCCGTGCCAGCCGCCCGCTATCCCTGTAAAATTTTTCCAGTTCCGGAGTCTTGGGTTCGCATATTTTCGCTTTGTCTCCCGGAAACAACCCGTTCTTCTTCCTTAGTGCATTGTAGGTTCTGATATAGCCACGCTCTTCTCCTTCCAGGCGCAGTTCGTCGGTTTCGGTAATATCAAAACCCACTACCACGCCCTCCTGACTCAATACCTTAATGGTATCCGATTCAGGCATAGTGTCCACAACTTTTACTTCTTTGACATTCACCTCGTCTTTTATGATCGCGCAGTATTCCTGTTCCAGAGCGGCGATGTCAACCCAGCGTTCGATGAACATGAACAGTGTTTGACGCGGCTTCTGCACACTGATGTTTTCCTGTGCGCGTATGGTATGCCCCACTGCGACAATCGAACGCACCACCTCCATATCATGAAACAGTCCTGATGCTCTTTCAGATGGCGGCGCCTCGGGCCATGTATCCAAGTGCACACTTTCCGCCAATTTCGCATTCGGCATCCGCCGCTTCACTTCTTGCCAGATATGTTCTGCCAAAAACGGGGTAAACGGCGCCAAAATTTTACAAAGAGCGGCAAGGGTGTAGTGCGTTGTCAGATAGAAGGCGTTCCGGTCTTTTTCCGATAACGCCGCAGGGCCCACCCTATCTCTTGAACGCCTTATATACCA
>LCLB01000027.1 GCA_001001795.1 Parcubacteria group bacterium GW2011_GWF1_45_5
TGGGGCGGTTTGGGGATATTGACTGCCGGGGTTTGTTGCGAAATTTTACTGTCGCCGACCTTAATCCGGGGCGACTGGGTCGGTACAAATGTCGGCGGCGGAGTCGGTTTGATCGGAGCAGCAGCGGGTTTCGGGGACTCGCCAATGACAATCAATTCCGGCGGAGTTGAAGGTGGAGCCGGTTTCGGCGGTTGCGACGCGGAAGGAACGTGACCCGGAATCGGCTCGTTTGGTTTTATTGACGGAGTTGAAGTAGACGGCTGCCCCTGGACAGGTTGTGCCGGTGGAGTTACAAGCGGCATTGGCGTTGTGGTTTTAACGGCATCCATCCGGGGTTGTGTCTGTTGGGCTTGTTTGGGTTGTGGGGCCTGTTCTTTTATGGGTTGGGGTTCAAACCTGGTGAGTTGCTTGTAAATGATATCACCCTTTGATAAATAGACATCAAACGGCGACCAGAGCATACTTTCAAGATCGTTCATGAAAGCGGCAAAATGTTTTTGGGGCACTGAAGAACCGATTACATTCACCAGTTCTTGGTCAGATATAAGCTTGGTCAGGTAATAAAAAATCGCGGCCGCGATATCCGTTCCCGTATCCGTGGTGAGAGAATATTTTTTTACGATTGTGCCCAGAATATTGCTCAAAGAAGGAGAAAACAACATCTCCTCGATGCTCTTCGGTGTTTTGCCCAGGGCGGTGTTTATTTCATTTAAGGAAAATGTTTTCATAAGTTTTAATTATCCCAGCCTTCCACCCGGGGGTTCTGGCCTCCTTGGGGCGTTACCAGCGACATATAAACCTGATTCTGTTCGCGTTTCCCCGGGTGTAGTTGGTGCTGCTGGCGCGCTTGGGGCCCGATAATAAGCAGAACATATTGGATCCACGCGAAGTTTCTTTGCCAGTTCATCTGGTCCCTTTTCCATTATTTGCATTGCTACTCTTTGGGACATTGCATGGTACCGCTCAGCCTCCACTGGGTCTTCGATTAATTCGGCCTGGCTGATTCGTCCGCGCACGGCCCTCATTAGGCTGAGCACCTTTCCTTCTGAGCTGAGATAACCGTCTTCTATGATTTTTTCCAGGATGATTCTTTGTGTGGCATTGCCGTCCCTATCCCTTACTGTCACTTCTCTACTAGCAAGCGCCATAAGCTCCTCGCCATTCATGGTGTCGACAACATCTCCAGCCGCGGTTCCGGCTATTAAGGGATTCAGCTTTCTTAGGGTCAGGATGGCAGCTTTTGCTTTGTCGGCAACCTCAGGTTCAGAGGTTTTAGCCAGTTCAACCATATCTTTAATATCCCTTTGAAGATTGGCAAGGTTGGTTCTGGCTACGTAATCATTACCATCTGGGTCACCATCCTTATTTCTCGAAAGGTAGGTTATAAGTGCTTTGGATCGTTTGGTTCTATCGGTTGGCAAGAGATCCTCATCGCCAGTAATACTTAGGTAGGTGCCGGCATAAGCGGTTTCGTCCGGTTTAACCTTGATTCCGTAAGTGTCGGCGATTGGTTTGAAAGACCCGAGGCGGTTGACCATGACCCTTCCTGTTTGTGGATCTGGCGCTCCGTCCATAGCCAACTGTTTGGAAAACCAAACCGAATGCTTGTCAGATAATATTTGATAAGCAGCTGTCCTGCGTTTCGGATCAGAATCACTAGTGAACATCTCAAATAATAGTTCTTTTGGCAGGGATTCAATGTCTTTTTGTATTGGTTCAACCTTTTGTTTATAGGCCGCTGTAGTCATTCTTTGGCGTGCATTGAGCATGGTTTTGCCATACCAACTTGCCAATTTCTTGTCGGAAGCCGCATATTCTTCCAATTTACCCTTATCAAGGCGTGATAAGGCCTTTGCACCCCATTGTGTTCCTATTTGTTTCGCTTGCTTCGGGGCCAATTTATCCACTCCCCAACCTTTGGCAGCCTTGTCTACAAATTCGCCGATTTTTCCTGCTGCACCACCAGCCGCGCTATTGGCGGTCTGGAATCCAAACAACAGGATACCGGTGAAAATCGCGGCCTGAAGCAGGCGCTGGAGCCAAAACTGGTCGTCATAGTTGTCGGCAGTGTAAAGGTCGCGTACCCGGTTCATCACCAAGAAGGTAAACCACAGGAAAAATCCCATTAAAGGTGGGAACATGATGGCACTCATAAACTGGGCTTGCCATGTTCCCCAGGCATCTTCCACACCCTTGACCTTAACCACACTGAATTTACCAAGGATGTAGGCAATCGGTAAGAAAATCAAAGCTATCCATAGGACGATAATACGCTTGAGCAAGGTGAAAAGGATGGCCCCGAATATTAGGGCGAGCATCACCATCATATTGACCGCCAAGAACAGCATAAAGATTCCGACCGCGACATTGTCGGTATCAAGCATCATGGCCGTGTAAACCGAGGTGATTTGCATGAGGCGGTTTGTCATATTCGCCCCGCCCTCGGAGAGGCCGATAAAATATACGGTAAGCGCGTTTGAGACACCGATAATAAACCCGGCAATGGTTAAGCTGAAATTGACGACAATAGCCGCCACCACATAATCCAGGAGTTTCTTATAATCAAAGGCTTTTTCTACGCCAAGAATAATCCGGTTGGCAATCAAAAGCATTCCCAGGACGATAATCAGATTGGCGATCTGGAGTGACATATACCAGCCGGCATGGACCAACGGTGAAGAAGCGAACTGGAAGTGGGCCGGATCCATGAGCCATGGGATAAGCATAGCTTCAAAGGCAATGACCGGCAAAAGAATATACTTGTTGAGCAAATGGAAAATGAAGGCCAAAACAGCGTTAAAGCCGCCGGTGAGCATACTCCAAACAGATGGATCATTCTCACTTCTAAGATTGCAGGCAGCCTGGACCTCGAAAAACGCCTCGTCGTCGATCGAGCCGTCTGGCATGGTGTAATACGGGGCAGGGTTCTCACAGTCAAATCCCCCTGCGGCATATACCGGTGTCGAGTTGTCCAAAGCGTATGTTAAGCCGATAATTGCAACAAGCGTGAGGGCAAGAAATATCTTTTGTTTTCCTTGGAGAAATTTCATAAATCAATCATCAGGGGCAGACATTTATGGACCAGGCATTGAATCCGTCGTTGAGGCGTACGCCGGTATAATAATCGCAATAAGACGTTCGGCAGCCGCCGCCGTAAGACTCGGTAACCATCGTATCTGCCGGGCAGCTTCCTCCTGTGCCGCATCCTGTCGGTGGTGGACACAAGGTTGTGCTGCTCCGGTAACCGCTTTTTATTTTTGTTCCGGCCGGTAAATAACATAACGGATCGGTCATTCCAAGGATAGTTAGACTGCCGGTTAGTTCTGATTCACCAAGATCGTTTATTTCCAGATTTCGGCCGTGTTTATTGCCTAACAGGAAATTTGACTGCGACGGTTGGGAAGTCGAGGGTAGGTCGGGGGTCAGAATAAATGATCGGTTATTAGCCCTGAGGTTATTGGTCATTTGCACATCCAAAGTGTTTATAAGTTGTGCCAAGGTAATTGCCGGAGTAAATGTTACATCGAATTTTATTCCTGCGTCCAGTAAGCCGCCATTCTGTTTTATTTGCGGATATTTTATACCGCCGCTGGTTTTCCAACTAAGGTTGGCGCCGGCCGCGGAAATAGTGGCACTATCAATATATTCAAAAGAAGCCGGAGCCATAGCAATCGAGCAAGTGCTGTCAGGGATAGTGTTGACCGTGACTTCTTGGGTGCAGGTATTGGTCTTAAATCCCGGTTTTGTGTTCTTTAAGTTTTCTACGTAAGCGGTAATGATAATTTTGTCCGTAACATCACTCGCATTATTGGCGGTAATGGTCGGTAGAATCTGTTCCATATCTCCGATTTTCCTTGTTGCCAGATCTTTCGACACCGCAGTCGTAGTGGGTAAGCCCGGGCTCCAGGTATAGCTGATATTATTGCCCATGTTTTGATCTATCACCAAATTCGCCACATTCGGTACTGTGTTGCCCAATTCTATTTTTTGGGTAATACCATTATTGGCGTAAACCGTAACGGTCAAAATTCTTTGTGAGCTTGTTGCCGAAGTACCCATCATCAACACATGTTGTTCAAATGGAGCCACCCTGATCTGGCAGGTTGGTTTGATTTCAGTCGGGCCCATTGCTCCCGGCATCATGAAGCCGATTCCTGAAGTGAGCGCCTGGTCAGTGAACAGTCCGGCTGTAGGGATACCATCGTCGTCAACCGCAAGGGTGGTGTATTCCTTTATTACATTGAAATACGTTGAGTTCATGGCGGCTTCGATATCGAGCGTGGGCAGGACGACATTGGCAATGGTGTTCATCTGGCCCGGGGAAATCACGTACGAATACCCGCCGTACGGGTCGCATCTTTCCTGGCCGGTGTCCATATTGACGATGTTGCGGATGCACTCCCATTTGCCGAACCAGCCGCCGCCGATCTCGGCCATAAACTTGGTCGTGTCTTTCATATCCTGAACATAGGAGTCGAAGTATTGTTTGAGGGCAATGGTCAGTTCGCCCCGATTGCCGTGAATACTGGTTCCACCTTCGGTGCCGGTGCCATCTTCGGAGAAAATATGATATGCCTCGCTCTTGTAAAGTTTTTTGATAAACTCTTCTATTACATTACCGACCGGATTGCGATCAATAATCAGTCCGAGGTTATCGATTATTTTTTGTTTTTGCAGGGGATCTCCGATAATTTCATTGGGCAGGCTGGCCAGATCGTTATAGAAAACGCGTTTGGCATTGTCCTCGACATCGCGCATCACCGCGTGCCAGTTTTCAACTCCCCGGCGGCAGGTCAGGGTATCGGGATATTTTTGTTCCTCGGGGCAAATAGTATCAGCCTGGTCGGTGATAAAGTTCATAATGTTGCCCTGAACGGTTTGGGCCAGCTGTATTTTGGAAACTTCACCGGCCGGCAGTTCGGTGGCAAAATACGTGTTTAAAACATTGTAAACAGCATCATCGTAAACCGGCAGGGGGTTTCCTGAATCGTTTGAGATTTCGACTTCAACACCCGGAGTATTGGGTTTATCTATAAACACGGGCAAGGGTAATGGAACGCCGATGCACGTGCACCCTGTTCCAGAGCTGGAACTGCAGTCGCACGAGCACGAAAAGCTTCCGGTGGCCGCTTTGGCGATTTTGGTGCGGATGAGGCACGATAGAGATCGGTAAATACTGTCGCCGATATTTGACATGGTCAGGTTTTCGGCAGCAAGTGCGTCGGCGAATTTTTTATTGAACTCGAAGTATGTTTTGCCGAGATCGGGGTAGGTATAGGCCGCCAAAGATGTCCTGACCGGATCGTTGGTTTCAACCAAAAAACTAAGAGCCGTGTGCCGGGATTTGGCAATCAGGTTGATCAGGGAAACATGAAGCTCGGCAAAACTCTGCGGTACCGAGATGGCTTTTAGTTCATTGATAGCTTGTTCTGACTCGGTCGTATAAGCAGCGAGAGTTTTGCGGGCAAAGACATTGCCCTTGCGGTTGGCGTTGTAGGTCAAGAGCAGCAGATCCTGGTTTTGGAACTGATTGAGATGCCGGCGCCAGATTTCTTTCAATTCACCGAGGTAGGAAAGTTTTTCCAGGCGGCCATCTGATGTAATAGAAATATCGTCAACGGAAAAACCGGGAACTTCGGCCTTAAGCTGGGCAACAATATTTTTGGCCTGACTTAGTCCTATTTCGGCCAAAGGGAGCCGCTGTTTGTTTTCTTTAGTGACCGTTTCCGGGCCATCGGGATACCGGGTGACAATGCTTTTGGCGAATTCTTTCGAAAAAGATTTGGTAAAATTATTGCCCAGAAGGGTTTGGGCGTCCAGAGTCATGTACTGTGTCTTTTGTCGGGATTTATCCGTGGCAGAGATAGGGTTCTGTTTGAGATTGATACTGAATTTCTGGGTAAGGGAAAACGAAAACAACGATATGGCGACAATACCGGCAATGGTTGCTATTTGGAAAATCCTGCGTAAAACTGTCATTTATATCTATAAACTCTATTATAGATACGATACCATCGAAATGCAATGTCAACGAATTTATTTTTCAAGAGTTCGGTACAATGTAACCCACATTTTCGGAGGTATGGTCTCCGGTCTGGTTTGTACGGGAATTTTTATCTTTTGAAAGGCTTCGACAAGAACGGGAATCTGGTAGAGATTTTTCAGATTGTTGGTAAGGTACTTACGGGGACTGGAAAATCCTTTACCCACAAACGTCTTGAACCGTTCTTGCTTGAGTTCTGGCGGGACGGATGTATGCGGGGTTATGGTGATGATGCTTGAGACTACTTTTGGCGGCGGGGAAAATGCTCCAGGAGGAATATTTTCAACAAGAGAAACGTCGCCGTATAGTTGCACGAATACAGAGATTTTTGAAAACCGTTTTCGGTCAACCAGGCGCTGCGCAACCTCGCGCTGTACCGTCAAAGTGACATGATGCGGTTTCGGCCAGTTTTCCACAAGTGTGCGCAGAAATCTGCCGGTTATGTAATACGGTATATTACCGATAACACTGTAAGACGGTAATCCGAGCGCGGAGATATCGAAAGTAAGGGCATCTGCGTGCATAATGGTGACATTTGGGTTTCCGGCAAAAAGTTTTTTTGTTTTTGCGACAAGTAAAAGATCTTTTTCAAGGGAGATGATTTTGCAATTCGTGCGGGCAAGTTCGCGGGTAAGCGTTCCGGTCCCTGTCCCGATTTCCACAATCGTGTCACCTGCCTTAAGATCGCTCGTTTGTGCTATTCTTCTCAGAATATTTTTATCGGTGAGAAAATGCTGACCGAGAAATTTGTTGGGCATATTTTTATCCAAGCAGAACAATGTCCTCGTCGTCCTCCCGGTCGCGTTGGTATTCATAGAGCAAGCCGTCTTCACCCGCATAGGTTCGCGGGGTACCGGTTTGATAAACGAACTCCGCGTATAAAGGAGGGATATCCTGGAGAAATCTCGACGGAATATTGTACTGGAGGCTGCCGTGTATATAACGTGTTTGGCACAACGTAAGATGAAGCTGTGTCTGGGCGCGCGTCATGCCGACATATAACAAGCGGCGCTCTTCCTCGAGTTGATCAGGAATCGACAGCGACCTGTTATGAGGGAGGAGTCCTTCTTCAAGTCCGGAAATGAAAACAGTATCAAATTCAAGTCCTTTTGCACCATGAAGGGTCATCAAGGTCAGTTTTTCTTTTGAACTGTCCAGTTCGTCCGCATCCTGGAGCAATTGTAAGGCATGGAGAAATTCTCCAAGACCAGATGTTTCTGTTGAAGAAAATGTTTCCGCAATGCGCATCAGTTCCTGGATATTTTCCCATCGTTCCTGGCCTTCGTCGGTGTTGGGATCAAGATATTGTTTGTATTCAATAGTATGGACAACGTGCTCAATAAGCCCTTTTGTGGTCAGTTTTTGCGCCTTATCCCGTATTTGGGCCATCATGGTGAAAAACGTCTGAATGCGGTTTGCCGACGGAGAAGGGGTGAGCTTTTCGCTGTTCCACTGTTCCTTTTTGAGGCGTGCGATACTGGCCGCGCCGATACCCCGCGGAGGAACATTTATAATGCGTTCAAGTGCCGCTCCGTCTTTGGGATTATGGATCGCCCGAAGGTAGGCGACGATGTCGACTATTTCTTTGCGTTTGTAGAATTTAAATGCTCCGATAAGTTGGTACGGAATCCGTTCTTGTATGCACATATCTTCGAAGATCCTTGATTGGACATTAGTGCGGAAAAGGATCGCAATACGGGGAAGGTTAATCCCCTCACCCAAACGGGAAAATATTTTTTCTTTTATCCATAATGTTTCGTGTTGTTCGTCAACGAATTGAGTTACCGACACCAGAGATCCCGACGGATTTTCTGTAAACAATTTTTTTTCCGTCCTGGCGACATTTTTGCTGATGACGCCGTGGCTTGCGTTGAGAATATTCTGGGTTGATCGGTAATTTTGTTCCAGGTAAAATGTCCGAGCCTCGGGCCAGTCATGCTCGAAGTTCAAAAGGATCCGGTAGTCAGCGGACCTGAATCCGTAAATGGATTGCCAGTCGTCGCCGACCACGCATATATTGTTGTGTTTTCCGGCAAGGAGGCGAAGGAGCTCGTACTGCGGCTTATTGGTGTCCTGATACTCGTCGATAAGAAAGTGTGTATAGCGGCCATAGTACATGTTCAGGATTTCTGGATGTTTTTCGAGCAGTTCTACGGCTTTCAGGATGATGTTGTCGAAATCAAAGGCATTTTGTTCAAGAAGGATTTTTTCGTACTCTTCATATATGGTTTGCAACTTTTTAGGAAGCCTTCCGTTGCCCAGGGTATCCCCGCGGTTTTTAAGAAATGAAATTTTTTTGTAAATGGCACGGGCGTTTTCCTGATAGTCCAGGCGCTCAAGCGCTTGTTTGGTTGCCGCGCAACTGTCCAGTTCGTCATAAATACTGAAGTTTTGTTCATGCCCGATTGTCCGGGCGTGTGAGCGTAAGATAGAAAGGGCAAACTTATGGAAAGTACCGATAAACGGAATCTTTACTGTTAACTTTTCCTTTTCGGAAAGGAGGGCAGTAATTCTTTGTTTCATTTCATCCGCCGCCTTGTTGGTGAAGGTCAAGGTAACTATTGCGGAGGCCGGCACCCCTTGGGATAAAAGGTGGGCGACGCGGTGGGTAAGAGTTTTTGTCTTGCCCGATCCGGCTCCGGCGACAATCAAAACAGGCCCGGCCACCGTTTGTACTGCTTGGCGTTGCCGTTCGTTCAATTCCGAAAAAATCTTTTCTTCACCACTGTTCATACAGTATGAAATATAACCTTTATTCCATTATATGTATACGAAAGAATTTTTTATAATGAAGCAGCCGGTTCTGGGGGTAATAAACGGCCTGGTTGCGGAATCCCTACCGTATGCTATACTGACCATTACAACTTTGTGTACTCATACAAAAGGCCGAAAAACCCTCCTTTCCGTTGTTTCGTGGCTGAAAACCAGGTTTGATCGGCTTCAGAACAAGTTTCTTTCTTTATATACAGTGCATTGGCTAACCAAGCGACTCCCTGGTTTATGCGCAGGTTGTTTCATGGTTTTTTTCGCATTTTCCGTTATTCAGGCGATAACTCCTGCCCATCTGTATGCGTCTTTTCCTTTACGAAACATTGTTATGGGGGGACCAGAGTCTTCATCAAGGATGCTTGCCCTTCAGTCTGCCCAATATGAAAATGAGAATCAGGAAAATCGGGTGCGACCCTATGCTTATAGCGCTGCTTCCGGGGCAGTGTATGGTTGGCCTTCGCAGAATGTTTCCGTTGATCCCTTAAAGGTAAACGACGCAGAGATATCGGGAGAGTCACCAATCGTTATTTATGACGTTGGCCAAGGGGAAACCATAGCAACTATCGCGGAAAATTTCCGGATTTCCATTGACACTATCGTGCAAGCGAATTCATTAGGGACGACAGATATTACTCCTGGCCAAAAGTTGATCATTTTGCCCGTTTCGGGAGTTTTACACGAAATCCAGCAGGGCGACACCCTCGAATCATTGAGTCAATACTATAATGTACCGGCGTCCCGTATCCGCACTTTGAATGGATTAACGGATAGTGAAGAGCTGTCTTCCGGTGAAAAAATCATTATTCCCGGAGCAACCGCGAAAACAAAACTCGCATTTGAAGAAACTACGGTTTCTGAAGTGAGGTTTCGTATGCCCACCATTGGGTGGAACTGGGGGGCGCTTCACCGTGTGAACGCGGTGGATATCGCGAATCGTTGCGGTACGCCCGTATACGCTTCCGCGGCGGGAACGGTGCTCGAGTCGGTTGAAACAGGATGGAACAACGGTTATGGTATCTATGTTCTTATGAGCCATCCCGATAAAACGAAAACACGATACGCGCATCTCTCGACAATTTTCGTTTCCGTCGGATCTTCAGTGAAACAAGGCCAGCTTATCGGAGCAATCGGGAAGTCGGGCAAGGTGGATGGGGTAAGCGGGTGCCATTTGCATTTCGAAATTTTGGGCGCCACGAACCCGTTTGCGAAATAACCTTCTTTTTGTGTAACCGCAAACAAACTCCGTGATCACGGAGTTTTTACATGGTAAAGTCCCGATACTGCAATGCTTCAGTGAGGTGGATATCCGCGATACTGTCCGAGGAATCAAGGTCGGCGATAGTCCGGCTTACCTTAAGAATGCGATGAATCGCTCGAGGGGAAAGCAGGAACTGTTTTTCTGATTGCATCAGGATCGCCTCGGATGACGTCCCAATGGCGCAGAAGTTTTTTATATTATTGAGTCCCATTTCGCTGTTGGTATGTATATTGTTTTTACGGAACCGTTCTTGCTGTATGGCACGGGCGCGTATGACTTGTTCTCGTAAGAAAGAAGATTCTTGGGTATTTTTATGGTGCAAGAGGTTCGCTATAGGGATACGCGGGACTTGTACAACAATGTCGATACGGTCCAGGATGGGACCGGAAACCTTCCGCTGATATTTTTGAATTGTTTGCATTGAACATGAGCAGGGATGTTTCGGGTCTCCGTAATAGCCGCATAGGCACGGGTTCATGGCGGCGACGAGCATGAATCTGGCGGGCATGGTCATATTTTGTTTCGCCCTCAATACACTGATAACACCGTCCTCAAGCGGTTGCCGCAATGCCTCAATAACGTCCCGGTGAAATTCAGGGAATTCGTCGAGAAACAAGACCCCACGATGAGCGAGACTGATTTCCCCGGGGCGTGGGTTCGATCCTCCTCCGATAATCGCACTTGCCGATGCGCTATGGTGGGGTTGCCGGAAGGGACGCTGGGTCACCCACGGTAATTCCCGGGAAAGGAGTCCGGCGATACTGTAGATTGCGGTAACTTCCTGAGACTCGTCTTTGCTCAGCGGGGGAAGGATAGAAGGAAGCGCTTTGGCAAGAATCGTTTTGCCGGTTCCGGGTGAACCCTTAAGAAGCATATGATGACCACCGGCTGCCGCTATGGAAAGCGCCCGTTTAATACTTTCGAGACCGGCAATTTCAGAAATATCGAGCTCGGGCGTAATTGACGGAGCGTCTGGAATAGCCGGAATGTCGGATACGATTCCTTTTTCACAATATTCAATCAGCTCTAGAATATTTTCAACAGGAATAATGCGTATGGAATCCTTGAAAAAACTTGCTTCGGCATAGTTGACCCGGGGAATAACAATATTTGCGTATTCATGATGTTTGATGGCTGCCATAATAATGGGAGCGATCCCGTGTATTCTTTGAAGCGATCCGTCAAGACCCAGTTCGCCGACAAAACAATGGTTCGGGATATTTTTTAGAGAAACTTGTTCAGTGGCGCACAGGAAACCAAGGGCAATGGGCAAATCAAATCCGCTCCCTTCTTTCTTAAGGTCTGCAGGGGCTAGGTTAACAATGATTTTTTTGTGGAATGAAGAAGGCGGCTTGAGGCCGCTGTTTTTAAGAGCGACATTGATACGCTCTTTCGATTCTTCTACTGCTTTGTCGCCGAGACCGACAATATGGAGGCCGGGAAGTCCGGGTGCCAAATCAACCTCGGCTCGTATGAGATGCGCTTCGATACCTATAGTTGTCGCGCAAAGAATTTTTACCGCCATTTATTTAGCACATTGAATGCACGTTGCTGCTGCGGGGTTGATGAGCAGACGTTCAATGGGGATCGGGGTACTGCATCGGGAGCACAGACCGTATTTTTTCGAATTGATTCCGGCAATGGCAGTTTGTATTTCTTCAAGCCGTTTCTCAAGGACCGCTTCAAGAGCTTTCCTCCTGCCGTATTCTTCGCTTACCTGGGCCTGGTCTTCTTGGCTGATTTCTTCTGAATTTTCAACGTACGATTCATGCCCGCCAGGGGTTGTTTGAATTTCCTTTGTGAAAGAGTCAAGTTCTTTTTCCAGCGCGATCAATTCTTGTTCCAATTTTGACTTAAGTTCTTTTTTTTGTTCTATGGTAATCATAAGGATTTATTCAGAAAGAGTATCGATAACAGTCTTGGTTAGTGTAGCATGGGTTGTGATGACAAAGTAGTTGTTTACAAATCCGAATTCATGTCCTTTTATGGTCTCGGTGGTGAATTTTTGGTTTGTCCTTCGGGCTGTGCCATGGTGCGCGAACAAGGGTTTAAAGTATTCTTCCATGTTGGCGGTTTCCCAGTTCTGCATGATTGTTTTCGCTGTGGCAAGAGACCCCGGTTTTATACCGATAACCGCACCAAGGAATCGGGTTTGTTGTTCAGGAGCATACACAACCAAGGCGTACCCGGTATCTATGGTTGCTCGGAAGCTTTTTAAAGAATCAGGAGAAACATTTTCGATAAACGCGTCAGATTTAAGGTATTCACCATCGGTTCCTACGAGCGTTATGATGGCGAGCGATGTCGTTGCCAGGTATTGTTCTTCAAGGTGTGTTAAAACTGCAACAGGAAACGTACTTGACCCTAGAGTAAGCGTCGACGTTTTGGTGCTCTGGGAGAGCGTGATGGTTGGGTTTTCTTTAATCGGGTTTGGTGACGGAGATTCGGTTGGAGAAACGGTTGGCGTCGGTGTCGGCGCCGGAGATCCGCCCTTTCGGTATATAAACCAATAAGCAAGACTTCCGCCTAATACGACAACGATCGCGCCTAATACCATAAAGAGGCCAAAAGAGCTTCTGTCTTGTTTTTGCTGTGGCGGTGTTACTGAAGAAAGGTTTTGTGGTGAAGTGTTTTCCGCAGAAGGGCGTGGAGTTATCAGGGGAACTTGCTGTGCGGCTGGGTTCAAATCGGGAGTGACCAGCACAGGGACGACGATATTTATCGGCGTAGTTTGTGTTTGCGTGAACGGTTCGCTTTTCTCTATCGATTCTGGAGTATATGTAATAAGACCACCGCCCGTTTTTAGCGTTTCGAGGTCCTTACGCATAGTGCGTACTACCACGTTCGAAAAATACTGGGTTATCTTTTCCTTGTTCCCCGCCATATACTTTTCTTTATTATACCAGAGAAAAGCTTGGATTATGAGCGTCCGTAACGGTCATTTCTTGACTGACCATACGGTTGTCTGTTGTATGGGGGTGGGCGGCGTTCGTTCTGGGGTTGGCCCTGTTTGCGTTCCGGAAGATTCGGGTTGTCGGTTCCCAAAAGGGTCAATCTCATTTTCCCGTCAGGGAGAACTTCGGTTATTTTAACCGAAAGTTTTTGCCCGATCTTAAAGAGTTGTTCGGGGGTCTGAACTCCATAAGGTGT
>LCLB01000028.1 GCA_001001795.1 Parcubacteria group bacterium GW2011_GWF1_45_5
CCTGTCAAGACCGGTTATAGAGCATTTAGACATGCAAAAGCTTATCGAGCTGTTCCGCTCCTTCGAGGCGCATATTGTCGACAACCGCCCGGGCATTAACTCGGAACAAAGAGAATGGATAATCGCTCAAAAAAATCTATACGCCGAACTGCGGAAAATAAAACAAGCTGAAGCGGAAAACCGCCCCATTTCTCCGTCGCGACGGGAAGCGATTCTTGCCCAAGGTATCGACCCTGAAACCATAGAGCTCACGACCGCCACTATTATCCATGATTTTTTCTCGACGATCGGAGACGTCGCCGAATATCTGACCGCAGCGCTCGAAGAGGATTATCCGCTCAAACACCGGCGAGGGGACAAACCTTCGTTCGAACTTATGGGACTTGGCGCGAAAGCGAACATCAGTTTCCTTAGATTCTTTCTGCGCACACAGAAAATGCTGCACCTCGCTGACGACGAAGTTTCCCGGCTATACTTCACTTTGTTTGCGTACGGGCACCAAGACAATCTCCGCGCGGAAATGGGACTCGTTGATCTGGATAATTTTCCTCCGGGTATTCTGGCGGCGCTCCGTGCTTATTTTGAACTAAAATCACACGCCGACAGTAATACCCATTTCAAAGTCCCGCAACTGAATGAAGATCTCAACTGGGGAGTTGATCTAGTTTCCGAAACACATGACGAAACAGGAAAAAAACTCATGGCCAAAGGTCTTTATCAGATCAAAGGACGCAACACAAAGCAAAAAACGGAAATATTCGACCTATCAAAACAAGCGGATCGAACCAGACTGGAAGATATGATCAATGGACTCCCTTTGGGAAAACAACAAACCTATCGCCAATCACGCGATACGCTTATGGCATACAGGGACAAAGAGCAAGAAAGAGTACACGAGAAAAATCCTCAATGCATAGTAACCGCATATTGGGTTGAGGTATTTACCCCGGAAAACGAAACAGATAAGGAAAGTTAAATCCTCTCAAGGTTATTCAAAATCATTTCCCTGATGAGCTGCACTTGATCGTACACCACGGATTCATCGGCGACCCCGACAGTCGGGGCAGACACCGATACATCAAACGCTTTACCATTTCCTAACACCACCACCGCTTCCGATAAAAACACTCCCTCTGCGCTCATAACCGAATGCAGATACGCTTGGGTTGTCTTGCCGCTTATTAAAATATCTATAATCGCTGCTGTCGGATCTCCCTGACCTTGCTCTTTTTCGACCTGCGCGCGATACTGTTTTGATTCATCTAACGGACGGAAGCCCAACCGGATGCAAAAGTTCGCCTGGTCGCAGGAAACCCACTCGCCTTTATTTATTTCTCTGAAATCAGGAAACCAAGGGCCATAGCGCAACCGGATCCCCCATTCTTTGTTCTCGAAGACCGGCGCAGGATCAATGATTTTCGGTTGGCGGGAACGCCAAACAAGAAATCCAACAGCACACACCGAAACTCCGAATACGATGCCGATGGCAATAAACAGTTTTTTATATTTCGCCATAAACCACTTATTTTATTTTGGATCAACCACGAATAACGCATGAGGAACGTAAAAGGTTATTTGTGGGATCTCAAGCCAGGTTTCGCTATGCACAACGGTTCCACCCAGCGCGCCGATCACCTGTTTCCACCCTGCCACGTCGCGATAACGATGCCCACGCCACTCCCAGTTTGCCGTTGAATCATTAAACCCAACAATCAGCTTCTCTAATAGGTTTCGATATACGTCCTCGATAATGAATACCCGCTTTGCCACCCGCAACGCCTCGCAAAGTACTGCCTCCTGATTTTTACCACAATGGTGCAAAACCCTATCGAGCACTGCCGCGTCAAAATTCTTGTTGGGAAAATCCAACCGATAACCATTGTAGATAGTCGGCCGGACATCCGGGTAAATGCTTAAATCAGTCACATCAACCCCTTGTACCTGGTAACCACGGGAAGAGAATATCTTATACATCATCCCCATGCCGACTCCGATATCAAGAATTGTTTTTGAATCCTTGAGATACGGTTCCATGCGCCGATAATCATCGTACATTCTTTTCGATACGTATCCATCAACGCACGCCTTCACGGCACGGGAAATAGCATCGTGTTTTCCGTAACGATTCTTGATTAAATAGCAAAGCGCGGGAACGGGCATATAGGCAGTAGGATTACAATATCGGCTTATTGTAGCAACATTTTTCCTGATTATCTATGTCCGCAGCTCATTCAAAAATATTGAATATACCTCTTCCCGGCTATATAATCGAATCGTATGAATACTATGCGAAAATCCTCCACTGATCGAAATGAACGGAAGAGGATCTGGAAAATGAAACTTAAAGAACTCGACGGAATCAAAGACAACGAGGGCACCCCTATAGACCCCGGTATCAAAGAGGCGATTGTTGCCTTTAACCTTAACGGATTCCCGACTATTAATTCGTGCGCCGGCCATACCCAGAAGAATAAATTATGGTTCCCCCATGTACTGGGAGTCGCTCCAGGAAGACCACAAAACAGGTTCATAAACGACAATAAAATCAGAAGAAAAATCGCACACGAGCACAATATCCCCGAAGGATTTATCGAGCTCAATCCCAATGCGTGTAAACAATATTATCAATGGGTAAAAGAACATCGCCTTAAAGAAACGAAAAAATACCTGGCATGGAAAAGAAAAAATAAAGTCATGGAAGAATTTATCCAGTTCCAGCTTGATCGATTCTATTCCGGAAGAAAAGTTTCTCAAGATGCAAAAATTTATCTTGCCAAACCCACTTTAGGATACTTGGTGAATATAGGAAGGATGGGAATCAAAGAAAAAGTGAAAAATCATACCGTAAAACCGGTCGAAATTCCTGGAATACAAAGAAAGATCCGTGCCGCCCAAAAAGAAATGAAAGCATTTACCGAATTTCTTAAAAAGAAATTCTTCGACGCGTAAACCGATAAACAATACCTTATTCGGTGGTCTTGCCGTCGAATTCCTCGTTGTCTGCCATGGCTTGTTCTTTAGTGACGTGCACCACTCCGTCGCGATGGTGTGCCGGGCAATATAAAGTATAAAGTTTCAAAGAATCGGTTGCCGAGGCGTTAACCACATTGTGCTGGCTGCCCGCGGGCACCACTATCGCGAATCCGTCTTCGGCGACATACTCATTGCCGTCAATGACGATTTTCGCTTCTCCGGCGTCAATTCGGAAAAACTGATCCGTGTCTTGGTGGACTTCCATACCGATTTCTTCGTTTGGCTTCAAGCTCATCACCACCAGTTGGCTGTGATTGGCGGTATAAAGGACTTTACGAAAATTCTCGTTCCCCAATGTTTCGCTCTCGATGTTTGCAACATATCCTTTCATATTTTTGTATGATTATTTTTTATTTTAATTCTGTTAATGTTTTCTATGCTTATCCATGCCCGGGCGCTGCCAAAGCCCGCTTTATCGACGGCAAACGGCGTAACGTATGACGGATGTGAGAGAAAAATCAAAATGCAATACTTTTTGTCTTTCGCCCAGTCGCAAAAATACTCCAAATCGGACGACCCGATACCGTCTTTACCGCCATAACGGTGAATAATCTCCCTCACTTTTAAAGCATCCAAATCCTTAAACTCCATCACCTTTGAAACTCCTGCCTTGACGGTAACCGGTTCTCCTGAATCCTTGAAATACACCGTATCCCTTGCTTTAACCTTCCCCCATGCCTCGCATCGCGTTTTATACCATCGCGATTCTATTTTCTTTTCACCGGATATAATCTTGGGCAACAGTTTCCAGGATTTTTTCATTATAGCCACATGATCCATAGCCGCAAATCTTACACTGTGGGTGGTATAGATGACGGTGTTGAAGATTGTACTGTAGTGTTTATATTTGACGCCTGAATTTTCCCCAGGTTCGCATATGCCAGAACTAATGTGATGATGGTAAACCCTAAGGGGATCGCGAATCCCGGGATGCATATATCAATAACCGTCCAAACCGTTCCCAACGTTGCCAGGTACAATGTCGCGGCCCATGCCTGCTTATACGACAATGAAAGATGGTTCACCTTGTTGGCGATTACCTGAACCAAGAATGCCAGAAGCGCACAGTATGCCATGTTGAAAAGATACAGGATAAAGACCAGCAAAAAGACGACTGGAATCAAAAAGTAGAGCGCACGGCTGGCAATAAGCAATATTTTCTGCAACAGACTTTCGACAAGCGGTTTATCGATTATCTGATTCGTCGGAGTGCCGAAAGGAACATATCGCGCCCTCACCTCTTGATCGGCAACCGCTATACCTTCGTTGGTAATCCAGGCAAATGTATTATAAGCGGAAAAGCGCTCGTAGGAAAATTCTGTTTTCGTATCCACAATTATCGCATTTTCGAACGGTGCCGATGAACCGCTGTCCCGTTGTTCCTTAATGTATTCATCCGGCAAACGAACCATGTACGGTTCCGGCATATTGATACTCACCTTTCCTTCTTTTATGACAAGCTTCAGCTCTTGAGGAAACCTGCTCATGATTTGTCCGTTGAGCTCGTTCAAAAACTCCTTGACCAACGGAGTCGCAACAAAGGTAAAGATAAGGGCAGCAACCAGTGAAATAAGAGCGATCATGCCGATATAATATTTCACTGCCTGTTTTGGCGGTTGTTGGATGATTTCCTGGTACAACGCCGGGCTGTATACGCTTTTTACCAATTTTTTGAAAAATAACATAGAGTGATAACGTGTGAATTAGTACCCGTATTATACCACGCCACGGAGTCTATTCCGATCGGCGTATTGACAGGAGCTATGAGCTATGCGAAATGTTTCTATCATATCAAGGAGGTACTTACCATGAGGATCGTCATATACTCCATCACCGGTCTGCTGGATGTCATCTCTGCCCTGGGGATTATCACCCTTAAAGGCGTATGCGCATCCGGCGCGTGCACGTTTTCAACTGCCCAAGGGCTTGAAATCGTGGTTATGGGCACCCCGGCGGCCTTGCTGGCGCTCGGGACAACAATAGTCATCAACGGAATCGTTCTGGTTTGCGTTACCAAAGGAAGAGCAATGATCAAAATTCTTCCCCACTAGGTTAAACAACCGAATAAAAAAGGATCAGCTGCGGCTGATCCTTTTGCATACTGATGACTGGCGGTGTGCGTTCGAAAAAATTCGAACAGATTTCGCCCAAAATTTGTAGGGCGGGCGGAATTCCCCCAAAAACCCCTGCCTACCGGCAGGTCGGACGATTTCAAGTTTTTTGTGGGCATCGGCCCGCCAAAGAACAAAATCATAAATGATTTTGTTCTTTGGCGGCAAATTCTTTTGATTTAACGTTTCAGCGTATGCGATGTTACGCTACTCCCCTATTTTACTATAAATTTTTGTAGCGGGGGTGAGTGTGGTGCAACGAGCGAACCGCATAGGCTGTGTTGTGCGACCCGAAGAGCGCAGCGTGGGCGGAGCGTAGCGAAGCAGTTTCACTGCCGAAAAATTTTATCAGATTTATCACCATACAAATTTTGATGAAGGCGACACGATATTTTTGTTTTGAACCCGTAATTCTCTAATTTAGGTTTGAGCAAATCTGCTGTAGGTTTTCCGTCTCGCATATGAGAAGAGATTACAATATGCTTGACTTTTTTCAGGGCTTCAGTTGCTCCGCCTATAGCTTCTATCTCAGCCCCCTCAATATTCATCTTGAGCAGATCTATTTTTCCAATATTCAGAAATCTCATCTCACTATCTAATGTTGATGTTTCAACTGTGAAAAATTTTTTAGATTTGCTCAAACCGACGATTGACGAAAATGCAAAATTACTAGCCAGTTTAATTTCGCCGATTTTGTTAGATAACGCTTTCTTGACCAGGATAACATTGTTAAGTTTGAACTTATTGATACGCTTTTCTAGAATTGCTATGTTACGTGGATCGGGTTCAAAACAAATTACTTTTCCATTTGGACCAACCGTTCTGGCTGCGTAAATTGTAAAACCGCCAAAATAACCACCTATATCCAATATCGTGTCGCCCGTTTTTATCTTGTAATACTTTGTCGCCCAATCAATAGTTTGCCAAGTGACAAATATGTCTATGAATTGAAAAAATTTGCTTAACATTTTAAAAATTTTTCGGTAGTGAAATTTCGCACAACGTATCGGCATAACAGAAGTTTTGTGCCGATTTAATGATAGTTTAGCTTGATTTTAAACAATCGTCTATAACGGCAATTATTTTAATAAGCCACTGACGGAAGGCACAAAATTTGGGCGGAGCAAAATTGATATTCCTTGAAATACATTTGAGTCAATTTTGTGGAGCCTGTTATGCCGTGTTGTGCGATGTAAATTTTTTATCTCGTGTTTGCTGAACTAACTTTCGTTTTTCGTAAAAGAAAATTTGATTTTTGTTTTGAAAAAAGGAAGAGGGGTAGGAGTGAATTCCTTTTTTCAAAACTCCTTATTTTAGTTTTTTGTCTTTCCAATTCCACCATTTTAACTTTTCTGGATCAGGGTTTTTGTTTTCAGCAAAATAAACAGAGGAACGACAGACATACAAAACACAGCGGTCAACCTGGCATCCCTGATTGGCACAAATTTGTAAATACAACTCTTCTGGATTTTTACCTTTCATGTCTGAAACATCTTTAATTCCAATATCTGAAAACTCCTTGGATAATTTTGGGCCAACTCCAGGAATTGTCTGTAATTTTTTAAGAGCATTATCCATTTTGGGCTTCTGCAAAATAAATTATATATCCATTTAGATCTTTAATTACAAACTCATCTGCACCGTAAAAAGTTTTGTGTATATTTTTTATGATTTCAACTTTATCTTTTATTTTACCGTAGAAAGTTTTTACATCTTGCATGCTGATATACATAGTGAATGTTCCCCCAATTTTTAATCCCTTAAATTCAGA
>LCLB01000029.1 GCA_001001795.1 Parcubacteria group bacterium GW2011_GWF1_45_5
GACTTGCATGCCTAATCCACACCGCCAGCGTTCATCCTGGACCAGGATCAAATCCTCTTAAAAACTTGACAGCCGGAAAAAGTCAAATCGTATCTGGCCTTTCCGGTTTATGCGTTCTAGTACATCTTCAATTGTAAAAGGGCGTTAAAAAAGAGCGCTTGCCAATGGCGAAGCCTCTTCTTTAATTCTTTTTCACTATGTAAATATCTATACAGAGTATATCGTAAAACCGTAAGAAGTCAACCCTGTATGAAATAAAGTATTTTCCGAAGATAATTAGTAAAATATACTCCACCTGCTTAATAAAGTCAGCGCTATAAACAATAGTTTAAATGAAATACGTTCGTCAAATATTTCGTACGGGGTCAATGGGCCAACCTCATCAAAGACTCCTGCCACGGGCAAGTATTTCTTCCGAACGGTCCCGCACCACCCGCACCTCGGGATTGGATCCGGGATCGATATCTAAAATCTTCGCGTAGCACGCAACAAAATCCTGCCACAACTGACCCAATATCGCACCATGCCTGTACGAAAGATCGCCCATCATCTCGATTTTTATCACCGGCATACACTCTTTGAAACGTTCGTAGTTCGCTTGCGCCAAAAGAAAATCGTCTTGCCCATAGCGCAATCCGGCATGATCCGGATTTATAGGATCGATAATTTCTTGGACGAACTTCGGCATAATACAAAAATCTTCTTGCTTATGCATAAGGAAGATAGCCATCTTTGTTTTTCGGTTCGCGAGAATCCCTTCAATCACAGTATGGGAATCCCGTGGCTGGCCGAAATAACGACACATAAGCATTTCGTTTCCTTCTTTATTCCCCCCTTCGTTCCATAATTGAACCAGTTCGTCGCTCATCGCCAAAAGCGCTTCATCTCCGGAAGACCCGACATAACAATGATTGACACGGTTCAACCGCTGATGCACATACACGAACTGCGCCAGCTGAAGCGGCAAGCTATCGGGTAAGGCGGGATTAAATCTGTTAATCGCTTCCTGGATGGAAGCCCAGATCTTTTTGGTGTCCTGACGTACCACGTACAAAGGAGCTAACATGATTGGTGTAATATTACGGCCAAACCTGCCTGGCACTGCATCGGGGAATCCAAGAATAAGATTACCGTCGCGCTTACCCAGATCAAACAAGGGACCATTGTTGGTGAATACGATACGCTTCATGTCCCGGGAAGTAAACTCATGGGTTTTAACAGTTTCCTGGGTCTCTCCTGACCTGGAAAACTCAAGGAATACGGTATTTTCCTTGGTCGCATCCTGGGGAATCCGATCCAATTGAACCGGAGAATCTATCACAATCCAGGCACATTGCCGCTTAACATCCCTGTTGTGAATTGTGGCCATGAAATGAGTCCACTGCTCATTGGCGCCGATCCCCGAGCTTACCACATACCGCGGATACCCGTTGGTGAAATGTTTTTGCAGATAAGCATCGATGAGCTTGCCATCGGTTTCAAGGAATCGATCATGATACGAGCACACGTCCTCACGGTACAATTTGAAAAAAATGTCTTGCGAAGCGGTTTGCTGAATATGGTTAACTATCTCCGTTAATAACTTGTGTTGTTGAGAAGAAAAAGGTACAGAACTCTCGAGTCCGGGGGAACATTCAATGGTAAAAATTTCGGGAAAAGGTGATCTCAACGGCTGTGGAGAAAGGGCCACTCCCACATCGAGTCCTTTTGTATCGGGAGTGGATAAGGAATCGCTTGCGCGCGCCCGGCTTACGATATCGCCAAATCCCTGGGAAACGAGAAAACTTCCGAGCTCTTCGGAAGAAACACGAAACGCCTCGCATACGCTATTGAAAAAATCCGGAACATTAAGTGAGCTCATCATAATATCCTCAAGGCGATCAGGACTCACGCCTTTCCCGGAAAAATGCTCGCGCAATATCGAAATGAGGTCGCGTTTCAACATGGTATCTATATAGTATACCTCCGCACTTGATAAGACACAAAACTATCAACCAATACGTCAATCATCCTCATGCAACGTAAACAGGTAAATCAACCACAGATATACAAGTGGGGAGGTATACCCTTTTATCTTTATGCAACAAATCCGGAAAAAACAGCCATCATTAAAGCACCCAATAATAAAAATATAAAATTGTACAGGAACTCCTTTTTATCGGTTTCCTCGCGCAGGATGGGGAGCATGTCACTGATGGCGATGTACAGAAAACCGCCGATAGCGACCGACAAAAAATATTGCGTCACGCCCACCAGCGAATTGATGAGAAAATGTCCAACAACCGCGCCCACCACCACGGAACTCGCCGCAAGAATGTTGTAAATAATAGCGGTGCGGAACTTGAATCCCGAGTACAAAAGTACTCCCAAATCCCCCATTTCCTGCGGAACCTCGTGAAGCGCCACCGTTAAGGTCGTCACTACGCCCAGTCCAAAATCCACGCTGTAGGCGCTGGCGATGATAATCCCATCAAGAAAATTATGCACGCCGTCACCCAGTAAATTCATATACCCAAGATGCCCCACCGGATGTTTTTGACAATCCTCCCCTCCGTGGCAATGCCGCCAAAATAGAAATTTCTCGATGAAAAGGTATATGACAATAGTCCCCAGAACGACTCCCAGCGGACCGCGTCCAGAGCCTTCTTCAATGAGCTCGGGAAGCAAGTGAAAAAACACCCCTCCTAGGAGCGCTCCGGATGAAAATCCGACAAGACGTAACAGAACCTCGCGCGTCCCGCCGATGCGACGCACCAGCATGCCTCCCAAAAGGGCAACAACAACAATAAGAACAGCACTTCCGATAATAATTCCTAAATACATATTTTTATTATACTGAAATGATACCGATATACTATATCCAGCTCGGCATCCATGTATGAACCCTGTACCACGCGTCACTCATGGGAATACCGAACGTTAGTGGAGCAAAAAAACAGAATAAGACTACGATAAGCATCGCACACAGAAACCACGCGATCCATGTCCGCTTCGGGGAAAAGCGGGAAAACCCGTGCTCCATCACTACGCCAAGCATAACAACCGAAATAATGAACGCGGCAAAATAATGGTAGAGAAACAAAACTCGGGATACGGAAAAAAACGGGAAAAAATTCGCCCCGTATCCGACAAGGAGAACCGCCTTGGCTATTCCGTCAATGTAGCCCAACTGTCTTATGAATACGATAAAGGCAATGATCCCGATACAAGACATCCACCACAACACGGGATTGCCCATAAGATAAATGCGGCCAGCGATGCCGGAAGAAATCTGCTGGTGCCAATAAAAAATCGGCCTGCTCAAAATCGGCCATGACCACGCGGGGCTCCCGTAACTGTGGGTCGCTTTAAGCGTTGCATTATAAAAGGCCATTTTTTGATTCAATTCAAACAATTTTCCTGTTAACGAAAGTTTGTGATTCCGAAAATCTTGACTCATATACGCATCACCGGGACCGGTATGTGGCAGGAGCGTAAAGTGAACATAAAAAATTCCGCCATATATCAAAAACGAGATTAATCCCATGCATCCGATGCCTTTAAGGATAATGGAAACCCGTGAACCCAACCGTTCCCGATTACATCTGATCAAATCGTAAATCATAACCAACCCAGCCAATCCTAAAAACGAGATGCCGGTCCACTTCGTGGAAAAACTCAATGAAAAGAGCGCACCGGCCGTCATCAACATAAGCCAGGAATAGCCACGGTTCCGGCTGGTAAAGAATGCCGCGAGTCCCAGAAAACCGAATAAAAGCAAAAAGGAATCAAGAAGCATCAATCGGGTATGCGCCAGAAGCGCATTTTCGAAAACCAGACAAAACATAGCGAATAAGGATGCGTGATGACCAAGTCTCAATGAACGCATGAAGCCATACACTGCCAAGGGAATAAACGACCCCGCGATCGCCGGCAGAAGCCGGAACCACCCATACGGTACGCTGCCGTACGGGTCGCCGATATTGGTAAATAGGAATGCCCCGTACTCGCGCACATAGCCACCATAACCACCCAACCACGCTCCAAGGGCAATGAGAAGCTTCCCGAGCGGCGGATGAATGTCGAAATAGTATGCGCCGGTAAAATACGCCGAGGCGAATTTTCCGAAATGCACCTCGTCGAATACGGTCTCGTTGGGGTAGGACAGAAATCCAAGATGCAGCACAAGACCAAATATAGTAAGCACGAAAACTACCAGATATAACCACATGTTCTTGTTCCAAATCATCGTGTGTAAAAAAGTTTATTGCATAACCGATATCTATTCAGTATATCACCGCGTCCCGCAGTCCAATTTACGAAGCTCGGTAGTAAGCTTGCCTTCGTGCACCGCGTCCATTAATTCGGTGCGCTGCCAAACTGTCTGCGAAACAGTCACGGGATAATCTCGGAAAAACTGATCGTCAACAACCCAATACCTGACTCCTTCATCGCACAACGGTCCGATTTCTCCGGTTTCGAGGAATGCCTTGATGGCCCGTTGGCGATCCTCGATGATTTTCCTTTTCCCTTGGGTCCAAAGCCATCCCGTATATCCCAGATACAAACGCCTTCCAGCGATAAGAGCTACCGGAGTATTAGGCGAACGGCTCGTCAGAATAATATCCTCGGAACCGGTACGATCTTCCGTCATGTTGGCTATCGCGATTCCGTAGCCACCATAATAGGAAAAATTCTTTTCGCCTGACTTAATGACGAATCCATGTCGGGCACGCTGCGCGATATCAAATACACCCGACAGGACCGCAAAAGCGCAAAACAATACCAAAAAAACGAATAAGATTATTTTCCGGCGGGAAAACTTCTCAAATACCATATCGAACAATCCTAAACTCAATATGCCGGCCGCCGCCCACCACCAAAAAAGAATCTTATTATTATCGAATTCCCAGGGTTGAAACAAAACTATATTGGGCAAAATAAACAGCAGCGTACTGGGAAGAATAATATCACGGATGCGTTCATTGCCTTTGCCGCGCGTCATAAAAAATAACATTGCGGCAACCCAGCCTATCCAAATAAATCCGAAATTTTTTGCCCAAAACCAAAGAACATTATTGGTCGTATCCGCCACGCCGGGGTCGCACCAGAGCCAGGACTGCGCATGGGTACACATTGCCCACCCGAACCACGGTCTCAAAAAAAATGAAGATCCCGCGGCATCACGGACCACCCCATGCCCCAACCATATAACCGAAGGGATAGTCAATAAAAACGCAACAATGCCCCAGACAAAGATCTTTTTAGTGAAGAACTCTCTGGTTCGCGCGATACGGGCAGCAAGCCAGCTGCCGATAAATATTACCAAAGCGATAAATGTGTGGAGGTGTATGAGCGGTAAAAAAGAAAATAAAACCAACCACCGGGACCACCGGCAATCCCGCGCATACCAATAACGCCATAACCCATAGAGCAATAGAAACCCTATGCCCGCACCAAGCATAAACGATCTCTGGTGCGAGAAAAAAGAAATCAGAGGAACCACCCAAACGATATTCGCCGGATAACCGCCTCCAAGCGGCTTGCCGCCCGTACGGATGTCCAGATGAGAATATTCGAAAACCGTATTGACAATATTCTTTTCAATCGCCGCCCCTATCCCGATGCGCCCGACATCAAGAGCAACATTCTTTGCCAACCATAAAAAACCAAGACCCGCTCCGCACACTAAAACAAATACAAATAAATAGGAGAGTATTCTTTTGTTAAAAAACTCCCGTGCCCACATCCACCCACAGACAAGCATGCCCCAGCCGAATATGAAAGTCGGCGCATGCCACGCCCAAGAAAACGGCATACCCAGACGAACCAAGAGTGCGGTCAGAAAATTGACGAAAAACGGATACGTCAGCGTTCTCCCTGACAAAATAGGCTGATCCAGGGAAAAAGGATTGGCATGAAGAAACCTCTGTACCATGCTTAAATGGTAAGCGCCGTCCCCCCACCCCTTCAAAATGGAATAAGGCACGCCGGTATTATCCCAAAGCATCGACTGCATGCTTACCAGAAAAAACAGAAATAGCACGACCACCACCGTAATCCGTTCGAACCACGGAAAAGATTCATTGCCGCGCATCTGTTGTCCGATATCGGATATTGTCTGCCGTAAACTGCGCCTGAACAGAATGGCGAGTCCGAACAACGTGCAAAAAACTAATCCCGTTGCCCATATCATATTGCCGGTGGCAAGGCTCGCCCCAAGTATACCGTAACCGATTACGGTGACCCCCAGCATCAGGCTGATGGCGATCAAAGACGTACCCTGCAAGGTCTTGCGAGTATCAAAAAAACGCAGGACGCAATATCCCAAAATACCGCTCAAAATAAAAAACACGATAAACATCTTATGGCTCCACAATAATGCCGCGCGAGTTTAAATACTGCAAAACCGACTGCTTGCCGCTATCGGAAAGTTTTGAGAGCAACGACTGGAGAAGCAAACGCGCACGGCTCACGTCTCCCGAAAGATAAACCACCTCGACTTGGAGTACTCCGTACCGAATCTGGTACTGGCTGGGCGCATGCGGCTCGGTGCGCAAATACTCCAAAAATGCAGACGCTTCATCGAAACGTTTTTGGGAAACAAACATATTCAAAAGCCACTCCTGTTCCCGCGCTTTGTCGTGCAGGGAAAACCCGTACAAAATCGATTTCTGCAAATCACCGATAACTGCCCCACGATCCCCCCATTGAGCATCAAACAGTGCCTGATAATACCAGGTGTCACCGATCGTCGGCCCTAAGCGGAATAGTTGATCCATGATTCGCTGCGCTTCGTCTTTATTATTCCCGATAAGCTCAAATAAGAACAAAGATTCATAAGCTTCAAAGCGGCGGGGAGCATACCCGATAGCCTCGGTTTGCGGGTCGCGATACTTGCTATAGAGATCCAGCATCAGATTACTCGCTTCCACTAAAATATCGTAATCTTCCCTGTAACGATTCATATCGTCATCCAAATATCCAAGAATAGTGTGACCGAAATTAACGTACGCTTGTGCCCAGGCCTCGGTGCGGGGAATGGTTATGTTGCGTATATGACGGGCAAGATTGATATCGAATTCCTTGTTCAAGAAGGTGTTCCGGTTACGGCTCTGCACATACAAGGATAATCCTTTATTGAAGTACTCCTCGTTCATGGGCTGGGAAAAATACACCATGGCATTGATGAATCCGCGTGACGCCAAAAACGGAATACAGGTCCCGACCCAAACTGACCAGACAACACCTAAGCTTGCAAAAGCATACAAACCGGTACGTACAGGAGAAATTTTATAGTCGATATTTTCCGATTTTCCGGTATGGCCAAGCGGATTCCACCCGCTATCCAAAAACCACAGCGAAAGAGCCAGAGCAAAAAACATTTGGATGGCGGAGGTAGGCATCTCGAACAGGACCAGGTTTTGAACATGGTACGCGCTCCATAAGGCGATTAAACCGATCACGATACCCAGTTCCATAGACCACCCCATAGCCGCTTTCCGCACTTGAACCGCACGCCGGATAAGGAAAAATGCGATCACGAAAAACAACCCGACATAGCTTGCCATGCCGATGGCGCCTGTCGTGGCCAACACGTCGACTATTTTGTTGTGCGGACGGTCGAAAATAGCAACCTCGTACTTGAAAATATCCGGATTAAAATACTGATTGAAAGCATGAATAAAATTCTCCTGCCCCCATCCCACCAATGGCCGCGCCTGAAACGCTTCCATGCCCAGCTGCCATACCAAAAGCCTTTGGGTAGGAATGGATAAAGACGAATAAACCCGCGAGGCAACCATCGGGACAGCCCGCTCCCATAACGGTCGCGCCAACACAAACGAACCGCCTAGTAAAAACGCAACGCACACCAAAACCATCCCTGTTTTACGGTACTGGCGCGAACCGAACAGCAACAGCCCCAGTAACCATACTCCCAGCCCGGCCGCGGTCCCGATATAGGCACCGCGCGTTCCCGAAAGCAATACCAGAACGATCCCGAATACCGCGCAGCACAGCCACCATATTTTTTCGTTTCTCTTAGCCGCATACTGAACCAGCAAAAAACACAAAAAAACAAAAATAACGAAATAGGTTGCCAGAAACGAAGGGTTACCGAAAGTACCCGAGAGTCTTGCCTGATCGCCGAACTTGCTGAAACTGGGCATATACTTGCTCGCAAGGGCGAACAATCCAACAGCAACGCCGACCAACCCATTTGAACGCAGAGCAAACAACCAATCTTCTTTTGTTTTGAAAACGCTGATAAGCATAAAGCAGAACGCGAACAGGTGGCCGTAAAACCAGATGCTGTCCATGCGCTCTGCTTTTGACCATAACGAATTTATGAAATTGAATCCGAATACTCCGGCAAGGACAATAGAAAGCCCCCATATACCCAAAGCAACCAGTAATACGGACGGTTTGGGGGTATGGCGCCGGTTAGAAATAACGATTCCGATAAAAAGAATGAAGGCCGCGGCAACGCAAAACTGAAAAAACAACGCCTTGGGGAATACGAACGGAAACAGATGCTTTGTCCCGACAATGAACGGCGTCAGCAACCCGATCACAAGAATCCACCGAATAACCCGAATGATTGTTTTTTCGTATCGTATGAAAAAATTCATACCCCGTAAGAAATTACCTGCCCGCCGCACAAACCAAAATTTTAAGACAGATAATTCGGTAAATTATTTCGACCTGATACAGAGTTAAAATTAAAC
>LCLB01000030.1 GCA_001001795.1 Parcubacteria group bacterium GW2011_GWF1_45_5
GGTACGGTTCCTAAAACGAAACGGATACATGACATTTATTTTTTCTCTTATTCTCGGCGTTGTGGAAGGGTTTACCGAATTTCTTCCAATATCCTCAACCGCGCACCTGATGATTGTTTCACGTTTTCTCGCCATTCCCGCAACCGATTACCTCAAGACATTCGAGGTGGCGATTCAGCTCGGAGCGATAAGCGCGGTCATGGTAGTTTTTTTCAAAAAGATAATTTCCGATTTATCACTCGTTAAATATATGGTTATCGGGTTTATCCCCACGGGTCTGATCGGCTTTGCCGCGTACCCCTTGGTACGTTCGTGGCTCGGGAGCGTTTGGGTGGCGTTGGGGGCATTGTTTCTGGGCGGAGTTTTCATTCTTTTGTTCGAAAAATTATTCAAAGAAAAGAACGGCGGACTGGATTACAAGAAGGCGTTTTTAATCGGATGTTTCCAGTGTGCGTCTTTTGTTCCCGGAGTTTCGCGGGCTCTGGCGACCATTGTGGGTGGTATGGTTATGGGATTGCCGCGCCGATCCGCAGTGGAGTTTTCGTTTCTGCTCGCCATCCCCACGATGATGGCCGCGACGGCATTTGACCTCTACAAGAATTTTTCCGTATTTACGCCGGAATATTGGCGGTTTTTTGCTGTTGGTTTTTTTGCCGCATTCATAAGCGCGTTTATAGGAATCAGATTTTTCGTTGATTTGGTGGAAAGGAAGAACTTGGAAGTTTTCGGGTGGTACCGGATTTGCCTGGTTATTATCGTGATTTTGGCCTCTTTTTTGTTTTCAAAGCCGTTCACCGGATGATTTTATGATGCATCGCGGTATAGCCACATTTGGACTTGATGAGGGTAGATGCCCCAAGTGGCTGTTTGAGCGCATGACCAATCTGTCGCGCCAGGCAATAGAGATTATTGTTGCCGAGTACGGAGCCGACGAATTCATCAAGCGTCTCGGAGACCCCGCGTGGTTCCAGTCATTGGGAACGGTCTTGGCCTTCGATTGGAACGCCTCGGGCCTCACCACAATTCTGACCGCGGCTCTCAAAGAAGCGGTGCGGGGAAGGGAAAGGGAATTGGGTATTTTCGTGTGCGGCGGGAAGGGCAGGACATCGCGAAAAACTCCGGAGGAGATCAGGCGTTGGGGTTCGTGGCTTACGTTACCGGAAAAGAACTCCGAAACATTGGTCTATAATTCCAAAATGGCGGCGAAAGTTGACAGTGCCCTGGTGCAGGACGGGTTCCAGCTGTACCATCATGCGTTTTTCTTTTCGAAAACCGGTGCGTGGACCGTGGTGCAGCAGGGCATGAATACGAAAACCGCTTCGGCGCGTCGGTATCACTGGTACTCCGCCAATATGAAAGATCTCATCAACGAACCGCACACCGGTATCATGAGCAGCATGCGATACAAGAAGGTGCTTGACCTGACGGCGCAGGCGAGTATGAAAAATCGGAATACGAGCTTGGCCCTGACGGGCCAGGGATTCGGATCGTTGTGGAAAGATATCCGGATTCTATATAACCACTCAACCAGCTTGAACCAAACCTTAGCGTTGAAGTTTAAAGGAGATACTTTGACCTCTTTGAACTTGGAGCAAAAAGAATTTACCTGGCATCCGGTCGTCGAGGAAAACTTTTTTGAAAGCCCGTATTTAAAGAAGATTCTTGACAAAGTATGCGGATACCATCCCAAGAGTTACGAAGAGATGGTATCATTACAGGGGGTGGGGGCTAAAACCGTGAGAGCGCTTACGTTGGTTGCCGAGGTGCTCTACGGCGCAAAGCCGTCATATCAGGATCCGGCACGGTATTCGTTTGCGTTCGGCGGCAAAGACGCCACTCCGTACCCGGTGGACCGCCCAACCTACGACGCAAGCCTGAAGCTGATTGCCGAAGCGGTTAGGCGTTATCAGACAAAGTCGGTATTCATAAAATAACCTTATTTATAAAGCTTTTATGGAACAACCGGAAAAAAGAAAATGGGATTACGTGTTGTGCCATGCATGTCCCACAAGAGATTCGGAGAATTTCGTTTTTGGAGACGATGTGGGAAAGCAGGGGGTTGGCAGTTGCCCGACTTGCGGCACGGAGATTTATCATGTCAAATGTGGTGAATGCAGTGACGAATTCGAGGTTGGTCCGACCAACAAGATGCTTTATAAAGAATTTCATGCGGAAGACCATACATGGGAGTGTTCGAGTTGCGGGAGTAAGAAACATCAGCCATTACCAACCGAACATATCACCGTTGTGCGAGATTTGCCGCCGGAACTGGAAGAAGAATTCCGCAAAGAAAGTGCCGTGCTTCGCGCCAAGGTTCGCCGCACAGGTACCATAATACTGGTTGTACTTTTGATTGTTTTCGCCATCACGTTTTTAAAATTAAAATAAAAATCATTGTATGAACCTACTCGAAAAACAATATCCGAAAAGTCCCGGCGGCGGGGGCGGGGGGATTGAACATTTTAAAACGGTAAACCAATGGCTCGATGGGGTAATCGATGACCAGGGCAAAGAGGTTTCGATTCATTGCAAGCAAGAAAAGAACGGTAATCAAACCATAGAAGTTTTCAGGAAAACAAAACATCAGAAGAAAACAAACAGGGGGACTTATCGGACGCACCGTATCGTAATCCAAAGGAATGAAATCGGCGGAGTCTCCGATGTATTGCACTCGTTTTTCAAAAGGCAGTTTAGCGGTGGAGAGCCCGATTGGGTTACAGTAAGAGGGGGAGCAGAAAAGGTCCCGCAGTGGGTGTTGTCCTGCGTCAGAGGGAAAATCGTTGATTTCGACTGCGATCTTTCTTTAGGAAAAGGTGGTTCCGAGGCGGAAGAAGACCCTTCTCGGTGGTGGGATAGGTAAAATTGGTACCCCTTGACAAAACCTTAATTTAGATAGATAATATAGGTACGTATTAATAAAAATACTTTATGTTGTTTACCAACATTTTGAGGGGACAGCTCAAAAAAGCAGTCGCGACTTTTTCGGTTGTCACTCTTTTAGTTTCTTTGTGTGCGCCGCTTGCGGTTGCTGTTACCCCTACTGCGATAATTTATTCTATAAAGGATTCTTATGTTAAAGCAGAAAATGGAGATGGCAACTACGGTACCGAGAAAATAATGAAGGTCAGAAACAAGAGCGGCGCTAATCAATGGCGAAGCTTGGTAGCCTTTGATCTTTCTTCAATTCCTTCTGGTTCTACGGTAACGAGCGCACAACTAGAGATTTATCTAGACAAAGCTCCAAATGACCTTCGGACATATCAGCTGTACCGTATTACTGGGACCTGGGTTGAAGGTACTGTCACATGGGACAACCAACCAGGAATGAGTGCCCTATCTACTAATTCAGTTTCTACTGGTACTACTGATGATGTATGGAAAGAGTGGGACGTAACCGCTGATATTCAGGCATTTGTTGATGGCACTTATTCTAATTACGGCTGGTTTATAAAAGATGGTAATGAAAATGAAAACCCAACTAAGACAGGTGAATTTTGTACAAAAGATTTTTCTGGATCAGGTGATTGCGGAGACGGCTTACATAAACCTCAATTAGTGCTTTACTACACAACTCCTGTTGTCGACACTGACCAAGACGGCGTTCCAGATAGTTCTGATAATTGTCCATTAAACGCTAATCCAGGCCAGGAAGATATGGACGGTGATGGCCAGGGTGACGTCTGTGACAGCGACAGGGATGGAGACGGAATTCCTAATTCTACTGATAACTGTGTAGATGTAGTAAATCCGGCCCAGGAAGACGCTGATTCAGACGGCGCAGGGGATGTCTGCGATCCTGACGACGATAACGACGGTATTCTCGATACTTCAGACAACTGTCCGGTAGATGCAAATCCGAACCAAGAAGATGTCGACAGCGACGGTATCGGTGATGTTTGTGACGCTGATATTGACGGTGATGGAGTTTTAAACGATTCTGATAACTGTGTCTATGTTTCAAATAGTGATCAGGTTGATGTTGATCAGGATGGAATCGGTGATGCCTGCGATAGCAATATCGACACAGATGCCGACGGCATTCCTGATACCACCGACAACTGTCCATTGACGCCAAACCAAGACCAGGCAGATATGGATCAGGACAATATCGGCGATGTCTGTGATAATGACAGCGATAATGATACTATTCTTGATGACGTAGATAATTGTGTATATGCTCCAAACCTTGATCAGGCAGATACTGATTCGGATGGAATCGGCAATGTGTGCGATCCTACGCCCGATGGTCCCGATACTGATCAGGATGGCGTAGCGGACATGTCTGATAATTGCCCGAGCATATTTAACACCGACCAGGCAGACGCGGACCGGGATGGCGTGGGTGATGTTTGCGATCTTGTTTGTGCCGATGGCCTGGACAATGATCAAGATGCTTTAATTGATTATCCAGCTGACCCTGGTTGCACAAGTTCGGAAGACAGTGATGAAACCAATCTTGCACCCGTATACCAATGTTCAGATGATATTGATAATGATCAAGACGGATGGACTGATTTCGGTGATCCGGGAGACCCGGGGTGTTCATCCCCAACCGACGACAGCGAACTGGATGAACAGACCCCTACTCCTACCCCAACACCAGAAGTGAGCCCAACTCCAGAACCAACTCCAACCCCGAGCCCAACCCCTGACCCAGGGTACCCAATTGGTGGAACCTTTATGTCAACGGGTCAGGTTGCGGGAGCTTCGACAGGCGGTCAGGTTTTGGGAGCACAGACCTGTGATGCAGAACTTGACGAATACATTATGGCGGGCAGGTCAAACAACCCCGCAAAGGTAAGGAGGTTGCAGGAATTCTTGAACCAGTATGAGGGCGAGAATATTCCGGTAACCGGGGTATATGGTCCTTTGACCCAAGCGGCAGTCAGCCGTTTCCAGGTGAAGTACCATTCAGAAATTTTGCTGCCATGGGTATCGTACGGACACCTCAGTGAATACTTGCCCACCGGTCATGTATATAAGACCACGCAACGCTGGATCAATATGATTCTTTGCTCGGGGACCGATATCCCGATGCCCCAGCTTCCATAACTTTTAGGAAAGTTATTCCACAAAACACTCCCGTAAGGGGGTGTTTTGTTATGGTATACTGTAAAAACAGTTATGATCATTGCCGAATCCGAGAAAAAGCATATTAGCAGATTCGAGAAAGACCGGGAAGCCATTGCGCTGTATTTGGTGGATTTTTTGCGGACTTTCGCGATCTCGCTTCCGGGCATATTCGTTCCCCTGTTCATCTTCCAGTACTCCAATAAGCCGGTTTTGTTCGGCGCGACCGCGCTTATAAATAACCTGATATGGGTGGTGGTGTACTATCTGATTTTTTCGTTCTCGGCAACGGTTTTGAATTTTTGCGCCACGAATCTGATATTCAGGCACATCGGTTTCAAACGTTCCATGCTTTTGGGCATGGTTTTTTTGATGGCCGGGATTGCCGTACTCCTTGGCGCGGGATCGCAATTTTCGGTTATTCTGGTGGCGCCGGTTCTGTTCGGTATTTCCGTTCATTTATTCTGGATACCGTTCCACATTTTTTTCGTGCGTAAGTCCAATGCGGGCGGGAACTTCGGCAACGAAACAGCGCTCCAGATATTTGTCCAGGGCATTGCGGGGTCTCTGGGGCCCCTTATTTCGGGGTTTATGATCAGCATGTGGGGATTCCAGCCCGTATTTGTGTTGACTATCTTTGTGCTGTGCTTGGCATCGGTTCCGGCATTCTTATTCGTGACCGAAAGCTGGCACCGCGAGCACCATACGTTTTCTATCGTGCGGTCGTACCTGAAAACCCGTGCGACCAGGAACCTGGGGCTTGCGATCGGATCGAGGGCAGGCGAGGCGGTGCTTTTCGAGATTTTCTGGCCCATCCTGCTCTTTACAGTGCTGCAGGATTTTGCCAAGGTTGGCGCCATTACCGCAATTTCTTTCTTTCTGTCATCCCTGGTTATGATCTGGGCCGGTAAACAGTTCGAGAATCATAAGGGGAGCAGGATATTTCCCACGAGCGTATTCATTAATGCGGCACTCTATATTATCCGTCTGTTCTTGCTGTTCCCTATGGGGATGTATATTATTGATATCATTGATCGCATGAACGGGAAAATATATACGGTTGGGTTCTCTTCGACGGTCTATGATGCGACTAAGGAGTACGGGGAATCGGATTTTACGATTTATCGGGAAATCGTTTCCCATATCGGTCAGGCAATCATGCTTGCGTGTACGATCGTGCTCTTACTGCTGCTGCCCGATTGGAAACTTATATTCATCGTGTGCGCCCTGTGTTCTTTGGGGTCGCTGCCGGTGTATCTTGCAAGCAGGAAAAAATAAATTATTCATATGAATCCGCGACACATAGCGTTTTTAATGGACGGGAACCGCCGCTGGGCAACAGCGCAAGGGAAGATTCCTGTTCTGGGGCATAAACAAGGAGTCGAAGCATTAAAGAAAGCGGTGCGTGCGTGTATACAGCGCAGTATTCCGTATATTACGTTTTGGGCACTTTCAACGGAAAACCTCAAGGAGCGTTCGGAAAAAGAATTGAACTATCTGTTTAAACTGATCGAATCAGCGGAAAATTATACCAAAGAGTTCCAAAAAGAGGAGCGTTTTGTGTCTATTGGGGATATTTCAGGGTTGCCGAAGTCATGTCGGGCTGTTTTAGGAAGATTGGAAGAAAAAACAAAAAAGAACACTAAAATTACGGTATGCGTTGCTTTCAATTACGGCG
>LCLB01000031.1 GCA_001001795.1 Parcubacteria group bacterium GW2011_GWF1_45_5
TATAAGTTCCGTGTCCGTCATGAAAGAGCAGGATAGCTCCTGGCCTAGTATGGCTCAAAACTCTTTTACGCATATACCCATAAGTTATCACTGGTTGTAACCAGTCAAGGGCGCTTATATTCCACTGGTATATCTCGTAATGGAGTTGTTGGGCAGTGAGTTTTGAGCGGGGATTGACTATCCCCCAAGGAGCGCGGAACAGGGTCGGGGTTTCTCCGATAGTGTTTTTTATAATCTTATCGGTTTTATTGATTTCTTGTGCCATGCCGTATCCGGTAACAGTTTTCCAAAATATATGGGAATACGCGTGATTACCGACGGCGTGGCCTTCCTGCTTGACGCGTTTGGCGGTTTCCGGATAACGTTCGATGTTTTTCCCGCACATAAAAAAGGTCGCGGGAGCTTGGTACTGTTTCAGAATATCTAGAATAGCGGGGGTAAAAGGCGACGGTCCGTCATCAAAGGTTAGAAAGGCGCTTTTGTGGCTTTCCATACGTTCGTTTGTACCATGGTGGTGACAAATTTAATTTGGGTCCCGACCGTTTTCATGATTTTCGCTTGTGCTACGAATTGAGGCCGGAATAACGCGGCGTATCCGAAAAAACATAAACAGACCGCTATTGTAAAAGCTATGGCGTTTCCTACCGCACTTCGTTCATAACGGATATCGCGGAACCGAGTGAGGGCCGGTTGTTTAAGGACAATCCAGGCTATATAGTTGTACGCGTAATGCGATAATCCTGGCAGAAAACCGTGACTGAATCTCCGCCCCGAAGTACAAACAAGAATGGATGGATCGAATTTAACGCGTCCTAATTTTCGTATGCGCATACCCAAATCCCAGTCTTCAAGTGCCGCAAGATCCGTGTTGAATCCTCCGCAGGCCATGAAGGCATCTTTCCGTACGGCGCAGTTGGAACCGATCAGGAACGCCCGGCGTCCGCCAATGGTCGCGAATTCCCAAGCTGCCCGGCCAAACCACGACCAAAGCATACGGATAATAAGTTGTGAAACAAGGGACCCGGAAGAGAAATAATATACGCCGGTTAACCCGACGGTACGTTTTGTTCTTGAGAATTGTTTTGCGATTCTTGAAAGCCAATCAGGAGGGACCACGGTATCGGCATCGGTAGTGGCGATAATCGATCCCTGTGCTGCCAGAAATCCCGCTTGACGGGCATAGGCGACCCCTTTACGAGATTCATAGATAACCCGAGCGCCATGCGCTAGGGCTAAAGAAGCAGTGTGGTCGGTCGATTGGTTATCTACCACAATGACCTCAAAGTTCGGATAGATCTGCTTCTGAAGGCTGAAAAGAGTTTTTTTGATGTAGCGTTCCTCGTTATACGCCGGAATAACAACCGATATAAGAGGTTTCTGGGTATACATTCTGTAGAGTAACTATACCATAAAAACGTTGGGATTCCAAGAGTATTGTTGATATTAAAATCTTTACGCGGGTATCCTGTCGAGTACTATCAGTGTTTCAAGGTGAGGAGTGCGGGGGAAAAAATTGTACGCTTTCAGGGATACAGGGATATATCCCTCGGAAAAAAGTTTAATATCGCGCATTTGGGTTATCGGGTTGCATGAAAGATAAATGATGCGCACTGGGTTTGCTTTAATCATGGTTTGAATCATCTTGGGGGTGAGGCCGGAACGGGGAGGATCACAAACGATAATCGCGTTTTTTCGATAAGCATCGTATTTGGTGGCGTCCGCCTCGACGATTTTGGAAAGGGCATTTTGATGCAAGGAGAGATTTTTCCGTGCGTAACCGGATCCCCAAGGATCTTGTTCAATAAGTGTTACTTTATGTGCCTGTACCGAAAGTCCGATGGTACCAACTCCCGAAAATACATCGTACATTTCGTGTTCCGTGTCGATATGGGTTTGGATATCGCGAAGCGCTATTTCGAAAAGAGGTACGTTGATTTGGAAAAAGCATTGATCAGAGAAAAGAAATTGTTTGTCCAAAACAGTTTCGCATAAATCCGGAGAACCGTATTCCGCGAGTATTTTGCTTTCGACCGTGTCGCTGTATTTCGGATCGGAGTATATGACACGGTACCCGGTAAGGCGATTATTCAAGACGACATCCGTCGGCAGAGGGAAGTCTTCATGGGTAACGTATAAGGATGCCGTAACATTTTCCGCACGCGTACTGCGTATCACGAGAGTTTTGAGTTGTTCCGAAACAATGCGAGCCTTCCAAAGACTTTCCTGGAATTGTTGAAGTACCGTATTAATTGGTTCATTCGCGAGAAGACATTTTGTGATGGGAAGATATCCTGCGCCATGGCGTACATGAAAGGCCATGGTTGCCAGTGCCTCGGGGCCGTCAGTAAAACTAATCTCCAATTTATTGCGGTATCCCAAGGGATTTCCGGTAATTATTTCGGGATCTGTGACTGATTCAGGGATGATTCCGTTGGTTATTTCCTTGAGAACACTCTTTTTTTCGATGATTTCTTGGTCGTAATCAATGATTTGCCACGGTGAACAGCTTAAAAAATGATTCTCGCACGGAGCGATGCGGTACGGTGATTTTTGAATAATACGCCGGGCAGTGCCATACCAGCACCCTTTGCGTTTATAATCTATGGCGGTTTCTACAACCTCTCCCGGTAGCGCGTTCCACAAGAAAACTGGATGCTCTTCATAAAATCCAAGAGCATATCCTCCGGGTACTAATTTTTCTGTTTTGACGGTGATGAAAGATGGTTCCTTGGTGACTATATGGTATAGCCGGGGAAGTAATCGGTCTTAATGAACCGTTTCGGCACGCCCAAGGTTTGCAGCATGGGGGCGATGGTTTTTACCATTGGTTCGGGCCCTGAAACATAAAGGAGGCGTTCCTTGTAATCGGCAACGTGTCCGGTAATAAATTCCGCGTTGATTACCTGTGGGGCGATACGGTAGAGGACGTTAAATCGGGGATAGGTTTTTGTGTATGCATCGAATTCTTGTGAGAATATCGGGTCGGGCGTCTGGCTGCCGTAAACTAAAACAAGATCGGGGAATGCTTTTTCGTGATTAAAATTATTGCATTGGGAACGGAACGGAGTTATGCCGATGCCTCCGGCGATGCAAAGATATTTTTTCGAATAGTCTTCTATGGTAAACGAACCATCCGGGGGATAGACATCCATGCCGGCGCCGGGCTCAAGAGAGAACATCTTTTGTTTGAACGTGCTGCTTGCGGTTTCGAAGTAGCGTACCGTAAACCTGATTGTTTGTTCATGTGGTGCGGACGCAATGGTGAAATAGCGGTGATCTCCGCGGTTGTCCATATGGTTGTGCTTCAAGGAGCAATATAAAAACTGACCGGGTTTCCAGGAAAAGGGTGATGCCGGTTCAAAGAAAAAAGACCAGACATTGCCGTTCTCGTGCTGTTTGCGGATGAAGCGCAGTTGCATATTAAAGTCCTATGGTTCGGGCGAAAGTAAACAAAACATGGATGGTCGCAAGAATCGCGGTCGTAATGGCAAAGGGATGATGGAACTTGAAAGGAATAGCATGAATTCCCTTGTCGTTAAGGATCGCGATCGCAACCGTTACGAGCATGGCGGAAAACGCCGCGATACCGAACCAAACGAACAGCGGTCTACCTAAAATCATAAAAAAACCGATGGTACTTATCATAGAACGGATAGTTATTCCCAACAGTATAGCAGACGGACGGTAATCTTGTGTATACCCCATCACTTGCGTCTAATATATGTTTTTATGTTTCTGTAAGATATGCCTTTAAGAAAGGAAGTGAGATTTATTTTTGCAAGTGCGGGGGTATACTATGGAGATATGAAAATAATGATTTTCACCGAGGGTACAATAATCGCGCACAGTGCCTCGCGTGGCCGCACCAGAGGAGAGATCGTCAAGCAGGTCATTTCTTTGAATCGATCGGTTCGTGAATACAGCTCCTATATCCCCATCGGAAATTCCGCGGAAAAGGTAAAAATGTGGGCGAATGCCAGTGCGGAGATCGTCTATTTGACCTCCCGACGGCAACCCAACGAGGTAAATGAAATCGAGAAAGTCTTGAAAGATCATAATTTTCCGGACGGAAGATTATTGTACCGGTCGGGCAGCGAGGAATACAAGGATATCGCGGAAAAGGTGGTGCCGGATATTCTTATCGAGGATGATTGCGAAAGCATCGGAGGAATTGAGGAAATGACCATTACCCTCGTGAAGCCAGAAATAAAAACAAAAATCAAATCGATTCCGGTGAAAGAATTCGGAAGAATCGATCACCTTCCTGATGATTTGAAAAATCTTTATGATTTTTAAAGAAGATAGTGTTTTTGTTTTGGACAAACCTCCGGGCATGACCTCACAGCAAGCAGTGACATGGATAAAAAAAACACTGAACCTGAAAAAGGCCGGCCATACCGGGACCCTTGATCCCTTGGCAACAGGCGTGTTGATTATCCTTACCGGAAAAGCAACAAAGCTGGCCCAAAGATTCTCGCATTTTGAGAAAGAATACATAGCGACACTGGAGCTTGGAAAGACTTCGGATACCTACGATATCGACGGGCAAATTATCGCGACCGCGTCGGTTCCCTATATATCCATGGACAAGATTCGTGAAACCATACAGCCGTTTATTGGGGATATCATACAAACACCTCCGCCGTATTCCGCCAAGAAAGTGAAAGGGAAGCGTCTGTACTGGTATGCGCGCAGGAATATCACCGTGAAACCAAAACCCCATCCAGTTACCATTCATGCCATAGAGGTGGCAAAGCTTGACCTACCGTTTGTCGAAATGAGCGTTGTCTGTTCGACAGGAACCTATATCAGATCTTTGATACAGGACATCGGGATATTGTTGGGATGCGGCGCTATTATGACGTCATTGCGGAGAACAAAAATCGGTCCCTTCAAACTATCCGATTCCGTAGGATTTAAAAGTGTGGAATCGCGGGATTTTGTGCATTTTACGGTTGATCGGGTAACGAAGATTTTGGACGAAAATATCCACAACCCTTCTTGACAATTTCTTTACGTCTGATATATTCAAAATGTTCTTGGAGAATTGCTTCGGCGAGACTCCAAGAACGCTGGGAAAACTCCTTGTTCGCAAGGAGTTTTCCTTTTGTCTTTCCAGACAATGGCTCGGGCAACGGCAACCCGTTGTTTTTCTCCTCCGGAGAACTGGGAGGGATGATGATTGATGCGATGCTCCAGCCCGACAAAGGTTTGCGGTCATACCGGGCTTGATGCGCTCATCTTATTGGGTAAAGAAGAGGGTTGTCTTGTAGGTAGGCACACCGTCAATAATGGTTTCCGAAGGATCAATCAGGGCGACTGTCGCATTGAAATCAATACTCTCTCCGTATGCGTCCAGAGTGACGGTTGCTTGGTTCCGGGGTTGTATTTTCGCTATCTCAACTTCGGGGACATTCACCTCTATTTTGTATTGGTTATCGAAAATCATATGTATCACAGGAGTGTTGGGGGAAACGATCTCTCCGATTTCAAAATCAACTTTGGTAACAAGACCAGTCATGGGCGAGAATAATACGGTTTTGTTTAGTTGGGCCATGATCGTGTCCCTGTTTGCTTGAGACTGTTGTACCTGTAATTTTTGTAATTGGATTTGTTCGACAGTTGCCCCGGCTCGTTTAAAGTTCAATTCGTCCCGTGCGAGTTGCAATGCCGAAGAAGCCGATTGGAGATTTTCGTTAATATGGTAATGAATGGGTGAATATGATCGAGAGTTCATTATATCATTTTATTCTATTATCATTAATCAAAAAACACGGCTTTCACCGTGTTTTTTGATTTTGGTTTCAGATGTAATTACCAGCTGTTCCTGCGGTTTCCGCCGCCGCCATAGCTGTCACGCCCTCTGCCACCGCCTCCGCGGCCATATCCGCCGCCACCTCCACCCCCACGGTTGTATCCGCCGCCACCGCTTGGACGCGCTTCCAATGGTCGCGCTTCGTTCACGGTAAGGGTTCGGCCTTCGAGTTCTTTGCCATTGAACATTTCAATAGCTTTTTTCGCTTCTTCCTCGGTCGCCATTTCCACAAAACCGAATCCTTTTGATCGGCCGGTCATGCGGTCAATGATGATGGTTGCGGAAGTTACGGTACCCGCTTGCGCGAAGGTATCTTGCAATGTCTGTTGAGTGGTGTCATAGGACAATCCACCAACATATAGTTTCATAGCCATATTTTTATTTCCTGAGACAAATAATTATTCTTTTCGGCAAGTCGACCCTTTACGACAATCCTATGTTCTCCTACTTTACCTCCTCACCCAAAATATGTCATTCTTTGGGGCGAGGGTGAACCCTGACACCCAGATTTAAATGTTCTCTCAACTACGTTTTAACTCCTGGGTGCGGGGGTTTACTCCTCTTTTTATGTGTCCAAGGAAATAAAAACAGTTAAACACTTGCCAGTGGGTACTATACAGGATTTCCGGAATATGTCAAAGAAATAAAGCAAAAGGGCCACCTGTGATAGGTGGCCCTTTGAGTTTGGCTTACACCTCTCCTACGTGGAACCATTTTCCTTTCGGAAAGGGCATTGCCCAGGCGGCGGCGTCCTTGAGTCCTTTGGCTTTCAGGAACTTCGCCACAACCCACGAGATATCAGCGATGATATCTGCATTGTGGGGGATGTACTTTGGCTTTGCGCTGAAAAACATCAGCGCGAGGTACTCGGGGAATCTCCCGGAGATAATCGGCTTTAGTAGCCGCCCCAGCAAGGTCTTAGGGCCGATGTTCAGGTGAATCGCGATGCAATCCCTCTCGAACTCGAGTTCGTTTCTCTCTCGGATTTTCTGGGGGATTGTTCCAAACGCGGCCCAACGAAGACCCGCTAGGAACACCGAAACATCTTTCCTGTCCAAATACCCCTTGCGATCAATGCTTATGATCAACATGGTAACTCTCCTTTTTGTGCTAGAGTCGCTGAACGGCAACTCTTGACAGTATTATAAATCAGGTTCATAATATAGACAAATAACTGTCTGTTTATATGAACAAACAAATACTTTTATCGCAACTGGAGTCGTTTGGTCTTGATAAAATCGAGGTTGATATCTATTTATTCCTTTTGGAAAACGGATCGAAAACACCACTAGATCTATCCCGTGAGACAAATATCAACCGATCAAGAATTTACCGGTATCTTGATAAGCTGAAAGCAAAAAAGCTTATTGAAGAATCCAATATCGGCAGGGGATTGAAATTGAAAGCTTCTGATCCGCAGAATCTCGAATTATTGATTCATGAACAGGAATATAGTCTTCAAAAACAAAAAGAGATGTTTCCCGAGATTATGAACGAATTATCGTCATTACCCAGCCGTTTGGAAAACAAGTTTGAAATCAAACACTATGATGGCTTGGATGGCTTGAAACAAATGATGTGGAACCAGCTTGCCGCAAAAAAAGAAATCTTGCTCTATGGGTATCAAACACGGAACGAGATTGTCGGCGCCTCGTTTGCGGATAAGGTCAGAGAGGAGCAAATGCGAAGAAAAATCACTTTATATGAAATAGAAGAAGAGGTTGACCCAGGGAACTTTACGGGCAAGTTCACCTACACCAAAGTACTCAACTGGGAAAAGTATTATGTGCCGCGTTACGTCGATCCGGAAGTCTTGAAAATCCGTCAGTATACAGCTATTTTCAATGACACGGTATCGATCATGAATTGGGAAAACGATCAAAAGGTCGGGGTGGAAATCATCAACTCGGTGTACGCTTCAATGCAGAAACAATTATTTTGGAGCGTATGGGAGAAGATAGCTCAAAAACCAAGCAAACCGACCTTAAAGAAAGAAAACCGGGATCTTGAACAAAAGCAATCCGTCCGGTTAAAAAATAATAAGGCTTGCTATAAAAAAATACGTCAGTAAACTGATGAGGTCTTGGATAATGGTCGCCACCGGACCGGATCCTAATGCGGGATCCGAACGTTTCCGATAAAGAATCATAGGGATACAGACCGCAAGAAAAGGAGCGGTGGTGAGGTTAATAAGCATGGTAAGCCCTATGGTCAGCCCCATGGAAATCGATCCGAGCCAATACCAGGCAAATAGAGCGAGAATAAGTCCAACAATAATGCCAAGTCCGAAACCCACCATGCTCTCTTTGAAAATGTATTTTACAAAATGTATTTTTTTATGAGAAAGTTCGCGGATGAAAATTGTTTCGGTTTGCGTTCCCACGGCATCGCTCAAGTACACGATAATAGGAATGAAAAAGGCGAGTTTCGTGTTCGTGGCAAGAACCGCCTCGAATTTTGAAACAATGATGGTGGCGAGGAGTCCGCCTAAGACACCAATCAAAAGCCAAGGGATGCGATGCTCGATCAGGTGGTCTACCCGTTCTGTCATGACGTTATCTTCTGTGTATTTTCGGGTCAACATACGGATAAACTATTGTAGCTTTTATTTTCTCCTTGAACAACGAGCCTGTATCGGACTTTATATTTTCTTTATGCCAACGCCTATCTCTGCATGACAGTTTTTGCAAACAATGATGCATTTTTTAGCCTCTTTTAATATAGATGTCCAAGAATAACACAATCCCTTTACGCTTAAAGTGAATTCTTTTTCTTCTGGATTTATATGGTGAAAATCAAGTGCGCCGACATATGTTTTATAGCCGCAAAGGGTACATTTCCCGCCAAAAAGTTTAACCAACCTTTCTTTTTTAGCTTTTCGATTGTTGACCACCCATTCCGAAGCGCAGGAAGCACATCTATAAATTCCATCTTTCCTTTTAAGGTGTTTGACCAGGCCGTGTTTTTTGCAAAAACGATTCATCATATTATTATAACACAAGGTGTTAAGACGATATTTAATAATGGTTCCTATTGAAAAAGGGTGTATTTTTGTTACACTGACTGTGGTAATTCCGGCGTAGCTCAGTGGTAGAGCGGCTCCCTGTGATTTCTTAGCAGCCATTCAGTGAAAGCTGAATCGGAAAACCAGGAGAATTGACGGGAAGCCTTCGTGTAAACATGGTAACCCGCAGCCGAGCCCCAATGATTTGTTGGGGAAGGTTCAGAGACTATGCACCTGGATCCTTCTTCCTAAGTGGAAATGGATAAGAGATAGTCCCGCGTCCCCGCGAAAGCGGGGGGAGCGAGTAAGGAGATGGTCGGAGGTTCGAATCCTCCCGCCGGAGCAATAAAAACCAGCAACAAACTTTTGAAATTATTTTGCCAAATCTGATACACAAATCCAAAAAGAGAAATCTGAAATGATGCGCCCCGCCACTATTTTTCTGGGGCAAAGGAGGCGGG
>LCLB01000032.1 GCA_001001795.1 Parcubacteria group bacterium GW2011_GWF1_45_5
ACGTCATCGGAAGTTTGCATTACCAAAGCGCCATTTACCAAATTGCGGAAGGGGTCCGTCAGGGGCAGCCCATATCGGAAATGTTGGGTCAATACCCAGAATATTTCCCCCCATTGGTCTCTCAAATGATTGCTATCGGCGAAAAGACCGGACGCCTCGAGGATTTATTGAGGAAAGTCGCGCAGTTCTATAACCGTGAACTTGAAGCCCTGGTGAACTCACTTGCCGAGATTATCCAACCTGTTCTTATCGTTATGATCGGTATTTTGATCGGGGGACTCATCGCAGCCATTATCCTTCCTATTTACCAGATTGCCCAGCAATTTTAGTTGACGGATGTCTATGCTGTTCTATACTTACCATATAATCATTTAATATAAAATAAACACTACTTTTATGCGCCTACAAAAAGGTTTCACCCTCGCACTAATCAATTTTTGGAATACATCAATTAATTTGAGAAAAGAAATGAGAAATATCTTACTATCTTTTAAGAAAAATATGAAATTAGTGAGGGGGTTTACCCTCATCGAACTGTTGGTTGTTATTACGGTTATCGGATTGCTTTCCGCAATGGTTTTGGTCGGATTATCCGGAGTCAGATCCCAGGGCAGGGATACGCGCCGGGTTGCGGATCTGCGTAATACCCAGAATGCTTTGGAAATTTACTTCAACAAACAGAATCAATATCCCGCCAGCAGTGATTTTCCGACACTGGAATCAACATTGAGGGCCGCCAATATCGGGGTTTCGAAACTCCCCAGCGATCCTTTGAACCGCGACGCATATATATATCGATATCAGGCTTCGGCCGACGGCTTGCATTATGTTTTATCGGTTACGCTTGAGAATGTTGACAGTCAGACTCTGCGCGATGACGTAGATATTCCTGCGTTTGTCGGGGGTGCGGCATGTGGCGATCCGGTATATTGCCTTGAAATGTAATTTATCCGTATTATTGTAATATATGCAGGCGATACTTTATTCGTTGAGTTTTTTATTTGGTTCGGCCATCGGCAGTTTTATTAATGTTGTGGTGTATCGGCTTCGTCCCGAAGTTTCCATTGAGAACATTAACGGAAGATCTCATTGTGATTCGTGCAAAAAAACACTACGTTGGTACGAGCTCATTCCGATACTGAGTTTTATTTTGCAAAAAGGAAAGTGCAGAAGATGTCGCAAAATAATTCCGGCACAGTACTGTTGTATTGAGATCTGCACCGGCGCCGTATTTGCGTTACTGGCATGGCGCCTTCTGCGAATATTCCCGATGGTGTATGGGACCAGTAGTTGGTGGTGGGGGGTCGGACTTATCGGATTGTGGTGGGTAATCGCGACGGTCCTGATGGCTGTTTCCTCATACGATTTTTCTTATTATCTTATTCCGGACATCTTTCTTTACGCGCTGATTGGATTTGGTGTGGTCATTAACGGATACTATGTATTGCTTGTTCGTTATGTTCCCGCGTTTCCCAGTAAAGGCATTGTGTTCAGCGATACTTTCGGATACTTTATGGGGAGAAATGAGTTTTCTTTGCTTTCTGTTGTGTGGGGGGTTTTATTTTGCGTGGGAGTGATCGGGGTCGCCTATGTTCTTTCCCGGGGTAAGGCAATGGGATTTGGCGATGTTCTTTTGGCTGTCGGGTTGGGTTTAGTTTTGGGATGGCCGGACTCCCTTGTCGGAATACTTCTTGGGTTCGTTTCAGGGACCATCGTGAGCTTAATCCTTATTGTTTTCGGTAAGAAAACCATGAAAGACATCGTGCCGTTTGGCCCATTCTTGGTTTTTGGCACATTTCTTGCCGTCTTATTTTCTGATACAATGGTACAGGGATATTTTTCATTGTTCAGCATGCTTTTCCGCATGTAATCGTTGTATGCAGAAAATTCGTTTTGTTTCTTTCTGGTTAGGCCAAACCATTATTGAGATGCTGGTTATGCTCACTATCGTGGCCCTTTTATCGTCCACGTTGATTCTTTTCAATAAACAGACGCAGGGAGAAAAAGAGCTTTATGAGGAGGCCCGCAAGCTGGTGGTTGATTTGCGGACCGCGCAGGATCTGGCGTTTTCCATGCAGGATATTAACGGGGAAACACCTTGCGGGTACGGGGTCGAGCTACTCCCTGACCTTACGGGGTATGAAATCTTTGTCGCGATGCCGCGGCCCGGCATGACCTGCGCGGATGTTCAAAACGGATCATATATAAAGGTTCCGCTTCAAGGTGTTCCGGCTGTTCCGGAGGCGGTTTTTCGTTTTTCCAACCTCGAACTATACTCATATTCTTCCAATCCCATTATTTTTGTACCGCCGTACCCGCGTACCATTTTTTTCCCATCGAACAGTACCGCTCTTTTCCAGTTTTTCAATAAAAAAGTCGGTTCCGGTTCTCTTATTGAAATTCAACTGAACAAGGCAGGACAAATAACGCTCCAGGGGCCAACTACGCCATGATCCATCGTAAGGGATTTTCCTTAATCGAAACCATTGTTGCCGCGACTCTTGTGTTGACGGTTTTTACCAGCTCGTATGCACTCATCAACTATACATTAGTCAACATCAATTATATCCAGAACGGCTTGACGGCGTTGTTCCTTGCCCAGGAAGGTGTCGAGCTCACTATTGCCCAGCGTGATGCGAACTGGATTGCCAACCGGTCTTTTGACGCAGGTCTTAGTGACGGGGTTTACATGACGGACTACACCGGTGTTTTTTCGCGGGTCAACAACCCTGCAGAGAATGTTCCGTTGCGTTTCAGCGAGACCGAAGGTTATCAGTACGCCGGCGGCAATGAAACATCGTTTTATCGGACGATTACCGTTCAGAAGATCCGTAACATTGAACTTATAGTGACATCGGAAATTTCGTGGACCGTCCGGGGGCACACGTTCCGGGCGAGCACCGAGACCCACTTGTTCGACTGGTTCAGTATTCCCCAATCATGAGATTAATCAAAAACAATCTAAGATCGCGTTCGGGATTCACGATGATAGAAATTCTCATTTCGTTTGTCATTTTCGGACTTATGATGGGCGTTATTAGTTCTTCTTTCGTTACGATTTCGCGCACCTATCGCTACGGGTATTTATTGGTCAATGCCCAAAAAAACCTGCGTTTTGTTCTTGAATCAATGACCCGTGAAATCAAAGAAGGCTCGCAATACTACAAGAACCCGGGCTCTCTTTATTTCAGTTTTATCGATAAGGACGGTAATCAGGTTGAATACTATGTCGATACCGAGGGTGATCTGATCCGCAAACAGGCAGCAGAGGAACTTCCGGTTATTGCTTTGGATTTAAAAGTTTCCGATGCCATCATCGACGTACGCTGTACCGCTCCGTCAAGCGGTTGCCAACCGAGGGTCACCTTTATTTTCACCATTCAGCCGCGCGCCGGCCAGATTGATTTTAAAACAATTTTGCAAACAACTATTGTTCAGCGCCAAGTCGGTATGTATTAATCATTTATGAAAAAGGGTTCATCAAACGGTCAGATTATGATTATCGTGGTCATGGTAATGACAAGCGTTTTCGTTACCGCTTCTCTTTTGAGTTCTATTCTTGTCCGGGACATGAAATCACTTCGCATTGTTTTCGACGCCAACCGGGCATTCTATGCGGCCGATTCTGGAGTAGAGTGGCGCATGTACGAAATTATGCGCAACGCGACTACCACCGGTCCGGTCATGATCAACGGGTCGTCGTGCTGCCAGATTGACTGCGGTGGCGGCATCGGAGGTCCTTGCACCCCTACCGAACAAGGAAACTCCATATTTTTCACGATTAAAAGTTTGGGTGAGACCACCTCGACCTACGACATGATTATCAAACGGGGGATCGAGACTAACTTATATTAAATATTTTTATGCCTGAACCTACACGGGCAATTCGGGATCGCGCGAAGCGCCTCCACGGACTTATTCACTATCACCGGGCGTTGTATCATACCTTTGACGCTCCAGAGATTTCCGATGCAGCTTTCGATAGCCTGAAAAACGAGCTTGAAGAATTGGAGTATAAATATCCTTCATTGGTTTCTCCTAGTTCGCCGACGCAAACCATCGGAGGGGAACCGCTTAAGGAATTTGTCAAAGTCCAACATACGACCCTTATGCTTTCTTTTTATGATGCGTTTTCGGAAAAGGAAATGACTGAATGGTTTACCCGCTTTGAGAATTATTTAGGAAAACCAACTTCCATGGATTTTTATTGTGAACTGAAAATCGATGGTTTGGCGATAGAATTGGTGTACGAAAACGGAGTTTTGGTGCAGGGTTCGACCCGCGGCGACGGCAGAACCGGGGAGGATATCACCCAAAATATCGGAACCATCGCGGGAATTCCCCATCGACTTGAGCAATTCGGTAAATGGCAGGTACCTCAAAGAGTTGTGGCCCGCGGTGAAGTGTTCATGTCAACAAAAGAATTCGAGCGTGTAAACAAAGAGCTTAATCGGTGTGGCGAGAAATTGTATGCCAATACCCGTAATCTGGCGGCAGGATCATTGCGCCAACTGGATCCCAAAATCACCGCTTTACGCAATCTTGATTCGTTTCAATATGATCTGGTTGAAGGAGTTCCTTTGGGTATTCCCACTCATGAACAGAAACATAAAGTGCTTGCTTCTTGGGGATTCCGGGTGAATGAACACAATAAAAGGTTGGCATCTCTTGAAGAGGTTTTTCGGTTCCGTGATTTTTGGGCAAAGAAGCGGGAAACCATTGGGTACGGTATTGATGGTATCGTGGTTATCGTTAATAATATGGCCGCGTTTGAATCCGGCGGAGTGGTGGGGAAAGCTCCCCGAGGCGCCATTGCGTACAAATTTTCCCCGAAGGAAGCAACTACGATCCTGGAAGACATTATTATACAGGTTGGCCGTACCGGGGTTTTGACGCCGGTTGCTGTTTTGCGGCCGGTTGTTTTGATGGGGACGACGATTAGTCGTGCAACATTGCATAATTTCGGTCAAATAGCGAAGCTCGATATCCGCGTTGGCGATACGGTGGTGGTGTCGCGCGCAGGGGACGTGATTCCTCAAATTACGCAATTTATCCCCGAGTTGCGTTCTGGCAAAGAAAAAAAATATATTCTACCCCTTCTGTGCCCTATTGACGGTTCATCCGTGGTGAAAGAAGGGCTGGTGTATCGGTGTTCGAACAAGAACTGTGCGGCACAGCGGCGAAGACAGTTGCGTCATTTTGTTTCGCGGCAAGCGTTCAACATAGAAGGGCTTGGCCATAAGATTATTGATCGGTTCGTGGAGGAGGGGTTGATTAAAGACGCAGGGGACATTTTCCTGTTACGGAAAGAAGATATTTCCACTCTCGATCGGTTCGGTATAAAATCAGCCGATAATCTAATAAAGGAGACAGCAAGCAAAAAAGAGATTTCGCTTTCAAGGTTTTTGTACGCATTGGGGATTTTGCATATTGGCGAAGAAACCGTGCGATTACTCGCGAACAAATTGGCGATAAAGAACGGTCCATTAACCATAGAGCATATTATCCAACAAGGGCAGTCCTGGACCACGGAAGAGTTGCAGGAAATACCCGATATCGGGCCGAAAGTGAGTGAAAGTGTTGTTGATTGGTTTCACGAACAAAAAAATATCGCGCTATTGCGGAAGTTGAAAAAAGCTGGTGTGACGGTTATTTATCGTGTTTCATCTGCGGCGGGCAATGCGAAATTGTCCGGCAAGACTTTTGTGTTTACCGGAGAACTTAAAACCATGACCCGCGAAGAAGCAAAGCAAAAAGTGCGCGCTTGGGGAGGAGAGGTTTCCGAAAATGTTTCGAAGAAAACCAGTTACGTGGTCATCGGAGAAGATCCCGGCTCTAAGTTGCAAAAGGCGCGGGAACTTAATGTCGCGCTTTTGAATGAACAGAAGTTTTTGAATCTTCTCTCCAAATAATGTAGTATCACCTATATGGCCGATATTATTTCAAAAGAAACAGTAGAGCACGTGGCACGTTTGGCAAGATTGAACTTGACGCCTGAACAGGTGGCAAAAATACAACCTCAACTCTTCACTGTTTTAGAATATATGTCCAAAATTCAAAAATTGGAAACTGACGGTATCCCTGAAACAGCACAGGTGACGGGCCTTGAAAATGTATTACGTGAAGATATGGTAGAAGAAAAACGCATGTTGTCACAAGGGCAAGCGCTTTGCAACGCACGCAAGGTTCATGACGGCTTTTTTGTTGTAGATGCAGTATTGAAAGAGTTTTGATAAATTTATGTTACTCGACCTTAGTATACGAGAACTACACGAAGGATTTGTACAGAAAAAATTTTCCATCGTGGATGTGGTATCCGAGTGCTACGCTACCGTAGAAAAGTTTCAAGGAAAATTGAACGCATTTATTAGTATTGTTGATAGGGGAACAGCACTCAAAGAAGCGC
>LCLB01000033.1 GCA_001001795.1 Parcubacteria group bacterium GW2011_GWF1_45_5
TCGAATAGGGAAACGAGGATACCGGTCATAAAACTCGCTGGGATGCTTCCCTTTTGCATAAAGCGCGCCAGGTACGCGTGGGAAAAACGCGGAATTTTGAATATGTTGAATTGCGGGAAGAGGATTTTTACGAATTCCAGGATTCCCCACAACAGGAAAAGCAGTGCGGCGATTTTCCCGAAGAGATTGGGAATCGAAAAGAGAGTCAGGGCCTTGAGAACTCCCAGGCCGATTGAAAGGTACCCGAGATAGGCACCGCAGACATACGCCATGCCGATGTAGCGGACGTATTTTGCGCTGTATCCCACCCCCACAATGAACCCCAGCGATATCAGTAAAACCGAAATCGCGCAGGGGTTGATGCTGTCCAAAAAAGCGGCGGCAATCACAACGGGAAACGTTAAAGAGTTCATGGTGTTTGCATTATTTTTTGCATGGTTTCTGTTGGATTTGCCTTCTGGGAGACGATGGCGTTAATGGCGTTGAGAATAGGAGGAATAGTGATATTTGTTTTTTGGAGCAAAGGTATGAGGCCCCGGAGTGACCGCGTCCCTTCCGATTCGACAATTTCACCTTTGATTATCTTTTCTCCGGTTGCGCGGTTGTGCGACCCGGTACTAAAACTTGTGGCAAGGAAGTCGGATATACCGGAGGTTCCCCACACGATTCCGGGATCCACCCCAAGTCCGTGCGAAAGCGTGCTCCATTCCTCTAGAATTTTTCCCAGTACGTACCCTTTGGCGTTACCCGGCAATGCGAGTCCGTCAATCATGCCCATGCATACTGCGTACACGTTTTTGAGTACGCTGCACCAGGCAACACTTTTTGTGTCTTGTGTGTATTCGCAATGAATATTCGTATCACGGAACAGTTCCAGTGTTTTTTGATACACTTCTTGATCTCCGGCGCACATGGCGTACCCGGGCATACCTTGGTTGAGCTCTTCGGCAATCATAGGACCGGCAATAAGCACATACGGATTAGCCATGGTCTGCTCGATGATCTCCGGTGCCAATGCGCCCGTTTGTTCCATACCCTTGGTAAAGCACAGAAAAAAGTTCTTCGCGGAGCAATACGGTTTTATTTCTTCAAGGGCAATGCGCAACGCCACCGAAGGTACGGCTAAAATAATCGCGGAACTTTTTGCAATCAGCTCCGGCAAAAATTCTTCGGTGTTACGCTTACCGGGATCTTTATCCCATAACAATACCGTGTTGTTTCTTTGGAGTATTTTCCCCAGGCAGGTTCCCAGTTCCCCTGCCCCAAAAATCAGGACAGTCATAGGTTATAGGCAAAGTTTTTGTGCTTCGGTTACTAAAAGAGACAGTTCGTTATGCTTAATGTTGGTTTTTTTGACAAGTTCGGCTAACGGGTACGTCAACAGGTCTTTCGCTAAATGCATGCGTGCCTGATAGAGTTTGGCAAAGGTAAACGGAGGTACCAAATCGGGGAAAATATTGATCGGATATGCTTTAGTGCTGTGTATGAGATGCTCCAGGCTTTCTTCCTTCGGGTAGCCCCAGCCGGTTATTTTCATACCCATGCACTTTCCGTACTCGATTGCGTCCTGGGTAAAGCGGGTATTGGTGACGAGCCAGATATTGTGATATTCGTGCTGGTGCTCGGGAAGCGTTTCCCATTTTCGTTTGATATCCTGAAACCGCGCCCAAGAGTAGAGGGCGACTTTGACGTCCGACCGGGCTCCAGGGGTGTTGTGGTATTTACACTCGATAATGTAGTCGTGTTTTTGGTCTTTGGCAATGACATCTATTTCGTGCTGTACGCAGGTACCTCTGACTATCTGATTGGTTTTCGTCTGATACCCGATGTCCTGGAGCACGTGCGCGATGTACTGTTCGAACGGGTATCCCGCGGGCCCCAGCTGCATGAGGGCACGGCGAAGGTTGTACTTGGCGGCCAAGGCGCTGTCGTGGCTCTTGAGCATCGCGATGACCGCATGAAAAATCTCATCGGAAGAAACCGTATCGCGATAGCGCATTTTCAGGGTTTGGGCGATTTCCTTAGCCTCGTTCTTACTGAGCCCGATGCGTTCCAGCGAAGAGATAATTTTGTATTGACTGAATAACTCTTTGCGTCCGTCTGCCTTGATGATAAACATGATGGTATAAAGCAAAAATTAAAAAGTAAAAGTAAAAAATAGAATTATTTTCCCATTTGAACAAAAAGTTCTTTTTTGGAGATAAGTTTTATATCTGATTCACTTCTCTTTTTAATCTCTATATTATCCCCTGTCCGTTCGCTCAAGATTACCCGGTACGGGATACCGATAAGGTCCGCATCCGCAAGTTTTTCTCCCGGAGTTTTGTCCATACGGTCGTCATACAGCACTTCGATCTGATTCTTTTGGAGTTCTTGGTACAGAATATCTGATTTGGTTTTCGATGTGTCGTCAAGGCATATCAGATGAATCTGATATGGGGCGATTGATTCGGGCCATATCATGCCTTTGTCGTCGTGGAATGCTTCCACCACCACCCCCATCAAACGGCTGATGCCGATGCCATAACAGCCCATCCATATGTCCTGCAAACTGCCTGATTGATCTTTATACTGAAATTCGAATGGTTTAGAAAACTTGGTGCCCAATTTGAAAATATTTCCTACTTCCGCGGCCTTGACCGGTTTTAAATCTTTATTGCCGCACTGGGGGCATGTTGATTGATCTGCGATGATTTCTTTATTGACCGCAATATTGCATTTCTGACAAAGGAATACATTGTCTTCACCGGTTTCCACGATAGTCTGGTATTCGTGGGAATACTTGGAAAACGTTCCGCCCGAGGCATAGGTGAGTACGGTTTGCTTGCCGAGTCCAACCCGTTTGAATATTGTTTCGTATGCTATTTTTGCTTTTTCGTAGTATTCGTCCAAATCGGCTTCGCTGGCGTGGAAAGAATACATGTCTTTCATCAGAAACTCCCTGCCGCGCATAAGCCCTGATTTTGCGCGCAGCTCGTCGCGGAATTTATTCTGGATCTGGAACACTGCCCGGGGAAGGTCTTTATAGGATAAAATGAATTTTTTGAGAAGCGGGGTAACGACTTCTTCATGAGTGGGCCCCAAGACCAGATCGGTTTTGGTGTAATACGAAGTGAACTTGAACAAGATATCCACGCTGTTCCAGCGGTCGGTTTGCTCCCAATTCTTTTTCGGGTGCAGTACCGGCATGGAAACTTCCTGTCCGCCGACTGCGTTCATTTCTTCCCGGATAATCTGCGAGATTCTGTGGATTACCCGAAGCCCCAAGGGTAGAAACGTGTACACGCCACTCATAAGCTTGTCTACGAATCCGGCTCGCGTAAGCAAAATAGCGTTAATCGCCTCTTCTTCTTTTGGGGCTGTTTTAGATGTTCTGGTGAATAGTTGTGATTGGAGCATTGATTTATTATATCAAATAAACACTAAGGAAATTATTAATAATGGACATTATTGTATTTCTGTGCTATAATATATATCAGGAAGTATCGTATTCGGTTCGTTACACAAAGGAGTGAATCATGTTAAACCTTCTCAAGAAGTTTGGTCTTAATCTGGTCATCGGCGTGGCGGCACTTGCTGTTGGGTACGCCGGGTATTTTCTCCCGGTTGTTTTCAACGACAAGGGTGCGTTCTATTTCGCCGGATGCATCGTGACGGCCTTCGTGATCTATGGTCTCTTCACCAACAAGGCGGCGCTATGGCTGATTCTTGTACCGGCGATCGCGGCCTTCGTCACGGGTATGGCAGTGTTCGGTGCCAACGCTTACCAGAGTGCACCGGATGTGGGTGTGTTCAAGACCATGGTCTTCCTGTTCGGTCTGATCGCGCTTGGTTTCCACTTGGCGCTCGCCAAAGACCTCAACGGCAAGATCTAACTAGGTCCAAGAGCACCCCAATAAGGGTGCTCTTTGCTTTATATAATCTTTTTAATATCCACCACGGTTATAACAATCAGAAGAAGAATCAAAAGTCCGAACCCGATGGTATGAATAATCCCTTCTATTTTTTGTGAAACCGGTTTTTTGGTGATGGCTTCCCAAACAGCGAATGCGATTCTGCCGCCATCCAGTGCCGGTAAGGGGAACAGGTTGAATACCGCCAGATTCAGGGAAATCATTGCCATAAGATTCAAAACAGCGCTGACGCTGGTGCCGACTGCGGTGCTGGCATATTTCACGATTCCTACCGGGCCGGAAAATCCCGTCAGGTCACCGCTGGTGAACAGTCTTTTGAATAGGCTGCCGATCGCCTGGAACATGTAAATCGAGGTGCGACACGAGGCCTTGAATGCTTCCCACCCCGCTTTAAAGAATCCGTATTGTACCCTGCCGATTTCCATGAGACCGACCCCCAACTGCCCCTGCCCTTCGGGAGGATTCGGGCGTGGGGTAACGGTTATAGTCATTGGTTTATTTTGACGCTCAATTGCAATCCGTAGTTCCGCACCGCTCCATTCTTTCATGAGATTAGTGAATTGATCCGTGGTTTGGATTATGATTTTTTGCGCTTCATTAGTTACATTTTTAACGATATCATTGGGGAGTAATCCGCCTGTTTCGGCGGGAGACTGTTTGGCAATACTGATAATGACTACACGCCGGTCGGTTACGTTGGTGTTATTGTCGGTAACCGCAATATCGTGACCTGCAATGAAGAGCCCCCAGATAATCACGAATCCAAGCAAAAAATTAAGGGTAATCCCAGCTCCCAGAATCAAGATGCGTTTTAACGGTTTTTGCGCGTACAACCCCCTGTTTTTATTTTCGTCTTCTTTTTCCGTTTTCGGAATTTCTCCCTGTTCCCCGTGCAAGCGCACGAAGCCGCCCAATGGCAGTGCGTTTACGGAATATATTGTTTCGCCGATTTTCTTGCCCCATAACCGGGGTGGCAAGCCGATACCGAACTCTTCAATCAAAACTCCCGATTTTTTCGCAACAAAAAAATGACCCAGTTCGTGAATGAGCACAAGGAAACTCAATATGAGGATGGAGATAGCAACGGCAATCATAGATTAAAGATTAAATAGCAAAAATCAAAATAATAAAGTAAAATGCAAAATTACTTTCCTTTTAATGTAAGGATGCTCTTGGCGATAATATTTGCTATTTCTTGGCCTCTTTCCTTAAGTAATCTGGTTTCAGCTACAACCGATTGTTCTACCCTCTCTAGAATCGTCAACCAGTATAGAGTTTCGTTGGCGGATTTTAAGGCGATTTCGAAAAAATGAACGAAATCTTTCTTGGAGCTTGAAGCTTGCGCTTCTACGACATTCGCTCCTATAGAAGTAGCGCTCCGAATAAGCTGATCTTTTACAGGCCAAAGATTACCCTTATCTATTCTGTTTGTACATTCTATAACTGATATGGAAAAACCGATGAGCCTTTCGATAAATTCCTTTTTAAATCTTTCTTTATCATTTTGCATTTTGCTCTTTGTTGTTTGCTTTATATTGTCATGATTTCTTTTTCTTTTTTTTCGGAGACGGTGTCGATGGTTTTGTTGAATTCGTCAACCTGTTTCTGAAGCGCTTCATTGAGATCATAGCGTTCGTCTTCGTTTATTTCTTTCTTTTCCAAGAGGTCCTGAATTTGCTTACGTACGCCGTCGCGCTGTTGACGGAATTTGATGCGTGATTCTTCGAATTTTTCCTTGAGGACTTTAACCAGGGACAGGCGTTTTTCTTCGGTCAAGGGCGGAAACACCAGTTTAATGACCGTGCCGTCATTGGATGGCATAACCCCGATCTGAGCCAATTGAATCCCTTTTTCGATGGCGGGGATAGTGGTCTTGTCCCATGGGTCGATAACAAGGAGATTCGGGGGCAGCATGGCGATGGAGCCCAGTTCTTTCAGGGTGTACTGGCTTCCATAACTTTCGACACCGACGTCTTCGACGAGAGCCGGCGTAATGCGATTGGTACGCAAAGACGCAATATCAATCTTGAACTCGTCAATGAGCGCAAGCCATGTTTTATGGAATGCTTCGATAAACGGATGCATACCCGGTAGTGAATTTTCGACTTTAATTACGTTATTTTTTAGTTCGACTTGTTGATATTTATCCGCTTAAAATACTTGGCTATCTGTTTGTTTCGATTTTCGGAATGTCGAAAATCTACTACCGGGCATAACTATTCTTTAATGTTCCCCAGGGCATGGGTGACCGATCCGAACAATTCCTGGGCGGCACCTTTTATTTCTACGCGGTATTTAATAACCGCAGGAACTGCCTGGACGATGATCGAAATAACAATAAATAGTTTGATGATTTGTTTTGCTTTATCCATACCCCGTAGGAAATTACCTGCCCGCCGTATAAACCAAAATTTTAAGACAGATAATTCGGTAAATTATTTCGACCTGATACAGAGTTAAAATTGAATGTTT
>LCLB01000034.1 GCA_001001795.1 Parcubacteria group bacterium GW2011_GWF1_45_5
TACAGCTTCGTAGTTCGTAGGGAAAAGAAATTTTTTAATGTGCTCGTATTTTTTAAGTTTCTGTCTTTCTGAATGTTTTCACGATCGCGTCGAGTTTGCCGTTCATGATTGTTTCCAGATCGTGCCAGCTCTTGTTAATTCTGTGATCGGTAACGCGATTTTGGGGATAGTTGTAGGTGCGGATTTTCTCCGATCGGTCGGCTGTGCCGATTTGCGACTGTCTTTCTTGGCTCAATTGGTTCATTTCCCGTTCGCGTTTTATCTCATAAAGCTTGGCGCGCAGAATTTCCATGGCTATTTCTTTGTTTTGGGGCTGGGATCTTTCGGTTTGCGAAAAAACGACGATATTGGTGGGAACATGAGTCACTCTAACGGCAGTGGATCTTTTATTGACATTTTGTCCGCCAGGGCCGGAAGATCTGGCCGTTTCAATCCTTAAATCTTGAGGATTGATTTTTATTTCCGCGGCTTCAACTTTGGGCAAAATCGCTACCGAAGCGGTGGAAGTGTGAATGCGGCCGTTTTTTTCCGTAGCAGGAATTCGTTGGACTCGATGGACGCCTGATTCATTTTTTAATTCTTCAAAAGCGCTTGGATCCGAGATTTCAAGGCTGATTTCTTTGAATCCTCCAAGAGAACTGCGGCTGGAATCGATAACCAGAAATTTCCAGTCTTTTGACTGGGCGTATATGATGCGAACTCGAAAATTTTATGCCAATCCCGCAATCGCGGGACGCGGCTGGATTTCAGACATTCAATGTCGAGATCCCGGACATTGAATGTCTGAAATCATCAATTCATTTTCGCGGTTCGTCCCGCAACTGCGGGATTGGCATAATGATTATTTCTTTCCCTTTTTGCCTTTCGGCGTTTTTAAGACGGAAGATTCTTTCTTTTTTGACTGCAATTTTTTGAATCTTTCCACTCTTCCGGCGGTGTCAATCAGCTTTTCTTTGCCCGTATAAAAAGGATGGCAGGCGGAACAAATTTCAACCCTGATTTCGGGTATGGTTGATCCGGTTTCAAAAACATTGCCGCAAGCGCAGATTGCCTTAGCTTTGGGATAGTAGGTTGGGTGAATGTCTTTTTTCATTGTTTTTTGTTTGTTTTTATGTAATTACGGGGCTTTTTATCTTGTTCATTCTAACATAAAGATGTCTTTTGGCAAGGTTTGCTCGTTTTAACGCCGAATATTGCTTTTTTTAAAAATATAGTTTATACTTAAAAAGAATTAATTTAGAACCAAGCCGAGTGGAAAGAATATCCGCTTCGATTTTTTTACTTTATCGCAGCGAACGCAATTCTTTGCGCGGGCAAAATGAAAAACTTATATTTATGACTGAAAAAAGCATAGCTGATCCCAATACCGAGATAGTTCTTCCTTCTCCCCAGGAGCTGATTGAGGCCGGGGTTCATTTTGGGCATAAAACCTCAAAATGGCATCCCAAGATGGAGAAATTTATTTTCACGTCAAAAAACGATGTTCATATTTTTGACTTGGAAAAAACTCTTAAAAATCTTCAGGCCGCCATTATTTTTTTGAAATCTGTTTTATCGCGGGGCGGCGAAATCCTTTTTGTCGGCACAAAGCCGGCTTCAAAAGGGCTTGTCAAAGAAGCGGGCGAGGCTCTTAATCAGCCTTATGTTTCGGAAAGATGGCTGGGCGGCACCTTGACCAATTTCAAAACCATTTCCAAGAGACTTGAATATTTAAGAAATTTGCAGGAACAGCAAAAGACCGGCGGTTTGGACAAATATACCAAGAAAGAGAAGTTAAAACTTGGAAAACTGGCGGAAAAAATGGAAAAACAATTGGGCGGAATAAAAAATATGCGCCGCTTGCCGGATATTGTGTTTGTGTCCGATGTCAAAGAAGATTCTTTGGCGATTAAAGAGGCCAAAAGAATGAGAATCCCCGTAGTTGCCATTTGCGACACTAATGCGGACCCTTCTCTTGTCGATTATCCGATTCCTGCCAATGATGACGCTTCTTCTTCAATAAAAGCGATAATTGATTCGTTGGTTCTGAACCTCAAAAATGTTAAACCGGAATCAATCAATAAATAATTTTCTAATTTTTAATTTTATAATTTTTAAATAATTTCTTAATTTTTTAAACATTAAGATTTATTTATAGAATTAAAAATTCAAAAATTAAAAATTTTTGAATTCATGGTTACCGCCCAAGCAGTTAAAAATTTAAGAGAAAAGACCGGTTGCTCGATGATTGAATGCAAAAAAGCGCTGGAGGAATCCCATGGCGATGAAGCCAAGGCGATGGAAGTTTTAAACGCCCGGGGAGCGGAAATCGCCGGCAAAAAAGCCGATCGTCAAATTAAGGCCGGTTTGATAGATTCATACATTCATTCCAACGGAAAATTGGGAGTTTTGCTTGAGCTTGGATGCGAAACCGATTTTGTGGCCAAGAACGAAAACTTCAAAAATCTTTCCCATGAAATTTGCTTGCAAATTTCAGCTTTGAATCCCCAAGATATAAATGAATTGCTTATTCAGCCTTATATCAAGAATCCGCAGCAAACCATTCAGGACCTCATTAATGAAGCCATCGCCAGAATCGGCGAAAATATCAAAGTGGGCAGATTTGCGCGGTTCGAAATCCAGGATTAGTTTTTAGTTGGTTAGTTTATTAGTTTTTGGTTCAAAAACCCTCAACTAACCACTATCAACTAATAACTAATCAACTGATTTATGACTATTTTATTGGTTTTTGCCATAATCTTTATTTTCACCGGTCTTATAGGTATCGGTTCTTTGGTATTTAACAAGATTCCGACGCTTTTAAAGTTGCCCGAGAATCCGCAATTCTCGGCCAGAGAAACTTTGGCCGGCGAGATGAAAAATCGGCTGGAAGCGATCAAATACTCTTCCTATCAGCCGCTTATTTTGAATTGGCTGGAAAAACTTTTGCGCAAGATCAGGATTTTTATTTTAAAAACCGACAATCTTTTCATTGATTGGATCGGCAGCGCCAGAGAAAGATCGCAAGTTTGGACCATCAGATCCAAAGCCTGGATGGAGCACAGGCGCTTAAAAAAGAGAGAAAAAAACCAAATTCTGGAAACCTTGGATAAAGCCGAGATTTCCCATGAGCTTGAAAAAATAAAAGCGGAAGTGGCCAAAGATGAAGACAGAGCGTTCAAGGAAAAAGTGGAAGTTATCAATGGCGAAAATTTCAAAGATAAGCAAACGGAAGAGATTGAAACGGCAGACAGCTCGATTGTTTTGGAAGAGCCGGCTTTTGGACCGGATGCCATTTTGGCGGAAGAAGAAAAAAAGTGCATTGACGCGATCGCCCAAAATCCAAAAGATATGCTGGCTTATCGGACTCTCGGATTCGTTTATCTCAAGCAAAAAAATTACAGCGATGCTCGGGCCTGCTTCAGGCAAATCTTAAAATTAAATCCGGAAGACACGGAAGTTTTAAACAAGCTTGAAGAAATTAAAGGCTTGCGCAACAAAAAGCCGGCGGAAGTGGCAAATGGCATATAGCCAAAATGCCAGCGTAGCTCAGTGGCAGAGCAGCTGTTTTGCGGAGCGAAGCGCAGCCCCCACACCTTTTGTGCCGGAGTAGCTCAATGGCGGAGCAGTTGCTTTGTAAGCATCAGGTTGTGGGTTCAAATCCCACCTCCGGCTCCGAAGGTGTGGGGGTAAAGTTGTCGGTTTAATCCCGACGGGTGGCTCATAAGTAGTTTGTAGTTGGTAGTTTTTAGTTGAAATACGCGGATTCACAATTCTGAATTTCTGAATTCTTTTAAAAACTACAAACTAAAAACTAAAAACTTTCCCCAGGGGTGGCAGAGCGGTTTATGCGACGGTCTGTAAAACCGTTTTATGTAGGTTCGACTCCTACCCCCTGGACTCTATTAACAACGGATTTTATCCGTTGTTTTTTGTTGTCTTAAAAGCTGATTTGAGTTAAGCTGAAAATATAAGACTGAATATTATGAAAAAGAACAAAAATAATTTACGAGAAAAGCTTGAATATAAATGAAAAAGCACCGCCAAGGGACGGAACCCGAGGAAGTGCTTTCTCTTGTAGATATTTAGAGTATATTATAAGGAATGTTTAAAGTCAATGATTTATAAAATAAGCCATGATAAACAAAATTAATTGTTTTCTTATTGCGCTCAAAGCTGAACTGAAATAAACTAAAAATATGGATGACACGGAATATCTAAAAAACCTGCCCAAGAAAAGAATGGCTTCCGGAGTTATTATTCTTAATGAGTCCGGGGGAATTTTTAATTATAGATTTTAAATCGTGGAAACAGCCAAGACGCTGTTTTTTGTTTAACCATTGACATATTTGATAAAGCAATGCTATACTTGTTTAAGCTATGGGAAGTGGAGTTTGTACCACTTTCCAGTTGAAAAACCAAGAAAGGAGAAAACAAATGTCAGCAGTGACAGAAAAAGCAGCGTTTCCGAAAGTGCATACCCACAAACAGGACGGTTGGGAACTCACTATCAGGTGTGAGGGTGTTTACACCGAATTCGTCTTCGAAATTGCGCAAGCTGGCGACCCAAAGGGGTTTGTCACCCTTAATGGCCCAAACATATGTGTTTCGGTTGGCACTGGCCAACACACTTGCCCCACTTGCCTCACAACTGTCAAGCAGTTCCCAGTCAACCTCTCGAAAGGAAACCGTCTTACTCGCCAACTCGGTGAAGAGTTACGTAATAAGTACAATCTAGAACCGGATTGGCAGTTTCTCCTTGCGCTAGGGAAGAAGGCATTCGAACCTTACGACAAGTACTTTTCGTAACCCGCCCAACAGGGCGCGTGCAAAGTCGCTTCTGGATGGAGCGACTTTCTTTTTATTTCAAATAACAAAGAATTTACCGCCAAAGAAAAACTTGAAATTGTCAGCGGTGCGGCTCCGCCGCCTTTCAGATTTTTTGCGGGGGGCTTTCCTCGCCGCCTGCGGCGGCGAAAACGGTTCGCACTATTTCAAGAATACTGGACTAATTTAATTACTTGGTGATTAAAAAACGAATAAAACGGGGATATGGCCCGTTTTTTATGGGAATGAAATTAATGCGCCGGGTGTTATAAAACAACGGATTTTATCCGTTGTTTTTTGTTTTATTCGCTTCTTAATGATAAAATTAAAATACAAAATATGATTTTGGGAACGATGGAAATGGCATTTATTGGCAGCGATAAAAAACGGTAAAATTAAAATGAAAAAAGAAACATATCATTGGGCGCCTTTGGCGGAAATCTTTGCCGGTTTAAACAGCGGCCGGGAGGGATTAAGCGCCATGGGAGCCGCCGAGCGGCTTAAACAATCCGGCCGCAATATTTTGCCCCAAGAAAAGCCCTACTCAAAAATCAGGTTGTTTTTTAGCCAATTCAACAGCCCTTTAATGTATATTTTATTGGTTACGGTGGCGATTTCTTTCGCGTTGCGGCATTATTCCGACACCATATTTATTTGCGTCGTTTTGCTTGTCAACACGACGGTTGGTTTCTATCAGGAAAATAAAGCGAATCAATCTCTTTTGGCGTTAAAAAAAATGGTTAAGGTCAGAGCCAGAGTTTTGCGCGACGGCAATGAAAAAGAGATAGACAGCGAAGAATTGGTTGCGGGGGATGTTGTGATATTAAAGTCCGGCGATAAAGTTCCGGCCGACGGCCGCGTTATGGAGTCAAAAGGATTAAAAGTGAATGAAGCCAGTCTCACGGGTGAATCGCAAGCCGTTGATAAAACAGCCGGCGATTCTTTATCGGAAAAAGCGTTGCTTTCGGAAAGAACCAATATGGTTTTTATGGGAACGATCGTGGAAGAGGGGCGGGGAACGATAATTATCATCGCGACGGGAATTAACACGCAAATTGGCGAGATTGTTTCTCTTCTCAAAGAAGCCAAGGCGCGCAAGACGCCGTTGCAGCAAAAAATATCGGTTCTTTCAAAATGGCTCGGCGCTTTCGTGCTTTTAATTATCGCGATTATTCTGGCGGAAGGATATTTTACCGGAAAAAGTTTTATAGATGTTTTTATGGCATCTTTGGCTCTGGCGGTTTCGGCAATTCCCGCAGGCCTGCTTCCGGCGATAACGGTTATTTTGGTTTTGGGGTTGAGGCGCATTTTTAAGCAAAACGGGCTTGTCAGAAAGCTGGCGGCAACGGAAACGTTGGGAAGCGTTACGATTATTTGCACCGATAAAACGGGAACTCTCACCGAAGGAAAAATGCAAGTGAGCCATATTTTAACGGGCACAAGAGAATTAATGGGCGATAATATCAGCGGACTCGCCAAGGGTGAAAACGCCAATGGCATCGAGTCGCATATTTTGGCGTTAAAAATGGCCACATTGGCAAACGACGCTTTTGTGGAAAATCCAGACGCGGAATTAAAAGAATGGGTGATACGGGGCCGCTTGACGGAAAAAGCCTTGCTTTTGGCGGGCATGCAGTCCGGCTTGGATAAGAAAGAGTTGGAAAAACAATATCCCGTTTTGGATAGAATCAGTTTTGAGTCGGAATATAAATTTGCCGCCACTTACCATAAAAAAACCGAAAATCAGAATACGGTTTATGTTATTGGCGCGCCGGAAGAAATTATCGCCCGTTGCGCCGATCTGGATATGGACGGCAAAAAAGAAAGATTGGGAACTGCCGAGTCCAATAAACTGATGGCGAAATTAGAAACGCTTTCACAAAAAGGTTTGCGAGTATTGGCTTGCGCTTATGGAGATTATGACGCCCGGACAAAATACGATAATCTCGCGGAATTGATAAATAATCTTTCGCTTATTGGCTTCATCGCTCTTAAGGATCCGCTTCGCCTTGACGCCAAAGAATCTATTTTGACTACTAAAAAAGCCGGTATTCGCACGGTTATCATTACCGGAGACCATAAGCTGACTGCCAAAGCGATTGCCGAAGAAATAGGTATCTCGGCAAAAGACGAGGATATTTTGGAAGGAAAAGAAATG
>LCLB01000035.1 GCA_001001795.1 Parcubacteria group bacterium GW2011_GWF1_45_5
ACAGCCGCAGGAAGTGAAGAAAAAACGAAGAAACAAAATCAATCCGTTCAATCGTCCCGGGCCGAAATCCGACATTGACTCTTTATATTCAACAGTCGAAAAGTTTGAAGCAAAAATAAGCAAGTATTTTGACGGCGGGGCTTACAAGCGCAAGGGGGTCACCCAGCTCGGCGTTGAAGGGGAAATCCCGACCCCAACAATTTCCGATCTTGTTTTATTTCTAGGGTTTAACGATAGAAAACGGTTTTTTGCGTATGAGGCGCATCCGCTATTCGGGGACTCCATAAAAAAAGCCCGCGTGATGATCGAGCGGGAATATGAAATGCTGTTACGGACAAATTGTGGCGGCGGCCCGATATTCGCGTTGAAGAATTTTGGATGGATTGACAAACACGAAATCGAACATTCCGGCGAAATAAAATTCATCAACCACATCCCCGAACCGGAGATCGTCCGTGACGCAATCAGCGCAAACTGAAAGGTTAAATGATTAGCAATCAATATATTGCCGGGTTTTTCGATCGCGGCCCGCGCGTTGAGGAGGTGATTCCCAATTCCCCCTGTAGAGACCAATGAGCGAACGGTAGAAACCTATTTCCCGTTACCACAGCAATATCAATTTCACCGTAGCGGTGAGCGAAATAAACTCTATGGGGGGTCCTAGCCATCGGGGGCGGCAAGACCCGTTGCCTCTGCGAAGATGTCAACGTCCAGATGGCGCGTTACCCCGGCAATCGCGGGCTGATACTCCGCAAAGTCCTGGCTGATTTTAAACTGACCACATATCTTTGTCTGACCGAGCAGGTGTTAAAGACTGCGCTAGAAGTCGGCATGGCCAAAGAAAACAAAGCAGACCATTATTTCCAGTATAGTAACGGTTCCCGGCTTTATTACGGCGGGCTGGAAAGTTCCGGGAGCGATTCAATGAGCGAGCGTAAGAAATACTTTTCCGGGGAATACGGCGTTATTGCCCTCGATGAGGCCCGCGAGTTCGCTGAACAGGATTTTAACGAGTTGTCAACAAGGCTTCGGCATAAATTGACCAACAAACAGCACCCGCCGTTTTTTATGTTACTGGCAAGCAATCCATCGCAGAATTGGATCAAGACCCGGTTCATCCGCAATCCGCAAAAAGGGTACGCTTTTTTCCAGGCATTGCCGAGGGACAACATTTACAACCCGCCGGATTACGTGGCGCAGTTGACGCAGTTATTCGCCAACGACGAAAAGTTTTTGGAGGCATACGTCCATGGCTCATGGGATGCCATCGGTGATAACGATGACCTCATCACGATGGGCGACATTGAAAAACTTATAGAAAAAGAAAAACCTGTTGTCCATCCTTTCGCCCAGCGGTTGACGGCGGCGGACATAGCGCGCTACGGTGATGACAAGACCGTTATCTACAATTTTTCCGGGGCAAGGATAGACTCCGAGGAGATATGCTCAAAGAAAGACGGGATGGAAACCGTGGGCCGGTTGATATTCAACGCGCAAAAAAATAAGTCAACACTTTTGGGCGGTGACTCGATATTCGAGGCGTCGATATTTGACCGCATCCGTGAGATAGCGCAGACGATGGATAAACCTTTGCAGATCCACGACATTGATTTTCGCCGGGAGTCGTCGAACAAGGAACGGTTTTATAACCTTCGGGCTGAGGTCTATTGGAACGCGAGAGAGATGATAAAGGCCGAGCAATGCCGCATCAAGGACGACGACCAGCTTATCGGGCAGTTGACCTCGACTAAATACAAGTTGGTCGGCGGCGGCAAGCTCGGAACACGTATCCAGATCGAAAGCAAGGACGACATTAAGAAACGGCTGGGGTTCTCCCCGGACAAGGCCGACGCTTTTGTGATGGGGTTATACCTGTTGCAATTTTGCAGGGTGGACAAAGAAAAGTCCTGGCGGGACACGTATAAGCAGGACAGGCAGGCAAATAGTTATCAAGCGGCATAAGGAGAAATATGGCAAAAGATAAACCTCAATCAGTTGCGCCGTCAGACAATAAAACCGTATCCATGAAAAAAGCTGTCAACGGCTATGTTGTGTCTTGTTATGATAATAACAAAGGCCGGGACATTGTGATGGTGGCGAAAGACGTTAAAGAAGCAAAAGAGTACGCCTCAAAAATGTTGTCTTAAACGAAAGGAACAGCAATGCCAAAGACAATGATCGAAACGGCCATGAAGAAAAACATGGCGGACAAAATGGACAAGGATAATGACCTCGGGTCATTTAAAAGAGACACATCAAAAGAGCAAAACAAAAAAGACAAAGTCAAGAAGCTGATGAAACAAATGAAAAAAAAGGCGTATTGAAATCATGGCATTCGTTCTTTTTTTACTACCGGCGATTATCGGTATTATAATTTTTTGGGATGAAATAAAATCAAACTTTGAATAAGGGGCCTCGATGGACATTGAACAATTCCCACAAACAGTATTGAAATTTTACAAGCTCCGTACGATAATCACCAAAGCATGGCGGCCTTTAGGTATTGGCCGTGACGAAGCGGCGGATATCCTTATCTGGGCCATAGGCGATGATGTCAAGCGCACACCGTTCGACCAGTGGCCGGAACGGATCATGGATAACACCGGGATAAAGTTCGACCCGCGGCAAAGTAAGGTTTTAGATGTGTTGAGGACTGTCGCCAAAGAATGGCAGAGGCGTAAAATAAAACCAGTTTATGTCGGGGGGTTAAGTTAATGGTTAAACGTTACCCGGAGATCATTATCGTCGATCTAGATCTGGCAAGCACAATTTACACGGTTACATTGCCGACGGACACAAAAAGCTATACGATCAAAACTAGAGGGAATACGGCGTTTAAATTATCCTACAGAAGCGGGGGCATTGAGGCTGGCGATTATTTATCTATCCCGTCGGGAAGCGGGGAGAGTGAAGATGGATTGAGCCGGGAAGACCCGATAACGATATATGTCCAGGGTGAGGTTGATGGCGAAACATTGGAGGTTAAACGGTGGCGCTAGTCCGTACCGGCGATAAAAAAAAGATTGAGATCGCTAAATACCGGGAAGTATTTATCGATCGCCCGGTATATCGGGACAAAGAGATTATTGTTGAACGCATCAAGGTCATTGAAAAAATAAAAGAAGTCATTATCCCAAGATTCATTGAGAAGATTATCGAGGTTCCAAGATATATTGACAGAGTTGTCGAGCGCCCGGTTTACAAAGACGTTGAAATCATCAGGCCGAAATTCGTGGACAGGACAATCCGTGTCGACCGGGTGGTCATCGAAGAAAAAAAGCGGATTGTTGATGTCCCGGTGTTTGTTGATAAAATCATTGATGTTGAAAAAGTCAAAATTACTGTCCGTGACATGCCGATTGAAAGGCCGGTGTATAAAGATAAAGTTGTAATGAACCCAGTATTCAAAGATGTCGAGATCATTAATCCGATCATCCGTGATAAACCGTTGACAGTTGAAGAAGCGCGAAAATTACAGGGCAAATTGATATGATAAATTTTATCGAATACAACAATGTCGGCCAGATAAACTCCGGCGCCGCTATCAGCATAGATACTACAGCGGTGGCTTATACTGTTGCCGCCGGGAAAAAGGGGGTAAGCTTTCAGAACCTGGGCACCAAGGCTGTCTGGTATGGCGGATCGAACGTGGCCCCGGCGTCGAATATCGGGAACAAACTTTTTCCAAATGCTACGCTGGCGTATAAGGGCGTTAAGTCCACATTCAAGGTTTATTTTATTTGCGGAGCAGGCGATACGAGCACAATTGGAGTTGTAACACATGACTAAAGAAGATCGTCTTAAGAGTTTAGAAAAATGGTGGAAGCTATCCGAATCCGCTAACCGTGGCTGGCTGACCCAAGCCAAAGAGGATCTGGATTTTTATATCGGCGGGGAACGGCAATGGGACGCGAAGAGCTTACAGTTGCTTAAAGCGCAGAACCGTCCAGCGTTGACTTATAATATGCTGTTTTCTTTGGCGAACATTGTTTCCGGCTACCAGCGCCAGAACCGTCAGGACATTATGGTTTATAACCGTAAAGGCGGGACAAAAAGGATAGCCGATGTTTTGAGTGAGATCATTAAGCATATCCATGACGGCTGTTTCGGGGATTGGGAAACGTCGATGGCGTTCGTACTTGGCATCATTACCGGCAAGGGTTGGCTTGGGCTTAACATCGACTATGACGATGAGGTGACGACCGGGGACATCCGTATTGAGAGTTTATCACCTTTCCGTATCTACCCTGACCCGTTCTTCGAGCGTTACGACATGAGCGACGCGCAGTTTATTTTTAAAATAGCGTGGCTACCAAAAGCCAGGATGGACTTGGCTTTCCCGGATAAGAAAGAAGAATTTGAAGGCATGACGGTCAATGAAAACGACCGGGAACCGTTGCCTTTTTCCGAAGGCGATAAGTACACCGACCAACCGGCGCAGGCGGCAGGGCTTGACGAAATAGACAAGTGGCGTTACCGGGTCAAGGAATGCTGGTGGAAAGATTTTAAGGAACAGAAATTTTTAGTCGGCGTTGAGTCCGGAGTGGTACGGCAAGTGGATTTCCCGCAGGAAAAGATAAAACAGATATTGGCGCAATATTCCACGATGCGCTTGGTCAAACGGGTGCGGCCTATTCTCAACCTTACGACCTATGTCGGCAATGTAGAGATACAACACCTCGAAGACCCGCTATCCGGCGTCCAGCAGTTCCCGATAGTACCGTTCTTTTCCTACTGGCTGGAGAATAACCACTGGGGCATCCTAACTCAGTTAAAAGACCCGCAGAGGGAAGTCAACAAACGAGTTTCGCAAATGCTCCACCACTTGAACCAGTCAGCAAACTCCGGGTGGATAGCTGATGATAATGCCCTATCGGATTTTACCATCCTTGAAGATTTCGGAAGTAAACCGGGGATCGTCATCAAGAAAAAACCGGGGTCACATTTAGAGCGCATAGAACCGACAACGATCTCCGATGGCCACATGAAGCTAGTCGATACCGGCAAAGGAGCTATCCGGGAAATATCCGGCGTGAACCCTGACTTAGCCGGGCTTCCCGAAGATAAAGGCGTTTCAGGTTATTTGATGGAATTACGCCGCAATCAGGGGCTGGTGTCTATCGAGAGTATCTACGACAATTTCCGTCTAACCAAGATGGTATTGGGCACTCGTCTCGTTGACATGATCCAAAAGACCGACGTTTACACCAAAGAGGAAATATTGAGCTTGGTCATTGACGGTGAAGTCAAAGAGATCCCGGTCAACCTTCAGGAAAAAACCGGGGCCGTGGACTCCATTAAAAACGATTTGTCCATCGGGAAATATAAAGTCACTGTCGCCGAGTCAAAGACCTCTTCCACGTCACGGTTGAGGGATTTCAATATGCTGGTCGAGGCGATGAGGGTCGGGTTGCCTGTGCCGCCGGATGTGTTGCTTAAGGCCTCAGACATTCCATATCGAGATGAGATACTTGCGTCTATGCAACAGCCGCCAGTCGGAGGATTGCCGCCTGGCGCGCCGCCTCCGGGTAAACAACCATTGCCGGCGGGAGCATAATGAAAGACATTGAGTGGACTTTTAGCCTTCAAAGAAAACTTCTTGAATCAGGTTATACCGGGAAGATTGAGATAAATTCATTCAAGGGTGGAGTCAGTAATTTGAATTTATCTCAAAGTATAAAACCGGGGGACACAGTGAGTATTATTGAGATCAAACCACAATCCGAAAGGAAGGGGTGACATGATTTTGAAAACTTTTATTTTTAAAGCTGTCTTAAACAACGGATACATTAAATGCGATGATCTGTCGGATGATGTTAAGTTTAGAATTGGGAAATCTGTTTTTATAATGACAGTAAATGATATTAAATTATTTCGCGTTCTTCTTGAAAAGATAATCTTTGAAAAGGATAAATTTATAGAGGACGAAGGAAAACAAAGTAATTGATAATTTTAAAGAAATGATTTAGGGACACTCTGAAAACCAGAAGCCCATGTTTCTCGAAAGAGAGATGTGGGCTTTTTTATTTAACCCCGATTCCGGGGCAACGCCCCTCTTGAGCGTTTAATCGAGAGCTGACCGCACCTCATGCGGTATTACAAAGGAGGCAGTAATGGGTTTAACACAAGAAGAATGGGACGGCCTGACACCCGAGGAACAAGGAACGCGTCAGGATGAAAAACCCCAGCCGGCGGGCAAAGAACCGGATGACCAGACAGTTTCCGAGCTGAACAAGTCTGTGAAAAATCTAAAAGACCAGCTT
>LCLB01000036.1 GCA_001001795.1 Parcubacteria group bacterium GW2011_GWF1_45_5
CGATGCAATGGACTGCGGCCCAACCTGTTTGCGTATTGTAGCAAGGTATTACGGTAAATTTTATAATATCCAAACCCTACGCGAACGCAGCTATATTACTCGCGAAGGAGTTAGCCTGCTTGGCACAAGTCGTGCAGCAGAGAGCATTGGTTTCCGAACAATGGGAGTCAAAATTGGCTTTGAACAACTAATCAATGAGGCACCTTTACCAACTATTGTTCATTGGAATCAAAGCCATTTTCTTGTCGTTTACAAAATATCTGGGAAAAAGGGAAAAGAAAAAGTTCATGTTTCAGATCCTGCAGGAGGCTTAATTGAATTTACTCGCGAAGAGTTTATTCGTTGTTGGGCATCAACTGTTGAAGAAGGGGAAAAAAGAGGGGTAGCACTGTTGCTCGAAACCACCCCCGATTTTTATTCCACGCCTGATGAAAAACCAAACAAAAAAAGTTTTGGATTCCTATTCAGCTACCTCCGCCCATATAAAAAATTGATCCTTCAACTCTTGCTTGGGTTAATCCTTGGAAGTTTGCTTCAGCTTATTTTCCCATTCCTAACCCAAAGTATTGTTGATAAAGGGATCGGGAATCGAAACATCGGGTTTATATATCTTGTTTTAATTGCCCAACTGGTACTAATCCTTAGCCGTGTTTCGGTTGAGTTTATTCGTGGTTGGATATTACTACATCTTGGTACTCGCATCAACATTTCGCTAATCTCAGATTTCTTGGTTAAACTGATGCGCTTGCCAATGCAATATTTTGACTCCAAACTGATTGGTGATTTAATGCAGCGAATTGGAGATAATAAGCGTATTGAAACATTCCTAACGAGCACAACGCTTACCGTAATGTTCTCTCTAGTTAACCTTGTTATTTTTGGGGCAGTATTACTTTTCTACAACTGGCTTATTTTCACCATTTTCATGGCTGGAAGCACAGTCTACACGCTTTGGGTTTGGCTTTTCATGAAGAAACGAGAGGAGTTAGACTATAGACGTTTTGCTCAAATGTCGGCGAACCAAAGCAATGTAATTCAACTTATTCAAGGAATGCAGGAGATAAAGTTGAATGGTTGTGAACAGCAAAAACGTTGGGAATGGGAACGTATCCAAGCTAAACTTTTTAAAGTTAGCGTTAAAGGGTTAGCATTAAGCCAATATCAGCAAAGTGGTGCAGTTCTAATAAACGAGGTAAAAAATATTTTTATCACAGTAATTGCCGCCAAAAGCGTTGTAGATGGTGATATGACTTTGGGTATGATGTTGGCCGTTCAATACATTATTGGTCAATTAAATAGCCCAATCGATCAGTTAATATCCTTCTTTAACCTTACACAGGATGCAAAAATTAGCCTTGATAGGCTCGGTGAAATTCACCTTAGAAAGGATGAAGAGGACATAAATGATTCGAAGCAAAACGATATTTCTGAAAATAAAAATATCGAAATAACAAATTTATCATTTAATTATGAGGGCCCCGATTCTGAATTGGTATTAAATGATATCAACATATCAATTCCAGCAGGAAAACAAACAGCAATTGTTGGAACATCTGGTAGCGGAAAAACAACTTTAGTAAAACTTTTGCTTGGTTTTTACCCGCCAGCAAAAGGAGAAATAAGGCTTGGGGAGAATTCAATTACCTCATTTAGCATAAGAAGTTGGCGCGAGCAATGTGGAGTGGTTATGCAGGATGGTTTCATTTTTTCTGATACAATTGCTAATAATATCGCACCAGGGGTCGATACTATTGACAAAAACAAATTGCTTCATGCAGCAAAAGTTGCAAACATTGCTGAATTTATTGATTCCTTACCATTAGGTTATAATACAAAAATTGGAGGTGAAGGACATGGTCTTAGCCAAGGACAAAAGCAACGTATTTTGATTGCACGTTCAGTTTATAAAAATCCAAAATATATTTTCTTTGATGAGGCAACAAACGCCTTAGACGCTAACAATGAGAAAGTTATACTCGAGAATCTTCAAGATTTCTTCAAAGGTCGCACGGTGATTGTTGTTGCCCATCGGCTAAGCACTGTCAAGAATGCAGATCAAATTATTGTACTTGAAAAAGGAAATATTGTAGAGGTTGGTACCCATGCTGAACTAAGCAAAATGAAAGGGGCTTACTATACTTTGGTAAAAAATCAACTTGAACTGTAAAGTGACAAGTAACAAAAAACATAGTTTATAACCATTTCATCTATGAAAACACAAAGATCCTGAAATTTGAAAGAAATCAGTAAATCTTATACTGAAAATATATCAAACAACATATTTATCGCACATCACAGAGTCACTTTAAGCTAAAAATGGAAGAAAGCACAAAACACGACAACCCTGCAAACATCAACCTACGTTCCGATGAGATATGGGAGATTATGGGGATTCCACCTAAATGGATAATTCGTTGGGGAATTTCAATAATTTTTATAATCATTGCCATAGTATTCATTGGCAGCGCTTTTTTTCGCTACCCCGACATTGTTACCGCAAAAGTTACAATTACTAGCGAGAACCCTGTTTCTGTTTTAATTTCAAAAGCTAACGGAAAAATTGCAAGAATCAATTACTCGGATAATTCTTTAGTAACAAAGAACGACACCATTGCAATAATCGATAACCCTGCAAAATCAAAGGATATCATTTGTTTAACCGATATAATCGAGAGAATTGACCTAAAAGCCTTAAAAACAGAACCTGTTTTCGAACTGGTGCTTCCTGATAATCTTGTTTTAGGAGAAGTTCAAGAGAAGACCGAATCAAATTTTGACGGTTCAATTTCAGATTCTTCCGTAGGTTCTTCCGCCGCTAAAATAAGTTTAGTTACCCCGCTTTTATTTGATCAGCATAATGATAATGCCGATAAAATTATTTCTGAAAGGAATCCAGTCTCTTGGCGTTCATTAATTTACGGACATTGGGACGGAGTGAGAGTTTTGGTTTCCTCGCCGGCGAGCAATAACATCGCCGTTTCCGTGACGGCTGGCACGATAACCAAAACCGCCAAAGAATTATACGAAACTCGCGAGCCCATCATCCAAGATCTGGGGAACGGCAAAGAAATTGTTATTGAAACCCATCCGGTTCGGAGCCATGCTTTTGCGGCAAAGCTGATTTGGGGCAAGACCGATCGGGCGGAGTATGAAGCAACCAGTATTTGCGCGGCTGACGTTGAAAATGCCCTTTCGGTGGCCAATAAGACCGTTTGTCTTAAATATCCCAAAGCAGATCTTTCCGGTTCTCTGATTCTGACCGGCGGGGCAAAAATGAAATTGATCAGGACTTTAAGGTTTGAAAAAAGCGATGCCATTACCAATCGAACCGATAATAATATCGCCTGGAATTCAACTGTTTCCGGTGGGGTAGATGGAGTTTTGGTTAAGTTTGTTTTAGACAGAAATATGAATATGACGGATAATACCTCGGTCGCTTTAGCTTTTTCCCAGCAGGGTTATCAGAAGAGTATTTCTTTAACGGATCTCTATCATAAAAAAATTATTAAAGATCAAATTGCGCCGGGTTACGGCATTTATGTTTCAATTTGGTCCTTTCCTGATCGCGCGCTGATTAAAGCAAAAAATAACCCCAAAGTTTATATGATGGAAAATGGTCTAAGGCGCCATATTCCCAATCCTCAAGTTTTTGCCGATCAAGGACTTGATTGGGGGGAGGTTGAAGAGGTGGAAGCTGATGAGGTTGAAATTTTGCCGGAGAGCGATCCTTTAAGTTACAGCGAAGGCACATTAGTTCAAGGAACCGGTTCCGAAGTCTACGCTATTTCCAATAACCAAAAGCGGCACGTTACCAATCCTCAAGTTTTCGCTAATCTTCAATACAACTGGAAAAACATTGCTAAAGTGACCAACGCCGAACTGAGTCTTTATTCCACTGGGGCGTCAATTACCGCCGCTTCCGATCATCCCGATAATACTTTAGTCAGAGTAGCGAATCAGCCGACTGTTTATGTGGTTGAGGGAGACAAACTGAAACCAGTAACTTCGCCTCAAGCTTTTGAAAGCAATAATTTTCGCTGGGATAGAATTAAGACCATTACCGCCGCCGCGAAAAACAAATATAAAATCGGCAATGCCGTAGCGTTGGGCGACGGCGCTTTAGTGCGCGACCCGTCCGGTAAGGTTTATCGGATTGACCAGGGTAAAAAGCGCTTGGTGAGAACGGCTGATGATTTTATCAAAGCCGGGTTCGATTGGAGTAAAGTAACCAACATTTCCGCATCGGAAGCGGTTAATTTGGCGGAAGGAGAAGACATTGTTTCAGATGACGTGAGGTGATTTTGAATAACCGCTTTACTTAGTCGAAAAAAGAGGCTGATTTTTAATCAGCCTCTTTTAAATTTTCGCCAGTTTTTTATTCGGTGAGCGGGGAGTGGATGAGGTGGTCTATGGCCGCAATATGGGCTTTGGCGCAGGCGACTATAATGTCCGTATCGGTACCGCGGCCAAAAGCCGTTTTGGAGTCGCAACTGATTTTGACTAAAGCGGTGCCGATCGCTTCAACTCCTCCGGCGCCCTTCCCGACATCAAAGTCGGTTAGCCGTATATCTCCCGGCCATAGCCCGTTTCGGGAAAGCGCATTTTTGATCGCGTCCCAAACAGATGAAACCGGGCCGTTACCGGAACCGCTTGCTTCAAATTCTCTGCCGTTGGCAGTCAGGCGCACTATGACCGAGTGCGTGTCGGATATTTTATGATAGTCAACGCGGATCAGTCTGACCCAACGATCCGATTGATTATATTCGGCGGCTTCCAACTCCTGTTTGAGCATTTGCAGGTCGGAATTGTAAATGAATGTTTTTATGTCGGCAAGCGCGATAAATTTTTGGTAAAATTTATCAAGATCGGTATCTCTAAAACTATAACCTATATCTTTCAGTCGTTTTTTGAGCCCGTTTCGGCCGGATTGGCTGGTCAATGGGAATGTTTCGCCCCGCCACCCGACGACATCCGGCGTTATGATTTCGTAATTTCTTGTTTCTTTTAAAACGCCGTCCTGATGAATGCCGGAGCTGTGGCGGAAAACATTCGCGCCGACAATCGGGAGCGTGTCGGAAACCGGTTTGTTGATGATCGTCGTAAGCAGGCGCGAGGTCGGGCCGATTTGCTTCGTGCTGATTTTTGTTTCAAGGCCGTAGTAGTCTTTTCTGGTTATCAAGTTCATTGCGATTTCGGCAAAATGCGTATTGCCGGCCCGTTCGCCGATGCCGTTGATCGTGCCTTCAATCTGCGTAGCCCCATTTTTTCGTTCTGTTAGCCTGCTAACAGGACTGGGCCTGTTTGGCTCAAGCGTTTCTTAAAGGCTTGGTTTGTAATCTGCGTAGCCCCACATTATTTATCGTTAACTTAATAATACACTGGGTTGGTAAGGGTGAAACCCTTACGTCAAAAAAATATAGTGCTGTCTTTCTTACTATTCATCTACAGTAAACAATTTAGAATCCTTAACGCCTAATTTTTTCAGCAAAGACGGAACCGCGTTGCCTATCAAAACTTCTTGCTGCAATCTTTGCCAGCGGTCCGCCGTATAGAGAGTGTCAAAAATTTCCGGGGACTGTATTCCAAAAAGCTCCAAACCCGCCCTCTCCATCTTCATAACGCCGACCATTTTTGCTTTTCCGTTAAACCCGACTTTCAATTTGAAGAGCGAATTCGCCGGAGTATTTTCATAAGAAATTTTTTCTCTGGTCATCCAATGCAAGTCGTAAAAAGGCGCGATGCCCAAAGCCTTGATGTTTTTCTTGGCCAAGCCTTCCATGATGTCGCCGGCTAAAATTCCCAATCCTCCGCGAAAATTCGCTCCGCATGCCGGCTCGCCGAATTCCGGTATCATTATTTCCGGAGTCACAAAAACCACCAAATAATCTTTATTCACGGCATACCTCCCAAAATCAATTTTCAACGAGCGCGTTATTCGGTTTATCGTTATCTTAAAAATAAAAAGCTCTAAAGTCAAATTGAAAAAGCGCGGGTTTCCCGCGCCTTAATCGGATTTTTTATTTTAAGGCTTCCAACTTTTCAAAAATCTTTTTGCCTTCTTTTTTCTCGCGTTCCAAGCCGTATTTATCAATAACTTCCATGGCTTTTCTCGCTCCTATTTTCATGAACTTCGGCTCCCA
>LCLB01000037.1 GCA_001001795.1 Parcubacteria group bacterium GW2011_GWF1_45_5
GATCCTCATCGCGCCATTATCGTGGGCCCGACGTCCTTACGCGGTGCAGAGCTCAAGAGCCTGGATATCAGGGCGGGTATGACTATGATTGTGGCCGGCCTCGTTGCCGAGGGCGAGACAACAATTTTGGACGCCCAAATTATCGATCGCGGGTTCGAGGCCATTGATAATCGTTTACGCGCTATCGGTGCGGATATTATCCGTTCAAGTAAGTAAGTATTATTGAATGTTAACGATGCGGAGCTGCCCTCCGCATCACCTTATCCGTTTAGCATTCCCAGTCCGCGTACCGTAAATTTTCCGTTTTTCTGTATTATTTTGCCGTCAACAATAACCTCTCCGCCGCCGTATTCAGGACGCATCATAATCGTGATGTCCCAGTGGATTTTACTGATATTGCCGTTGAACAATTTTACAGTTTTCCCTTTATAGGTTTCGTTTTGATACGATCTTCCCAGGGCGAGGTGGAAACTTCCACCCACTTTTTCGTTCAATAAGGGGTTGAATAATCTTTGCCGTAATCCCGGATTGGTACCCAGGGCAATTTCTCCCAGGTACCGCGACCCTTCGTCAGTATCGATTATTTCAAGTAAATATTTTTCGCCTGATTGTGCTGTTGCCGAAACAACCCTGCCGTTTTCAAAACGCAGCGATATGTTTTTCATGCGTTTGCCGTTATACGAGTACATTCCTTCGGCAAACACTTGGCCATTTACCGAGTTTTTTATCGGGGCGCTGAAAATTTCCGCGCCGGGGTAGTTTTTGTCGATTGTGCAATTGGAAAATGTCATACCCTTGATTGACATTTCTAGTTTTGTTCGTTTGCGCGGATCCTTGTCGTTCGGGTTGGCGGTTAAGGTGAGCAATTTGCCTTTGTCGAGGATGTTTTTAAGTTTGTCCTGCGTCTTTTGGATTTTATCCCATGGTTGATTGCACGACGCGAAGAATAGTTTCACGTAATTTTCATAACTCATCCCTTCGATATCTGCTTCTTCGGGCGTGGGCCAGTAGATCAAACACCAGCGCGAGTGATTCACGCGGTATTCCATAAGGGCTGGATTCATGGCATCGTTGAACAGGTTTATGGCCGGTGACGGAACGGATTCGTATGCAAACGCCGTTTTGGGAGACCGGATAATGAATGTTACGTCCGCTTCGTAGAATTTAGCGTTGTCGAAAGAGAAAAACCGCACGATATCTTTTTTACCCGAGTTTTTCATAATTTCGGCGTTAAGTTCTCGGTCCTGGATGTGATAATACACGCGGGCACCTTTTAGTGCGGAGAGGCGCGCGAGTTCAAGCGCCAACTGGCGTCCGCCCGGCTCAAAGTGGATTAACACATTTTCACCCGACCGCACCTTAGTGGAAATGTTCACCATGTCGCCGGCGATTTTATTCACCAGCATTTGGTCAACGTATACGATTTCTTTTGAGAATCCCGTAATAAGCTTTTTCATCTTCCGTTTTTGATTATTATTCTTTACTCAGGAATCGTTTACTGAACGCAAGGCCCTTTTCGCAATAGTCGACGGCGAAATTTTCGTTGGCGCCGTGCATGTTGCAATCCTCGTTCGCCAGTGGAATGAGTACCTGCGGTATGTTCAGGATGCTGTCGAAATAGGTGGCAATAGGAAGTCCTCCGCCATTGTATTTTAATATCGCGTTTTTTTGCCAGATCAATTCCAGAATTATTTTTGCTTTTTGCACGTACGGGTTATTTGTGTCCAAAACAACGCCTTCATACGGGCCAACTGTTTCAAACACGAAGTCGGCGTATTCGGGCAGTATCGAACGCACCTGTTGTTTAAACTTTTCTATAATGGTTTGGGCGTTCTGGTTTTTCACCAGCCGGAAATTTATTTTTGCGGTTGCCTTATACGGAATTGCGTTCCGGTATCCGTCGCCCATATAGCCTGCCTGGATGCCAGAAATCTCGATCGCCGGCCGTAGCCCGGTTTGGGTGTAAAAGTCGTATCCTTGCTCCGAAAGCATGGCGTGGCGACCCGTGATCCTTTTGTATTCTTCCGTGCTATAGGGAATGGTTTTGTTGTTGTCCAGAAGTTCTTGGGTGACGGGCAATACGTCGTCGTAAAATCCCGGAACGGCTACCTTGTTTTCCTTATCGTACAAAGAGGCAATGACTTTTCCCAGTTCATGAATAGCATTGGGCGCAGCGCTGCCATAAAGTCCGGAGTGCAGATCTTGGGTGCCGACGGTTACGGTCAAGGTGCTATTGAACCCACCGCGGAAGCTCACCTCGATATTAGGAACGCCGCCCGATATTTCTCCGTCAGATATCATCACGAAATCTGCTTCAAGAAGCTCTTGATTGTCTTTAATAAAGGTTTCCAGGTGCGGCGATCCGGTTTCTTCATTGCCTTCGATCATGAAGGTGACATTGTATCCCAGAGACTTTTCTTTAATAAGTTCAATGACGGTCGAGATATGGACAAGATTTTGACCCTTGTTGTCAATCACGCCGCGGGCAACGAGCCGTCCGTTTTTCTCGGTGAGAGTAAACGGATCATTATCCCATCCTTCGTTTTTGCTTGCCGGCTGGACATCATAGTGACCATAGATGAGACAGGTCTTGTATTGTGGGTCGGCTGCATATGAGGCAATAATTATCGGATTATCATAGCCGGTAATCACATTGACCTTGAAGCCATCGGTTTCAAAAATATTTTTATACCAGTTAACGGTTTTTTGGATTTCATCCTGGTACTGTGCATCGGTTGAGGCGCTTTGGAATTTAATAACCTCCGATAGAAGTTGTTTGTAGTTCATAAGTTTATTGTATTATAAATGATTTTGAATTATTGAGTAGGCAAGGGTAAACGCCCGAGAGGATGTTTACCCTTGCCATTGGTTATCGGATTTGAATAATTGTTGTTTCGTCGCTTCCCTCCGATGGGGGAATAACGATCGTGCCGTTGGCTTGTCCGCCTTCCAGGGGCGGGTCTTGGGGGTTTGGCGTGGTTGCGGACATGACCACCTACCGGGGGTGGGAAGGGATGTGTTCCTCCCATTGGTGATGGGGTGCCGGCGATTCAGCTATTTGCGCTTTTTTCGCTGCTTTGGTTTCGGCGACAATCCGTCTGGCAACCCGGGTGTCGTCGTGGCACTGCCAGCATGGCTGGGCCCCGGTATCGCCATAGTTGTTTGCCCCGCATAAGGGGCAGGTCCAGGTTAAACCTTGTTCGCACATTTCTTCCTCCTTTAAATGGACCGAACCGGGTACTATTGGCTCACTGGGCGCCTGTGGGTTGGGGGATGCGGCATTAGGATTGTATCCGCACATACAGACGGATTTTTTGTAGTTCCTAGCCTGGCAATCCGGACAGATCCAGAAATCCGCTTCGTCCAAGCCCATGGAGCCGTGCACATTGAACGGGAAATCATTCATCTTACACCTCCTAGTAAGATTGTGATAAAATCCGAGTGAGGGGCGGGCGCCCGAGAGGATTGGCTCGCCCCTCACTGTTTACCCGTTAGGGGCCAGTTTTACCGAGAAACTGGCAAACAGCCGCGGACGACATTGGGACTATTCCCGGCAGTCGTCGTAATGATCGAAATCGCGGTGGTCGCTGGTGTAGTCCCAGTCACGCTTGAACACGGCTATTCACCTCCTTTCGCTTTTGGATTCTGCTGTTTCAGCTTGCACTTGGCAGCAGTTGCTTATCCTTTAATATTTTTAGAACAAACAACTACTGCTAAAAACAAAATCGGCTCTCTTTGCAGAAAGCCGATTTTCTATAGCAAGGGTATTGGTCTACGTTTTATCTATCATGCGAAAAATCAGCCTTCTGTATAAGGATCCAGACAAAATGACGATAAGACTTACAATTGTTCTGAAAGCTGATCATAGTTTCGTAGGGGTATTATGTACGAGTTTTTATTTTTGTCAATACAACACAAAATCCCGCTGGTATGCGGGACTTTGTGTTCAAACCCCTCCTTTTATTTATGTTGTGGTTGGAGACGGGCTGGGGGATACGGATGGACTTGGGGATGGCGATGCTGCGGGTGTGGGAGTCGGAGATATTGTCGGAGTGGGCGTCGGAGTCGGGCTGGGTGCGCCGATAGCGGCTTTAAATATGTTCTTTGCGGTTTCCAGGGCTGTCTTAAAAGATGTCTGCGCGTTTTTTACAGCTGTCTGATGGGCATTGCGCGCCACTTCCAGTTTACCCTGGATTTTTTCTATTTCCTGGCGTCCTGATTGGAATTTATCGCGGGCTGCTTTAATGGTAACGCGAAGTGTTTCGCGGACCTGGACAGGGTCGGATCCTGTGGAGCAGTCGTTTTTTGCTTTCTGGATTGCCGCTTGAACCTCTGTCCGGAATTGTGCGGCAAGGGTATCAACCGATGACTTTCGTTCATTAATTACTTGCTGAACCGTGGCCTTGAATATTCCGTTTGCGGTTTCGATTGCGGTCCGTTTTGCCTGGATTGCGGCTAAGACCGCTTTTTTGAAGTTCAGTACCGCCTGTTTCTGGGCGTCGGTTTGAGCTTTTGCCTCCATTTTGGCAAAATATTCTTCCCAGCGCTTGTCGTTTTCCTGTTTTCGATTCGCGTTTCGCTCGTCCCGATTTTCTTTACGGTCGTCAAAACGGTTTTGTCGCTCGGTTCTTATTTGGTTGAGCTTATTGACGCGTTCCTGCATGTTGATTTCCCATTTTTCGGTTCGGGAAACTATGTTCGTACAGATGGTTTGTTTGTCGAATTTCGGAGAAAACCGGGGACTCGACGACGGGATGTTGAATGCGCCCAAGGTAAGTGATGGTGCGAAGAGTACGACAATTATTAGGGCGCGAAAAGTTTTAGAGTTGATTTTCGTCATATGCGTTGTAGATGTCGTTAATAATATTTGCATCGAGTGACACCAGCTCGATGTCGGTGTACAGATCTTCTTCCGGGAACTCCTGATCCGCCATGCTTATAATAGCGGAAACTAGTTCATCGGAGTTTTGTAGGGACACATCCGAGGCTTTAAGAACCACGGTTTCTCCCGCTGATTTTCCGGGCGCTCCACTTACGTCCAGCTGGGCCGCGGGAGTGTTTTCATATGAAATCTTTCCGTTTTTCATAAGAATATACCCGCTTCCTGCGGCAATAATAACGATTGCCGCAATGGTTGCCCCAAGGACAATTTTTGTTTTCATGCCTATATATATTAATTGATTTATGAAAGAGTTTCGACGATCACCCTCCTCTATTATAGAACGATTTTCAAGGTCAGGTGTGACAGGAAGCTTTTTGATAAAGGAAGCGAAAGCATTCTTGCCGTCCGGCACAGTGAGCCCTTCATGGTCTAATATCTCAATAATGGAAAGAACGTGTTCGGCTTCCGGAGAAGCGGACACGGCATTTTTAATCTTTTCGACAGGATTTCCTTGTTCGTAGAAATCCAGTATTTGTTCTTCAATTGTTTTTTTATTGGCGTTATTTCTCATAATGGTTTCGTAATTCTTTAAGGGCGCGGCACTGCATTTGCCTGACGTTATCAACGGAGGTTTGAAGGATTTGCGCGATTTCTTCTGTGCGGTATCCGTTGATGAACTTAAGGATCAGAATGTCACGGTGTTTTTCGTCGAGCATATTGAGTAGCAGGACAATATCGTGGCGGGTTTGGGGGGAAACTGGGGGAGTTGCGGGGATATTTTCTACGTAATCAAGTGGTTCTGTTTTTTTCTTGCGGATATGGTCGATCACCGTGTTGCGAGCAATGGTAAAGAAATATGCGAGAGGATCTTTCTGGTACGAAAACCTTGGAAGAGACTGGTAGAATTTCAGGAATACGGCTTGAGCCAGGTCTTCGGCATCCTGTTGATTGCGAAGCCGTATGAAAATATAACGGAAGACGGGGTTGAAATATGACAGGTAAATCCGGTCTTGAGCATCCTTATTCCCGTTTTTTGCCGATTCGAAAAGCAATTGTAATGATTCAGGCTCCATTAAAGTTTAATCTTGGTGCGTTTATTCTACCAAATCAGAACCTATTTTCAAAATCAGTAATCAATGGAGTTCCCCGCGCGCTACGCGCCTCTGTGCGAAGCACAGAGCTTCT
>LCLB01000038.1 GCA_001001795.1 Parcubacteria group bacterium GW2011_GWF1_45_5
TGGAGTTGTGGTGTTTGATGCCGGATTTACGGTTGCCGGAGGAAAAGTCTTGGGGGATTTTTCAAAAGATGCTCTTGAGGGAAAGGCGAGTTTGTATACTCCGGTTCCCGGAGGCATCGGGCCACTGACGGTTGCTTTGATTTTCAAGAACGCGTTGGAGCTACATAAGCAATACCAGTTAATATAAAATAAGCAATTGTATGGATAGAAAAGTTTTAGCAAATGACCCGCAAAATTTGTCGATAGAAGGAAGGGAATCTCTCAACCTTCAGGATTTAAGATCCGGGACAAATTTACTAGCCCCCCGGGGTAACTTCTGAGCAGTGTCGTGCGGAATTGATAGGATAAAGGGAAAATACAGAGGTCATAACATTGAATTACCAGAAGATTATCGGCGTCATAATATATTAGAGACGTTGCATGCGTGCTTGGGGAATCAGCGACTCAATCTTGTTGCGGCTTTCGTTGACGAGAAGGGATTGATTCACGTTAAGTTTGGAACCACCTCGCAAGAGTTTGTTGAGTAGGATGATGGCATGCGATTAACACAAAAATCAGTGGAATGTATCAAATATAAAATGCGCCAGTGACGCATTTTATATAATAACTTTAGCTCACTGGTTTAAATCATAAACGCCTTCGCCATCAAAAGGAAAAATATTCCGGCGATTCCCCAGAAAGGGATGGACAGAATACTGGTATAACCATGAATGGGCATTTTATTGTACGTCCAAAGCATTCTACCCGCGGCTTTATGGTACGCAAACCCGAATAAATATTCCATAAACGTTCCTCCCATTGCGGAAATACCATAGAGTACGATAATTACAGGTCCGAACTTATACGTTAACCATATAACTCCTGCCATAGGAATAATTAAGAGTGCCAGGTATTCTTTCCATCTGAAGCCGCGTGTTTTTTTGCCGTACCATGCCCCGAATATAAGACCGGTTACCAGTAAAAACGCAAAAGTGAGAAATATTTCCATATTATTTTATAAAATATTCGTGGGCAGGGGGGGAGTTGAACCCCCACGACCTTGCGGCCAATAGATTTTGAGTCTATCGCGTCTGCCATTCCGCCACCTGCCCAAATGATTCTGCGATCGCCTTCAAGTATTCCTTACCAACTCCTGATTTTAAATATTTTTCTCTTTGTCGGGCATGTATCCTTGTCGTATATGTTTCCGTCAGAATAATTTGAAACGGGCGATACGGAGCTGTTGTCTTTTCACTTCCTCCTTGATGTTGACGTATGCGTCGTTCCAAATTATTAGTAAGACCTACATATATATAAGGTCGTTTAGTACTTAGAAGAACATACACAAAGTACATATTGTATTATATCGCGCCTGCCTGCCGGTAGGCAGGTCTGCCATTCTCTACCTGTCGGTAGACAGGCGCCACCTGCCCGGTAGGGATATTGTAGCTATTTGTTGCGGAAATTTCAATTCAGCTCTATGATTGAACCATGGAAACGAAATCCATTTTTTATTTGGAGGTAGACAAGATCAAACCGAATCCGTTCCAACCCCGGCGTGAATTCAATGAGGAGGCGTTGCAGGATTTGGCGAATTCCATCCGGGAGTTCGGTATTCTGGAGCCGCTTATCGTGACGCGCATCGAGGAGCAAACGGAACTGGGAACCCAGATCGGCTATGAACTTTTGGCCGGAGAGCGACGGCTGCGCGCGGCAAAAATCGTAGGGCTCAACACGGTTCCCGCAATCATTAAAGAGCAGATCGAGGAGCGGGAAAAGCTCGAAATTGCGCTCATCGAGAACCTTCAGCGCGAGGACATCAACAGTATCGAACGCGCTAAGGCATTTTCCGAGCTTGCCGACAAATTCAAGCTATCGCAGCGCGAAATCGCGTACCGGGTCGGGAAGTCGCGAGAGTTTGTGGCCAATACCCTGCGTTTACTGCAGCTTCCGTTTGAAATTCAGAAAGCGCTTGAAGACGGGAAGATTTCCGAAGGGCACGGTAGGGTTATTTTGACCCTCGATAGTCTCGATGATCAGCGGGTATTGCTGGGCAGGATTATCTCGTACAGCTTGACAGTGCGGCAAGCCGAGGCATCGGCAAAAGAATTGAAGCGTCAGCGTGAACCTTTGAGCCAGCCGCACGATGAACTGAGCGATATGATGGCGGAATTCGACCCGCAAACCGAGCAGATCAAAACGAAACTGGAAGAAACCCTTCAAGCCAGGGTGATGCTCAAGAAAAAAGGAGAAAAAGGGATGATTGCCATCAATTTCAATTCGTCGGAGGAGCTGGCGAATATTTTAAAACGGATTATTGGCGAGCAAGGGGTAGGGGAATTGTAAAATTTAGATTTTAGAATAAAGATTTAAGATTTATGATTATGTCGATAGGGGCACTATGAGATACAGGGAGTTACTTCGGCTAAATGAGCAGATTCGCAATACTAAGAAATGTGGTTGCGGCGAGATAGTTATAAATGAGTTAAGGCCCAGCCAGAAACACCTTATTATTAGCTCAGACCCTAATCTTGATAACGATAGGAGAAGAGGCGGTTCAGGAAGAGATTCTAGTTTTGCTGAAAGAGTGTTGTCTTTGATATTTTATGGTACTGATGATTTAGCCAGTGTGGAGAAAGTCAGAGCCAATTACGATAAATGCAACGAGGTGTTCTTAAATAGTTTTTACTGGACGCACTACTGCAAGTGCTACGCGCAAGGAAGTCCAGATAGTTTCTGGGCTGATAGATTTTTAAAAAAGGAGATTGAACTGTTTGAGCCAAAACTAATGATTATCTTTGGCAGCAAGCCGGCTGATTTTCTGCTCGGCAAATGTAAACTAAAGGATAGAGTGAATAGATTTCTTGAGTGGAATGGGATACCGTTAATATGCACCTTGCACCCATCAAGAGATTGGAATCTGCATAAGCGGGAAGAATACGAGTTTGGGCAAACCTGGAAACTAATTCGCTCAAAAATTAAAGTATAACCTTTATTCGCTTTATCGCTTTTGGCAGATTGCGCATGCCCTGACCAACCGGATAGTAGGCTGGGTATACAGGAAATCGTTTATTTTTTATCAAGAGTGTTTCTTTGCGTTTTCCGGTATACGAGCTTACCGAGATTGGTTTTTGCAGGAGTAAAGAGCTTGTTTCGTTGCCGAAGGTAACAATCGTTTTCGGGCTTATCAAGTAAACCTCAGCGAGTAAAGATTCTAAATGCCTTTGTAATATTTGCTTTTTCATTGGCCGGGCAGTTTGTTGGGTGCTTTTGGCAAAATTCGTGATATAGATTTTGTGTTTGGCGAGCTCGGCGTATAAGGAAATACAAAAGGCAGGCGTCCATTCATGCGGTTTGAGAGCTTGCGTTTTGGCGAATGTGTCGCGGGACAAAAAGCCAAGCTGGTAAAAAAGTTTCCAGATCTGCTTGGTACCGAGCCATTGAGCCCGCATTCCTTTCCAGGCTGGATAAGCAGAGATGTTCTTTCCGGTCGGGTTGATAAAGATGAACATCGCTTGTGGCTGGTTGACGCAGCCGGCGCCGTGAACCGCCAGCAGGCGTTTAGACCCGAACTGTTTGTGAAGACGGTCTGCTTCGGCGTGCAGTTTTTTAAGCTGCAGTGTTTTCGTCATCATCTTCGGATTGGGGTTGTTTCCAGCTTACGAAATTACATTCGGGCCAGCGCGAGCATCCGTAAAAAATCCGTTTGCGCGCTTTCGACCGGCGCTTGACCACGGTGCCGCCTTTATCCTTTCCGCACGTCGGGCAGGGGATTTTAGGCTCATGTGAATCAATCTTTTTTATATTGGAACAATCGGGATATTTCGAGCACCCCAGGAATGGTCCGTACTTGCCGTATTTTATGACCATTGTCGCTCCGCATTTGTCACAGATTTCAGTGGACGGTTTCTCGGTGGCGTCCTTGCGGGAAACTTCCTGTTCTTTCTGCTCGAGATTTTTATGGAAAGGTGCGTAAAAATCTTTAATGACGTTTTGCCAGGAAATCGCATTTTCGGCGATGCGATCCAAGTCTTCTTCTACTTTTGCGGTGAATTGATAATCCACAATCTGTTGGAAATGTTTTACCAGGAGTTCATTGACGATATTTCCCAAATACGTCGGTTGAAGGGCGCGGCCTTCATTGCGTTCCACGTAGCCGCGCTCGATTATGGTGGCGATAATCGAGGCATAGGTTGAAGGTCTGCCGATACCCAATTGTTCAAGTGTTTTTACCAAAGATGCGTCATTGAAACGTGGAGGCGGTTGGGTAAAATGCTGTTCAGGGAACAGTTCCTGGAGCTCAAGCTCGTCGCCTTTTTCCAGTGCCGGCAAAGGGGTGTTGGCCTTTTCAACTATGTTCCAGACAGCTAAGAACCCGTCAAAGACAACGCGCTGTCCGGTCGCCTTGAACAGGTATGTCGTATCCGAAGTAGTCGCGGCCATCAGCACGGTTTGATTATTGAATATCGCCTGTTCCATTTGGGAAGCGATAAAGCGTTTCCAAATAAGATCGTAAATTTTGTATTGTTTGGGGTCGGCGGACGATTTTATGGTTTCCGGAGTTCTTGCGGGATCGGTTGGTCTGATGGCTTCATGAGCTTCTTGGGCCATGCGCGATTTTGTTTTATAGACATGCGGATGTTCCGGGACATAGGTCTTTCCGAATTCTTTTCCGATATATTCGCGTACGTTTTGGAGCGCGGGTGCCGCGATATTGGTCGAGTCGGTGCGCATGTAAGTGATGTAGCCCTGTTCGTACAGTTTTTGGGCGAACATCATGGTTTGCTTGGACGAATAGTGGAGTTTATTCCAGGCATCCTGTTGGAGGGTAGAGGTGGTAAACGGCGCGTTCGGGTTTCTACGGGTGGACCGTTCTTGGACATCGGAAACCGCGTATCGGGCGGTTTGTAGGTTGTTTACGATAGTATCGGCACGCTCTTTATTGGGAATGCCAAGCTTCTCAATCGCCGTATCATTTATTTTATAAAGTTCCGCTCTGAAAGATTCTTTTTTACTCTTCTCCTTTTTTTGTTTTTTATAAAGTTCTGCTTGAATAGTCCAGTATTCATCCGGCTTGAATGCATTAACTGCTTCTTCACGTTCCACAATAAGACGCAGGGCCACTGATTGAACCCGGCCGGCCGAAAGTCCGTATTTGATTTTCCGCCATAAAAACGGGGAAAGTTCATATCCCACCAGCCGGTCCAGAACGCGGCGTCCCTGTTGGGCGTTGACCAAATTCATGTCTATATTGCGAGGCGATTGTAGCGCTTCGGCAATCGCCGAAGGCGTGATCTCGTGGAACACGATGCGCGAAGCGTTTTTAAGATTGAGAGTTTCTGAAATATGGAAGGCGATTGCTTCTCCTTCGCGGTCCTCGTCAGTTGCCAGGATGATACTTTTCGCTTTCTTTGCTCTTTTTTGCAGGTCTTTGATAACCGGTTCCGCTTTCGGCGGGACGACATAAATCGGTTCGAACCCGTTTTCTATATCAATGCCGATTTTGCTTTTCGGCAGGTCGCGCACGTGGCCATAAGAAGCGACGACTTCGTACTCGGGTCCAAGGAACCCGCCGATAGTTTTTGCTTTAGTGGGCGATTCGACAATAACTAAATTCATAAAACTCTAAAATCTAATATTTAAATCATAAACAAATCCAAAATTACAAATCTCAAGTTTTTAAACAGCTTTAATTTCATGGATAGTGATTGTTATTGAGATTAGGATTTAGGGTTTTGTGCTTAGGGTTTATTCCCGTTGGTATGTTCCGTCCAATCTGCGTTTTATCATAGATTTGAGCTCCATCATTGTCAACAAAGAAGGCAGTGTGTTGGGCGGCAATCTGGTTGTCGCACTGATTTGGTCAATGCTTTTCGGTGCACTGAGGCACAATAGGATTGTTTGTTCCTGTTCGGAAATATTGGAAAATAATTCCTGCTGCGTTTCATCTGGTTTGTCATGAAACCCGGGAAGCTCTTCCAATATATCGGTAATGCCGGTTACTAATTTTGCGCCTTCCTGAAT
>LCLB01000039.1 GCA_001001795.1 Parcubacteria group bacterium GW2011_GWF1_45_5
GGGAAAACAAGGAATGGTGATGTGAATCCGTTTTGGGCTAAAAAATTGATGCATTGGAGTTCCGGGAAAACCGACGATCAACTGCAAAAATTATTTTCTTTGTTATTGGAACTCGATTTGGATATTCGCGGGGGGAAAGTCGATATGGGACAGGTGGTATTGGATCTTAAAACCCGTCTCATCACGGTAAAATAACAGGGTTAACGGGCAATATGAACAAAACCCCGTTTAGCGGAGTTTTGTTTTATTCATTTTTTTGGCTAATCTGCTCTTGAGGCGTGCCGCCTTTTTTTTCGCAAAGACTTTTTCTTTTGCCGCCTTGTCAATTGCTTTATATGCGGCCGTGAGCTTTGCGGGCGTAGTATCTTCTAAAAATTCTTTGCGCGCTTTGCGGAAAGCAGTTTTCTTTTCTATGTTCCGCACATGACGGCGTTTGTTTTGCCTGAGCGCCTTTTTTGCTGATTTTGTAATTGGCATAAAGATGAAATGAATCTATTCCTTAACCAGTATGCCTGAAAACAGTGAAAAATACAATAGATAAGCGTATAATACAATGCGTGCCCCGTAGGAAATATTGAACGAACGTATTTTATTCTTGAGATATTATCAAATAGAACTAAACTGATTTATAATAAACAGAACGTTATATTAACTGCTTCGGAAAATACTTGATTTCCTACGGAGTATGATGTATTCGATTAAGGGAGTAGTCGCAGAAAAAACAATCAAAGGGATTATTCTTGAGGCAGGGAATGTTGCCTATGAAGTGATTGCTTCCACGACAACCAAAGAAGCGGTTACCGTCGGCAAAGAGACGACTTTGTATACTTTTTTGAAACTGCGCCACAACGAGGGGGATGTGGAGCTGTACGGTTTTTCGAGCAAAGAAGAAAAACAATTGTTTTTGCTCCTGACGAGCGTTAATAAAATAGGCCCCAAGACCGCTTTAAATATTCTTTCAGCAACTTCACTCTCAAAATTGCAATCGGCAATCGGCACCAAGAAAATAGATTTTTTGACCGATATAATCGGGTTATCCGAGAAAACCGCTACCCGAATCGTGATTGAACTTTCACGTAAGGTTCAGCACGTCGGTGAAAGCCAGGATTTGGAAAGCGATTTGGAGCTGGAAGACGCTTTGATTTCTTTGGGCTTTCAAAAAAAAGACGTTCATCGGGTTGTCGATAAGCTCGAAGGGACTCCGCACAATACCCAGGACCGTTTAAAACTCGCCCTCAAGATGCTCCACTCCCGTTGAGCTATACCGGATCCCTGTTTGTGAAATTAAAGCTACTCCACTTACCTTTTCATTTGTGATGTAGGGTACGCTTTCGTCTTGACCTAGGATTTTATCTCGGTAACATCTTCATAGTCTATAGTTCCATCCTCGCGGATAAGGTAGCGTAACAATCGTGTTTGGTTGAATGTGATGTAGTATAGGTAAACATATTCAACTGGTACGTTCGGATACCCCCTTTTCATTATGGCAAGGTACTTTTCTATCTGATCTTTTTCTTGCTTTCGTATATTTTGCGGAGGGTTTGGGAAACCATGGAGCGATATAATTGTTTTTACCTCAACAATACTTATAGGTGGCGTTTTGTTGTTCAGGATCGTACCGAGTCTGCGATTTTCTGTCTCGGAAGGATCGTCAAAATCAGAAGGTAGTACAATGCCGTCGCAGTATACAGGGGCATGATGCTGGTCGTCGTTACCTTGGTAAAGGGTTATTTCTGGAATTATTTTTCCAGGGATTGTGGGCACGCGTTCTTGTTCCCTGTTAATCAGGCGTGAAACCGCAACGAAGAATAGTACAAATCTCTGAATTTGATTATAATAATCGCGCATTAACCATTGGGTTGTTGCTTGTTCTAATGCGTGTATTTTTTGGGGGCCTTCTAATGTTTTGATTTCCGGAGTTTCAAGACTTGCCATTTTGTCCGGGAATGCCTCGCCGGGGTTCCCAATATCTACTGCACCCTTTCCGCCCGACCACGATCCAAAAATATTAATAAGGTGATTCCAAGTAAAGGTTTCATCGAGTTCCATAAGGGCAGCCATCTCAGTTTGTCCCATCACTTTTTCTGTATCAAAATTCGCGTCCTCTGATATTCCCATGCGCGACCTTGCATGATCAATATCTTCCTCAATAGTTGGCAGCTGGTAGTGGGTGTTCAGGTATATCCTGGCTATGGCGTGGGCAGTCTTTTCTAATAGCGAAGCGAATTCTCCCCCGGGAGCGAATGCGTGCTCCCTTACTCCGTGTAGCAACAAGCCGTCATTGGTTTGCCAGAGCGATCGTAAAGACGAAAGGGCTTCATGGTAGGGTTCGAGTATTTTCCTAAGATCCTCAAGGCGCCACTGGTTATGTTTTTCGACAGCGTCGTGTAGCAGTTTCGGGTTTGGCAGAATGATATTTTGTATGAGTTTGCCCATTATTCTTGCTATGGTATAGGCAGTTTCGTGATCCGTTATTTTTTCTTTGCCCTTAAAAGTGAAGGCCGATCGCGTCCCCTTTGACCTAAGGGAATGAAGGAACTTGCACTGTCGCACTGGTAATGGAGTATTGGCGTCAAATGGAGTGTCTTGGGAAACATGTCTAGAGAGGTGATACCCGCCCGTGCCTTCGTCCCACCACGATGGGAGTGCAGCAAGGAACGCGGCGCGACACCCTGGTTGAATGTACGATGATGGTTTGTCGGCGTCGGCAATTTTGGATAACAGTTCAATTAACGGAGCGAACTGCTCCTCAAGCGGGATTTTGTGTTCTGTAATGATGTGCGCAAGCGATTCGAGGAGATATAATTGTAGCTCGGTTAAACCGGAAAGCGATAGCATCTCTTGGTTCAATAAGGGCACACTGCCGTTTATCCCCATGAATATCGGGTGGGGAACGTATTTTATTTTGATTCGTCTACGGACAGACAGCCCTGACAGCGTGGTGAACGAGCCTTGGTTTGTTTCCGAGATTTCTTGTATTGTTTCCAGATCGGGAATTATAGCGAGCAATGCGTCAAGCATGAGGCTCGCGTTCGATTCAATCCCGTGTTTTAGTGCGTTTCTTTCGTTTTCGTACCCCCTCACAAATGCCACCATGAGCGCGAAAAACGGAGAGCCCGGGGGGAAGTGGATGAATTGTTTGAGTACCTCTCCTATCTCATCTTTTTTCCCCGCATTTTTCGACTCAAGCTCGATACCGTATCTAATATCATCTATAATCATTTCCCATTCATGTTCGAGGGGTTTAGGAATTTCCCCTGGTTCTTGTTTAGGCAGTGGGCGATAAGAGTAGAGGCGTTGCGATCCACCAATTTTCCCGCCCGCAAATAAACGCGATTGTTTACCCGCAGGGGTTTCCGGTAGCGGTTTCTTACTCGGCTTTTGTTCGGCTGAGCGGGAATTTGAGGTTTGCGGTACTATGAAGTCTGGGAACCCTTTTTGAGTATATTGCGACATCGTGTTATTGTTATCATGGTACAAATATATTAAAGCTATGTCCAATCCAAATTTTGATTTTAAAAATACGATTGTCTGGAGAATTTTCCGCATTATGGCGGAGTTCGTCGAAGGGTTTGAACTGATCACCAATTACCATAAAACGGTTAGTATTTTCGGATCAACCCGCTTGAAAGAAGGTGATCCGTCTTATGAAGAAGCGCGATCGCTTGCCCAGATGCTTGGCAAGAACGGTTTTACGGTGGTTACGGGTGGAGCGTCCGGGATTATGGAGGCAGCGAACCGTGGCGCGAGCGAGGTTAATGCCGAGTCCATTGGTTTGAACATCAAACTTCCCCACGAACAGGAAATGAACCAGTATGTGACCCAATCGTTGAACTTCCATTATTTTTTCACGCGTAAAGTCATGCTTGCGTTTGCGGCCGAGGCGTACGTGTTTTTCCCGGGAGGATTTGGTACGCTTGACGAATTGACCGAGCTCATTACCTTGATTCAAACCAAAAAGATCAAGCCGGTTCCTATTATCATGGTGGGAGGAAAGCACTGGCAGCCGCTTTTGGACTGGATTAATACCACTCTGAAGACGGGAAAATACATTGATGCCGACGACACGAAACTGTACCGGCTGGTGAATTCCGCGGAAGAAGCCTATGATATTATTCTTAATTCAATAAAGGGATAATATGAACAAAATACTTAAAAAAATAGTAAATCTTATCTTCGGATCTGCCGTAAACAAAAAAACCAATTCCCTTAAAACGTCTTCCCGGGAGCGTGGTATACTATCAAAAGGTCGTATGGCGAAAAAAGAACAAAAAATTGGCACCGTGATACACCTCTATCACAAGGTGAATGTCGCTATCCTTGAGCTTTTGAAGCCGCTTAAAGTTGGCGATACCATACACTTTGTGGGTTCTATTACCGATGTTGCACAGAGCGTTACCTCTTTGCAGATCAACCACGAGGCAGTTTCAAAGGCGGTCAAAGGAGATCAGGTGGGACTGCTTCTTGATAAAAAGGTGGTGGTAAGAGAAGGGGACGAGGTATATCTTTCCGAGTAATTCAAGGTACCGGATAAATATTTTCTGCCGGGCTATGGCGGAAAGTTTTACGCACGCATGAAAACAATGATTTTCTTTGAGGGCGTTGCCATGCTTATCGGAACCATCATCGGTTCCGGTTATCTGGTATTGCCGTACAGTTTTTTACAGGCCGGTGTGTGGCAGAATATTTTTTGGTTGGCGTTTTTTGCTCTTTGCGTAACCGTACTCCATTTGTTTTATGGCGAGATTGTGGTGGCAACCGAAGGTCAGCATCGGCTTCCCGGTTATGTCCGCATGTATTTGGGAGAATGGGCAGAAGGTTTTGCGACTATTTCGTTTTTGTTGGGTATTTTCGGTGGATTGGTGGTGTATCTTTTACTCGGTGTGCACTTCTTCGGTCAGTTGGTTGCCCCCTTGGGGGCGTTTCCCTACCAGGTATTATTGTTTTTATTCTGGCTCATTGGCGGGGTCATGTTGTTTGCTAATTTTAAATTTTCAACGAAGATTAATCTATGGCTGACCGTCGCCACCCTTTCTTTATTTACTCTTATCAGTGGGCTTGGTTTTACGAAGTTTGACCCCGCAAATTTTTCCATAGAACCCGTAAAAGGGGCATTTTTCCCGTTCGGACTTGTGCTCTATGCTCTTGTCGGGTCATTGGCCATACCCGAGATCGTGAATCTGTTGCGGATCGAGCGTCAAAACCTTAAACTTATAAAACCGATTGCCCTTGCGGGAACCATTATCCCTGCGTTCATTTATCTTTTCTTTGCGGTAGGTATTTTCGGCGCTACCGGAGGACAGACCTCCCAAGATGGATTTTCTGGGCTTGTCGGAATTCTTCCCGGGTGGTTGATTTATGGAGCGTTCCTGATGGCGTTTTTGGAAATTATTACTTCGTATTTCACATTTGAAGTATCGGTATTCCAAACCTTGAAACATGATTTCAAATTTACTCGGCCGACCGCATTACTGTTGGTCGCGTTTTTGCCGATTACGATGTTTTTCCTGGGAGTACATGATTTTGTGAAGGTTATGGGGATTATGGGGGCGGCCTTAACCAGCATCGACTCAATCCTTGTCATTCTTATTTATCTTTCCCTGCGGAAAAAGATCCCCGGGTATTCGTATCAGGTGGTGCGCGTATCGCGGCCCTTGGCGTTTTTGATGATCGGTTTATTCGTGGTTGGCGGAATTGCCGGATGTATCATGAGTCTGTAGTTTTGCCCTCGCCCCGACGAGTAGTCGGGGCGCCGACCGAAGCGTCGGCGTAGTTCAACACTTTGCGTCGAGGCATCGGAGCGAATAGGACGTTATGAAACCTTGTGTATACATATTAAGGAATGATAGTGGAACATACTATATTGGGAGTACA
>LCLB01000040.1 GCA_001001795.1 Parcubacteria group bacterium GW2011_GWF1_45_5
TTAACGGATTTTTAGTGATCCCCCTGTAATGCAGGTATTTGGGGTAGCAGTTTTATTTTACACTATGGTCACAAACCATAGTTTTTTAATTATGAAATCACTAAAGAGAAAATTTGATCAACAAAGAAAGTGCAACGCGTTGCAAAGCTCTTACCTTTGTTTCGCCGAGACAGTAAAGGGGTGTGGTTTTCATAAACGCACTATTGCGCGTGGGTTTGAAAACCTGGTCGACAAAGACGATTATTGTCCGGCAGAAAAAGAGTCAATTATCAGGCACCTATATATGCTCACAAATGCCCCGAGGCGTACCTCTGGGGACACAAAAAGCCCCTACGGCGGTGAGTTTGTTATAGGGGTGCATCAAAGTACTACTAACCATGGAAATACCGCAAGATCAAATTGAAAAGCTCCGGGTTATGTACCAGAAAAGCTTTAGTGTAGTGATTTCGGAAAGGGAGGCATATGAGATTGGTTTGCGGTTGATTAGGCTTGTGCGTGTGGTGTATGGATCCCAAGAGAGAGATGAACCGGAAACCTCATCTTCTCGAGGCCGTCAGCCTCATACAATAAGCTGCTCTTTTTAAGAGAATAGTTTAATGAAAATCGCCGCCACCCTGTTGATATGGGCAGGAGGAAATGGGGATTTTCCCTTAGCCAATTATTATTGGAGATGTGTGGGCAACGTCTGGCGACTTGATGTCCCACGACCGCAACGTCCCGCAAGGGAGGAAGCATTAAACGAATGACGGTGACGCGTTGCCCACCATCGATCTCTTAAGAACCAACTTTACAGAAACAGACTCTAATTACCTCACGGGGAAGTAAAAGTCGCATCCCAGGAGGAAATGCATATGATAAAAGGATAAAAGAGTAGTAGAAAATAGTATTCAGATAAACTATAATACCTATGTTGACCCATACACAATTCCAGCCACGAGATTTTTGTTACCTTCTGTACTTTAAGGGGCGGTTCTGCCAGAAGGCTACTCCTCGTGAGCAAGTGTTTGGGTCAACCAGGACCGTCCCTTTTGTATTCTATGAATAAAGAAAACATTACCAACGGTTATTTCTTGTATGCCAGAAAGTCTTCAGAGTCAGATGATCGCCAGATAGTTTCCATAGATTCTCAGATTAATGAACTTAAAAGAGTGGCTGAAAGATTCAATCTCAGAATAGTTGATATATTATCCGAGGCGAAGTCTGCTAAGTCTCCGGGCAGGCCTGTGTTTGATGAGATGGTGGAGCGCTTGAAGCGTGGTGTGGCGCAGGGGGTGATTTGTTGGAAGCTCGATCGTCTTTCTCGCAACCCGATTGATAGCGGCATGGTGAGTTGGCTGTTGCAAGAGGGTATAGTCCAACATATTAGGACGTATGATCGTGATTACTATCCTGGCGATAATGTCCTTATGATGGGTTTGGAATTATCACAAGCGAATCAGTTCATCAGAGACCTAAGCCAAAACACACAGCGCGGATTGCGGGCGAAGGCAGAAAGGGGATGGTACCCCGGGTGCGTTACCATCGGCTACCTCCATAACCCTATGAAACAAAAAAGCGATCAAGAGATAGTAAAGGATCCAGACCGTTTTGATTTAGTGCGGAAGATGTTTGATTTGATGTTAACCGGTACATATACACCACCAATGGTTGCAAAAACTTCGAGTAGAGATTGGGGGTTACGTTCCCAAAGGGGCGGTGCGGTTTCTAGGAGTAATATTTACAGAATCCTTACAGATCCGTTTTATGCCGGTACGTTCGAATTCCCGAAAGGAAGCGGTAATTGGATTGAGGGTAAGCACGAGCCGATGATTAACAGAGACGAATATGACAGAATCCAAATATTACTGAAAAAGAAGGGACATCCGAGATTTAAGAAACATCAGTTCCCATACTCCGGTCTTATGTTTTGTGCATCGTGTGGAGCAATGATTACGGCCGAAGAGAAAACTAAGGTACAGAAAAATGGCAATATCCATCATTATGTTTATTACCGTTGCACGAGAAGGAAAGACCCGAATTGTAAGGAAAAACCAGTGCGGGAGGAGATAATAGACAAGCAAATTAGTGATGTGTTGAACCGCATTACCATTCCTTCTGAATTTGTTGAATGGGCCTTGATTCAGTTACGCAGGGAGAATGAGTTAGAAATGGTTAGCAAGGATAAGATCAGGGGGAATCTGCAGAAACAGTACAATAATTGTGTTCAGAAAATTAAAGGTCTGATTGATATGCGTGCTTCTAGCGAGATAACTGAGGAAGAGTTTCGGGGACAAAAAATTTATCTTTCAAACGAAAAGGAACGGGTCCAGCTTTTATTGAATGATCTTGATCAAAGGATTGATAACTGGTTTAACAATGTCGAAAAGTTATTGGGCTTCTCACAAATGGCAGTGTCACGGTTTCAGAGTGGCGCATTACAAGAGAAACGAGATATTCTTTCTAGTTTTGGTTCGAACCTAATGATAAAAGATCGAAAACTGAGTATTTCCTTATCTAAACCATTGATGTCTATGGAAGTTGCCGCCAAGGAGGTTAGTAAAATATATCAAAGGTTAGAACCTCTCGGAATGCCGATAAACAAAAGTGTTCTTGAAGAAAACTTCGATAAAAGTCCTATCTTGGGTGGCTGATGGGATTTGAACCCACGACCTCCTCGGCCACAGCGAGGCGTTCTAACCAGACTGAACTACAGCCACCATTACTGCCATTGTATATTCTTTATCCTTGAATTTCAATTTATTGAGGTATGATAACGGTATGAAGCGATGGTCGATAACAGGACTATTTTTTATTGCCGTGGCAGCGTTTTTTGTCTTATGCCCAAAAGTTACGGCGCCAGTTCAGATACGCGATGCAGTTTTATTTTCTCCGGCATCAACCCCTATGCCGAATCAGGAACCAATTCTGTTTGCGTTTGGCGGGGATGTGATGCTGGGTCGTAGAGTGAACTATGAACTGAAGCAAGTGGGGGACTACGCCGTACTATTCCGCGATATTAAAAAACAATGGGAAGGCGCGGATGTGGTTATGATTAATTTGGAGTCTCCGATATACGAATCATGTCCTATCGTAGACAATACCACTGGTTATGATTAATTTGGAGTCTCCGATATACGAATCATGTCCTATCGTAGACAATACCACTATGCAATTCTGTGCGGAATCGGTGTTTGCCGATACCATGGCTGGTGCGGGCATTACCCATGTCTCGTTCGCGAACAATCATATGCTGGATTATGGAAAGCAAGGTATGGACGATACGAATCGGTTGCTTGGGGAAGCCGGTATTACGGTGGTGAACCACGGTGTTTTGACGATCTCGGAGATTACTGGAAAGAAAATCGGATTTTTGTCATGGAATCTGACCTGGAATAACGTCACCGAACACGAAATAAAAAATTCACTCGGTGAAGCCAAGGGTGCGGTCGACTTACTGATTACGAGCTTTCATTGGGGTAAGGAATATACAGATGAATCAAGCGAGTATCAAAAACATATAGCGTACGTTTCCATAGATAACGGTGCAGACATGGTCATCGGCCATCACCAACACCATGTGCAACCAGTCGAATCGTATAACGGAAAATTGATTTTTTATTCCCTAGGGAATCTTGTTTTCGACCAGCTGTGGTCAGAAAAAACCCGCCAGGGAATGCTAGCGCTGGTATCGTGGAATACCGAATCCGGTAGTCTGTCGTACACAACCAGTTCAACCTATATGAAAAATTGGACGGAAATAACGTGTGTGTCGGGCTGCCGAGATTCGAACTCGAACTAAATCGTCCCAAACGACTCGTGCTACCATTACACTACAGCCCGAAGCAGCTGTTTAGCAATGCTATAATAGCATAGCGACCATCTTTTTCATACATTTCCCTTGCACGATACCTGCGGTTTGTTTACAATATACAGCTTCCCTGTGCACAAGGAAGCTGGCATGTGCCGAAAGGAGGAATGTCCCGCACTCATCGTATTGGTATGGGTGGGGGTCCTGCCCTCGTAGTTTAACGGATAAAATAGGGGACTTCTAATCCCTAGATCGAGGTTCGATTCCTCGCGAGGGCACAACACTGTGCGAGGTTCTGGATGACCATGGTTGTCGGCTTTCATGGACGACCTTGGTTGTCGACCACCTTGTACGAAACAAAAATACCGTCGCAGTTTTGCAGCGGTATTTTTGTTTCTGGCTATTCCGTTTCCAGCCGTAGTGTTATCACTTTGTCCTTGAGCATCAGCCTACTTTTAAGATTCGATAAAAGCTCGCGCTTCTCTATGATCGATCCTTCAGTCAGGAGATACACAGCATAGGACTTGGCATCGAACTCCTCGCCCTCAGCATGCTTCTCCCGGCTCTTGCCCAAAGCTATTCTTCTGAACTTGTTGTACCGCGATATCTCGTCCTTGAATTTTTCCTTGACCCCTAGCTCATTAATATCGAGCGTATCAAGGATCTTTGTAATCTGCTCGATGATATCTTCCTCTTTGATGTATCCGCCCTTGCACGCCGGGTCCTTCGCCTTCGTGCATCCATAGTACACGTATCGACGGGTATTCCCGTTCTGTTGGTACTTGAATTTCTCGCAAGCAGTGACGCCCGATCCGCAGAGGCCGCAGGATATCAGCTTCGTGAAGGCGAACTCTTTATCGTTCTGCTTATTGATCTCGCTCCGGACAAGCTGTGTCTGTGCTTGGTCATACAACTCTTTCGTTATGATTGGCGTATGTTGTCCCGTGTACCAATTTCCCGAGCCAACGGGATACTCGAATATACCGTAGTAGAATGTCTTTTTGAGGATCATAAAGATGTTTGACACCGAGAGGTGTTTTCTAGTCGTAGTTTTGAACTTTGCTTCGTGCCGCAGCCAGTGATGAATCCTTCTCCCTGACCATTGCTCGTTCGCGACCTTCTCGAATATCTGTTTAACGATAGGGGCTCGCACCGGATCGACGATTACTTCACATGGCTTATCCTTGCGCTTCTCGTTCAGGTATCCGGTCGGAGCCATCGATGGTCGCAATCCTTGCTCGCACCTCGTTCGCAGTCCACGCTTCACATTCTCCGATTTGTTGTCGTTCTCTAGCTTCGCCGTCGAGCACAGGATCGTCAGCATGAATTTCTCGCTTGGAGAATTCGAGAATTTCTGGCTAAACGTTCTGATTTCGATTAGAGCCTTCTGATCCATGAGGTCCACCAAGCTGCCGAGATCGCCCGCGTTTCGACTTAAACGATCTGGTGCCCACGTGAGGATACCGCTGAACTTGCCGCCCCGGATATCCTTGAGAAGTTCGTTGAACACCTCCCTTTGACCCGTCGCTTTCGCCGAGTGGCTCTCTTTCCTGATTTCCTTGATCTCAAGCCCATCCCGCTCGGCGATCTTGATCATCTCCTTGATCTGGCTATCTATAGAAAGGACTTGCTGTTCCTCGCTTTCTGTACTCTTTCTTGCATACAGACAGTAGGCGACCTTTACTGGCAGCGGTGGATTGGTTGAAGTCGCCGCTCCTGCCGACCCCTTAATTTGGTTGGTCATACTACAAGGGATGACGCAACCACGCGAGGGCGTCCAGAGTGGCCGAAGTTGATAACCTGTAGGCAACTAAAGCCCCTCAAATTGCTCCACATTCCTCAATTTTCTGGTAGAATGATTGTTGACAACTGAATAAGACCTAACCCTTGAAAAAGGTATGGTCGCAAATCCGTCCAAGAAAACTCCCCACAGGAGATTCTTTGTTCGGCTTTGCCAAAGAATTCTGCGGGGAGTTTTCTTTTATTCGGTGAGTCAGATTAATTTAGCCAAAAGAAAATTTGATTCTTCAAATCTTCTTGCAAACGAAATGTGCTGCCATGACTTAAAACACCCAAATAAGATTGCACCGCTTGGTGAAAATAGTCGAACGGCAGCAGCCCCTCTTTTACAAGTTTTGCTTTTTCCTTCAACTTTTTGAAAATTCTCTGTTCGGTTTTCAGCCTTAGAATAACGACGTGCGGAAAACAATTATACCCAAGAAAATCAACACCTTGAGAAAACTTTCTCAAAAGTATCTTGCGGGGGTGAAGGTCGAGTTTGAGCTGATCAGACAAAAAACTGCCTATCGGTTTTACCAATTTTAAACAATGATCTCGTTGAGCATGAAGCATAACAAAATCATCGGCGTAACGAACATAATAACGCTCTTTGAGGGTATGCTTCATAAACTGGTCGAGCTCATTGAGATACACATTAGCAAAAAGCTGAGAAGTGAGATTGCCGATAGGCAACCCCTTTGGTTTACTCGGGTCTCGGCTTAATTCTGATTGGAAGCTTGAGATAATTTCCTTAAGCAGCCATCGGGTGTCGCCGTCTTGGATGCGGCGAAACAGAATTTCGAGAAGTACCTCATGATCCACGCTCGCAAAAAACTTTTTGACATCGCACTTCAACACCCAACAGGGTTGCGTATAGTTCTCGCTCTCCCGCCGTGCATACGAGATAAACCGCTGAACGCCTCGATGAGCACCCTTGTTAATCCAGCATGAATAGGAATCGTGAATGAATGTCGATTCGAAAATAGGGTTAAGAACTTTTACGACGGCGTGGTGCAACACGCGATCTCTTACCGAAGCCTTATGAATATGGCGCACTTTTGGATCGTGCACGAAAAAAGATTCGTAGGGTAAGTGGGAGTATGTTTTATCGCGTAGCGATTCGTGCAGCTTCCAAATGTTGTCTTCGAGTTTGTGCTCAAACAGCAAGACATCTTCTTTGTCCTTTTTGCCGATGTGAAATTCCTTCCACGAGGAGAACAGGTTCTCAAGATTAATTATTTAATCAAACATATGATTAACGACACTCATAAATTAAGTGGACAGTTTAGCATGGACATTCCGATCTTCAAGAAGACATACGACTTTATGCGCGAGTTTTATGTCTTTGAACTTGATTTTCCGAAAAAAGACCGCTACACCCTCGGTCAGCGTTGCGAATTCTACATCGTCGATGTTTTAGAGGGAGTAATGATAGCCGCTCAAACCGAAAAGAGTAAAAAGTTGCAGATTCTCGAAGGAGTAAGCAATAAACTCGACCTGCTTAAAGTATTCATTCGGCTTTCGGCTGATCTCAAGATTCTGAGTGATAAACGCTATATCGTCTGCCAAAATCATCTCCAAGAAATTGGAAGAATGCTGGGTGGCTGGATGCGATCTGTCCGCGAGTAAGACCTTATTAAGAGAGCCTCTTCAAAAAAGAGGCTCTCTTGGGTTACATCAATGAGGCTTCCGGGCAGGGCACACCCCCAAATTGGAGTTCCGATTGTCGCGCGTATCGTTGTTGACGTTGAGGCCGTCCGAATCGAAGTTGCCAACGTTGACGAACTTGCCGTCGGACGACTGGACGCTCAGCCCATGTGTTTTATTCCCTCCGTTATCACCGGAGATTGTCGTAAAAAGACTCTCCCCTGAATTTTACTTGGTGGTAGCTCCGATTGTATCGGAACACCCGCGCTGAAATAAAACACGTAGTTTCATCTTTGTACTCTGTTCCGGCCACACACTTCGCTGAGCCCAGAGGACCCAGCAAACTCCGGTGGATATTGAAACAAGGAGACCCGCAAGATTAAACCGCAAAGCATAATCTCTATAAGCAAGACTCGGGAATTATTATAACCGAAAAAATTAAATCTTGCAAAAATCGGCATTTGGAGCTATAATGAGCGTATTATGGCTAGCAGAGAATCACTACCTCACATTCCCGACATCCCGACTACACCCGAGCGGGTTTTGGCCGAGAAATCTCAAGAAACAAGGGAGTCCGAACCTCTTACTGCCGAACAAATAAAAGAACGGGTGGCTGAATTGTTTGAGCTTTCCGGCGCCCGAGCAGAAGCCGGAAAACATGCACGGGAAGCATGGGGAGGACTCACCAAATCAGAGAGAGAAGAGCTGAAGGGCAAAGGCGAAGAGGCTGTCTCAGCACACTTAGAAGCCGCTCGGCTTGATCCCGAGCTTGTTGAATTTAGAGAAACAACCTTGGAAGAATATGATGGCCGCATTGCAGAACTTTCCGGCAATTCCCAAGTACTTGATGCATACAAAAATCGTTTCGGAGAGCTTAAAGACACACTGGCTCGCGCCGTATCATACGAGCACTTAAGACAGGAAGAGGATGTTGTAATAAAAGCGGAACAAAAACTTAGAAAACTTTATGAAGAAATCGGCAGAGCGCCCGGCCCTATCGAGCGCAAGAAACTAATCGCACTTTCTGATCGTCGAAAAGAAATCGAAGAAAACTTGAAAAGCTTTGAACTCGATCCAAAAACAATCGATATGCTGCGCCGCCGAGAAGTTCGTCGCATGCAACATGATCTTGAACGCTACAGTTTTGCGGAAACTGAATCTCGTCAAGAATTAATTAGGCAAGTTCTTCCCGACCTACTGCAAGGTGCCCCGGTGCTTTTTCAGGGCGAAACCGGATCAGGCAAGTCGCAACTCGCCAAATATATTTCCGAGCGGTATTTGGGAAAAACCCCGACAATCGTTTCTGTGAGCGAGCAAATAAAAGAATCCCAAATAATGGGATCGCGCGGACTTGAAGCAGGACAAACTGTTTTTAATTATTCAGAATTTGTGAAGGCGCAAAAAGAAGGGAGACCGATTATCCTTGATGAGGTCAACCTCATGCCGCATGAATTTGCCGGACTCTTGCACGATCTTCTGCAAAAACGTGTTGGCGATGTATGGGTGCATCCGACGACAGGAGAGAAAATTCCCATTACCGCCCCTATTAT
>LCLB01000041.1 GCA_001001795.1 Parcubacteria group bacterium GW2011_GWF1_45_5
ATGACGGGAAAACAGGCGACTGTATCGGAAGCCACATCACCGTCGGATATATTTATATTATGAAACTCTCGCATATGGTTGAGGATAAGATCCATATGCGCGCGACCGGTCCGTACGCGTTGATTACTCAACAGCCGCTCGGCGGAAAGGCCCGCATGGGCGGTCAGCGTTTCGGAGAAATGGAGGTGTGGGCTCTTGAAGGATATGGCGCTGCCCATACTCTGCAGGAGATGCTTACCATAAAATCAGACGACATATTCGGACGTACCAGCACTATGGAGTCTCTTATTAAAGGGGAGAAAATAAAAAAACCGAATCTTCCGGCATCGTTTGCGGTATTGGTTTCCGAACTGCGCGCTTTGGGCTTTAAGGTGGATTTGATCGGCGCTCAATATTTCAAGGATCGGGAACGGACCCGGCCGATGCAACTTGAGGTCCCGCCAGAAGCAATTGTGGAAATTTCCAAGGAAGAAAAACTGACCGAAGGAGAGGTCGTTGAAGAAGGATTGGTCAAGACCGAAGAAGAATAATTGCCACACGTATGAAGCAAAAACCCGACATACAATCAAAGAAACACGAAGAGCGAAAGCCGAGCATGATGGGTGTTTACGATTTTGACGCACTCAAGCTGATGCTGGCGTCTTCCGACGAGATTTTATCGTGGTCATACGGCGAGGTTCTTAAACCGGAAACCATTAACTATCGGACCCAGCGTCCAGAAAAAGACGGTTTGTTCTCGGAAAGGATTTTCGGTCCCACCAAAGATTACGAATGCTATTGCGGGAAATATAAAAAAGTACGGTGGCGTGGAGTTGTTTGTGACCGTTGTGGCGTCGAGGTGACCAATTCTATTGTCCGGCGCGAACGCATGGGACATATCACCCTTGCGGCATCCTGCGTGCATATTTGGTTTTTGCGCAGTATCCCGTCGCGTATCGGGTTGCTGTTGGATATTCCCGTAAATCAGGTGGAAAAGGTCGTTTACTACACGGGCTATATTATCACCAACGTTGACGCGAAAGCCCGTGCCGGAGTTCTTAAGGAACTGGATCAGGAATATGCGACCAAGGTGAAACAAATCAAGGCGGCCAAGAAAGGAGACCCGCGCAAGCAGGACATTTCCAATCTTGATGCGTCATTCAAAAAAGCGAAAGAAGAAGTTACCGGACTCGCGGCACTCAAGGTTATTTCTGAGGTGGAGTATCAATATCTGGCGATGCGTTACGGTCATATGTTCGATGCCCAAACCGGCTCCGAGCCGATTATCGAGTTGTTGAAGCGCATTGATTTGAAGAAGCTTTATGACGAATTGTCCGTTCAGTACGCGAAGACCAAAGTGTTCAATAAAAAAATATTCCAGCGTCTGCGCGCGGTGCGCTCCCTTTTGAATAACAATATTCGTCCGGAATCCATGTTCTTTTCGGTGCTTCCCGTTCTTCCTCCCGACCTGCGCCCGATGGTTCAGCTTGATGGGGGAAGATTCGCTTCTTCCGATTTGAACGATTTGTATCGGCGGATCATCAACCGCAATAACCGTTTGAAAAAACTTATCGAATTGAGCTCTCCGGAGGTCATTATCCGCAATGAAAAGCGTATGTTGCAGGAAGCGGTAGACGCTTTGATCGACAACTCCGCCCGCCGGTCCCAGGGTATGAAGTCCATGGCCATGACATTGACCCGCAGGCCGTTGCGGTCGTTGGCCGATATTCTTAAAGGTAAAACCGGGCGATTCCGGCAGAACCTTTTGGGTAAGCGTGTTGACTACTCCGGCCGTTCGGTTATTGTCGTTGGTCCGGAACTCAAGCTGTACGAATGCGGAATCCCGAAAGTGATGGCCTTGGAAATATTCAAGCCGTTTGTGGTACATGAATTGGTTGCACGGGAACTGGCGCACAATATGAAGGCGGCGGCGAAAATGATCGATGACCAGGATGAGCAAGTCTGGCAGATTCTCGAAGAAGTAATCCAGGCCAAGTACGTTCTTTTNNAAGCCGATCCTGATCGGCGGCCTTTCCATTCAGATTCCTCCCATGGTGTGTTCCGCGTTCAATGCCGATTTTGACGGCGACATGATGGCAATCCATCTTCCTTTGTCGGAAGAGGCGCAACGCGAATCACGGGAGATCATGCTTTCATCACTGAACCTTTTGAAGCCTTCGGCCGGCATCCCCATTACCGAACCGACTAAAGACATGCGCCTTGGCCTGTATTGGCTTACCGCGGTTCCCGTTGAAACAGAAACGCCACAGGCATTCGGGTCGCCCGCGGAGGCTTTGTACGCGTATGAAGTTGGAATGGTTGGATTGCGCGATCAGATAAAAATCCAGATTGACCCGGCACTGCCGCGTTTTGCGGGAATCAAGGATCCATATTTGGTGACCTCGGTCGGTCGTGTTATTTTCAACAATATTTTGCCGGCCGAGCTACCGTTTGTTAATTCCGTTATAAATAAGGGCCTAGCGCGCAAGGTCATTGCCGATTTCATTAGCCTGTTGGGAGTAGAGCGGTCCTATGAAATTCTGGACAGCATGAAATCTTTGGGATTTTTGTACGCCACCAAGTCGGGCATTTCCTGGGGCATGGATGATTTGGTTACTCCCCCGGAAAAATATGCGATTATCGCGGAAGCGAAACTGAAGATTACCCAAAACAACGACCAATTTGCGCAGGGATTTGTTTCGGAAGCCGAACGAAAACAAAAAGCAATCAATATTTGGCAGGCTGTCGAAAAGACGCTTGCCGAGACAACCGTCAAGCATCTCGATCAAAACAGTCCGGCGGTTATTATCATGAAGTCGGATGCTTCGAAAGCAAACCAATTAACCCTGAAACAAATGGCTACGATGAAAGGGTTGGTTACCGACCCGAGCGGTGGCATTGTCGAGATTCCCGTTGAATCTTCGTATAAAGAAGGATTGAACTCTCTTGAATACTTCACGTCGTTGCACGGTTCCCGCAAGGGCTTGGTGGACACGGCACTGCGCACCTCCGAAGCGGGATATCTGACCTCAAGACATGGTGATTATCGAAGAAGATTGCAAAGATGCGGTCGGTCGCGTGATATCGCGGGTGCGCGCCCAGAAAGCGGGAGACGCGAACTTTGCGGACAAGATATTTTCCCGCATTGCCGCGGAAGACGTGGTTTCGGGTAAAACCGTTTTTGTTAAGCGGGGAGAAATGATTACCAAAGAAAAGGCCGACGTGATAGATAAAGCCGGCGTTGAGCGCGTACGTATCCGTTCCATTTTGTCCTGCCAAACCCGTTTCGGTATCTGCCGGACGTGCTATGGGTACGATTTGGGATACAACAACATGGTGCGCATGGGAACCGCAGTCGGTATTGTGGCGGCGCAGTCAATCGGGGAACCCGGTACTCAGCTCACTCTGCGCACATTCCACGGCGGAGGCGCGGCTGTTTCCGATATTACCCAGGGACTTCCCCGTGTTGAAGAAGTATTGGAGCTCCATCCGCCTAAAGGAAAAGGAGCGCTTGCCCGTCATGCCGGGATCATTGCCGAAATAGAAGAAATCGGAAACGAAAAAATCATCAAGATTCAACCGACAAAAGATCGTAAAGCCAAAACAGGCCGGAGATCGAAACTGGGAAGTACCCTCGATGAATATCCGATCTCCATTAATCTCGATACCTTGATCAAAGAAGGGGACAAAGTTGAGGCCGGCCAGCGCCTGTCCGAAGGAAGTTTGGATATCAAGGATATCCTGATGACCTTGGGCAAGAGGGCAGCCGAAGAGTACATGATCCAGGAAATCAAGAAAATCTACAATCTTCAGGGAGCGGATATCAACGACAAGCACCTGGAAGTTATTGCGCGGCAGATGTTTTCGCTGGTGCGCGTCGTTGAATCGGGCGACAGCGAATATTTGAGGGGCGAGATTTTGCACCGGAGCAGGTTCTTTGCCCTGAATGAAACACTGAAAGCGCAAAAGAAAAAGCCGGCACGAGCAATCCAGCTCGTCGTGGGCGTCTCGAACGTCGCCTTGGCTGCCGAAGGATTTTTGGCGGCCGCATCGTTTCAGAACGTGGTGCGCATCTTGACCGAGGCCGCGATTGACGGCAGGGTTGATTCTTTGCGCGGGCTCAAGGAAAACGTCATCATCGGAAAACTTATTCCCGCGGGTACGGGTTTGGACAAAGAACCCGTGGAGGTATTGGGAGTCGCGGAGTAGTTCTCCGGTACATTCATATTCCGTTTTAATCAGTGTCAATCCCCGGTGCGTCCAATGGATTGATTGTCGTAGTCCGGTTGAGTATAATATATAATGATGGCGCGCAAAAAATCGCGAAAAATCTTTCACGTTCCCGCATTACATTTTCCCGAACTGACCATAAGCGATAACCACCGCCGTGTCGTGCACGCAATCGTCAGCGTCACGGTCGGAATCATTATTGTTTTGAGTTTTTTTGAATTTGGCGGGCTCATCGGAAATTGGCTAAACAGTGCCGCGATATTTTTGTTGGGATCCGCGAAATGGGCTTTGGTGGCGGCGTGTCTGATTTGGGCCCTGCTTTTGATAAAGCCCATCAATCAGGAGTCCGGCATCTATGGCGTACGTTTTGTCGGCATGATGTTTTTTCTTGTTGCGGTTTTGGGGATCATTGATATTCTGTCGCCCCAAAGTGCGGGAGAGCTGGGTAAGGCCATCGGCTCCATTCAATATTTGTTCGGATTTTGGGCGAGTTTCGTTATTTTCATAAGCTTATGCATTATCGGGTTGGTTTTGGATTTTTGGCTTTTGATGCAGTCATGGGTCAGTCAATACCGTGCCCGTAAATCAGCGGAAGCCGAAAGTTCCGTGTTAAAAAAGAAACCGCTTCCCGAAATTCCCGTAACGGTTTCCGAGCCGGAAAGGCCAGAACCGGAGCCGGTACCGGCAAGGCGCGAACCAAAACCAATCAAGGAAGAATCGTTTCATGCCCGAATGAAATCGTTTTCCGGATGGCAGTTTCCCAGCCTTGATCTGCTCGAAGCCGACGGTGCCAAGCCGTCAAGCGGCGACATTAAAGTGTTAACCCAGATTATTCAGAGAACTTTGGAGGATTTCGGTATTCCGGTTGAAATGGGTGATGTCAATGTCGGCCCGACGGTTACCCAGTATACCCTTAAGCCGGCCCAGGGCGTGAAGCTTGCCCGCATTCTGGCGCTCCAAAACGATCTTGCTTTGGCTCTGGCGGCACACCCGATTCGAATTGAGGCGCCGATCCCCGGAAAATCACTGGTGGGCATAGAGGTCCCCAACAGGGTTTTTGCCCTGGTGCGGTTGCGCGTACTCCTGGAGCACGAAGGATACCGCAGTGACAGTAAGCCGTTGTTGTTCACCCTCGGCCGCGACGTCATGGGGTCTCCGGTCTACGCGGATTTGGCGAAACTGCCGCACCTGCTTGTGGCGGGCGCCACTGGTTCCGGGAAATCAATTTTTATCCATACCATGCTGGTATCCATGCTGTATCGCAACCCGCCCCAGTTTTTACGCTTTATTTTGATTGACCCGAAACGGGTAGAATTGACGGCTTACGACGGCATTCCCTATCTGCTTTCACCGGTCATTACCGAGGGCAAGAAGGCAATTTTGGCCCTAAAGTGGGCGGTTTCCGAAATGGAGCGCCGCTACAACGTACTGCTCGAGGCGAAGTCGCGAGACATCGGTTCGTATAATCTGAAAATGGGCAACGATCCCAACAAAATCCTTCCCAATATCGTTATCTTTATCGATGAACTCGCGGACTTGATGGCGGTGTACGGCAAGGAGCTTGAAGGGATCATTATCCGGCTTTCCCAAATGGCCCGTGCCACCGGCATTCATCTGGTGGTTTCCACTCAGCGGCCGTCGGTTGAGGTGATTACCGGGCTTATAAAAGCAAACATCACCAGCCGCATCGCGTTTCAGGTTGCTTCACAAATCGACTCGCGCACGATTTTGGATTGTGCGGGTTCGGAAAAACTTTTGGGTCATGGAGATTTGTTGTTCATATCGGCCGACACCAGCAAGCCGCGTCGCGTTCAGGGACCGTTTGTCAGCGAAAAAGAAGTCGAGAGCGTGGTTGAGGCCGTCAAGAGTATTGCCCAGAAGTTCATGACCGACGAATCATGGAACGATCACGAGCTTGAAGAAATGATGACGGAAAATCCAAACCAGGATGAGGCGCCGTGGCTCATGGATGGCGAAGACGAACTGTATAACGAGGCCTATCATATTATTGTCGAGGCCCGCAAGGCATCGGCATCCCTGTTACAGCGGCGGCTCCGGATCGGTTATGCCCGTGCCGCGCGCCTTTTGGATTTACTGGAGTCCCGTGGCGTTATCGGGCCGGGCCAGGGAGCCAAGCCTCGCGAGGTATATCATACCGATTTTAATCAGGATAAAATTTCTCCCACTCTGCCGCCTTCCGATGAAGACGGAAATGCGATAGAATAGGAACATGGATGAAGAGATTCGTGAACCGCAGACGGTTGATTCACAGACGTCTCTTTGTTCGTACCTGCACGACTTGCGCATTGACCGCGGCATTGAACAGGAAAAGCTTTCCAATATTTTAGGAATCCCTCAACGACTTATCGAGACAGTCGAAGCAGGCGACCGGAATAAATTGCCGGGTGACGCGTACATGTTGGGCATTGCGAAAAAATACTCGGTGTATTTCCGGATTCCGTACGAAGAGCTTGAGGCGATGTGGCAGCGCGAACAAATCCATGTCGTGTCAGGGGAAAGCGATGTGCTTCCCCAAAACCGTTTCATTACCCCGCGGCGCAGGGCGGTATCGCTGCGTTTGTCGGGAGCAATCATATTTTTTCTGTTTACCTTCGCTTATCTGGGAATTCAGTTCATTATGGCGATAGCGCCAATACGGGTCACGTTCAATGATCTGCCCACTGTCACCAACCAGTCCACTATCGAGGTTTCCGGGAGTTTCACGGGCAAGCCGAAATCGGCATATCTCAACAACCAATCAATCAGGATCGATAACAACGGATTCAAGACCGAGGTATTTTTGGTGCCCGGACCTAACCGTATCCGTATCGTGACGGAAAACTATATGGGCGCCTCGACCACCATCGAGCGTATCGTGGTGTACCAGGAATAGCTGTATTTTGCGCTTCGGATGCCTTATACTACGAAATGAATTAACCCGATTAATTTTTTATTTATGATTCGCGCACCCAAAAAAGAACCGGAAAAAAGAGAGGATCACACCAAAGCCCTTGATGATGTGATGAGTGTTATCCAGGAAAAGTACGGCGAAGGGGCCCTGATGAAGCTCGGCGAGGTCCGCCGCGTCGACGTTGACGTTATTCCCACGGGCGCGGTGTCCTTGGACATCGCCCTGGGAGTGCGGGGACTTCCCCGTGGCAGGATTATAGAGATTTACGGACCGGAATCGAGCGGTAAGACCACGTTGGCCCTGCATGTGGTTGCCCAAGCCCAGAAAAAAGGCGGCAAAGCCGCGTTCATCGATGCCGAGCACGGCCTTGACCCGGAGTATGCCAAGCGTATCGGGGTCAACATTGATGATCTTTTGATTTCCCAGCCGGACAACGGAGAGCAGGCCTTGGGAATCGTCGAGACATTGGTCAAGAGCGAAGCGATTGACGTGATTGTGGTTGACTCGGTGGCGGCCCTGACTCCGCGGGTGGAAATAGAGGGCGAGATGGGCGACCAGTTCATGGGGCTCCAGGCGCGCCTGATGGGCCAGGCATTGCGCAAGCTCACCGCGATTGCCGCCAAAACCAAGACCGCGATTATTTTCATCAACCAGATACGGATGCAGATCGGCACCTACGGCAATCCCGAAACAACGCCCGGGGGAAAAGCCCTGAAGTTTTATTCGTCGGTGAGAATCGAAATCCGCCGGAGCGCGCAGATCAAGAAAGGCGACGATATCGTTGGCAATCGCGTCAAGGCAAAGGTGGTCAAGAACAAGGTGGCGGCACCGTTTAAGATTGCCGAGTTCGATATTATGTACAACGAAGGGATTTCCTACGACGCGGATCTGATTAATACCTGCATGAAGTACGGGGTGGTCAAGCGCGCCGGCGCAAGCTACACTTTCGGCGAGATAAAGCTGGGGGTGGGCATGGAAACCGCCAAAGCGTATTTGAAAGAACAGCCAAGTATCCGCAAGGCAATGCTGGCCGACCTTGAAAAAGCAGTCAAGCACGGCGGCATTGTGGCAACAGTGGTAGGCGAGCCCGAACCAGTGGAATAGAATCCAGAAAATAGAAATTAGTAAGTATTGGTATTCTAAAACCGCCCCAATGGGGCGGTTTTAGATAGTGATAAATTAGGATAATTTATCGGGAAACTCTGATGTCATCTGAACCAGGTATTTCTACCATTCCTTGTGGTGCATCAACAGTAACTCTGTTGGTTGTTGAATCTTGGAAAATTCTATATTTAGTGTCACCTAATGCGCCACCATTAGGATCCATCAACATTGATGCTAAGTAGTTAGGAACTAAGCATAGCGCGAGGTTAGTACCACTGTCGCCGATGGCAGTTGATGTCGCCTGCATGACAACTGTCGAGGTTCCGCAGGATGTATTCCAGACTCCCTTATTCTCTGCCATTCTTTGGCCGACCGCGTTCAAAATCGCGTTGACATTGCTCCAGCGCTGGGAATTACGCGCCAACGCGAACTGCCTCGCCGGGTTCAAG
>LCLB01000042.1 GCA_001001795.1 Parcubacteria group bacterium GW2011_GWF1_45_5
GTTTTGAGAAAGAAGGAATTATTTATAAACAAATCTCCTTACTTGAACCTCAACCAATAGAAGAACCTGCACCAAAAATTGAACAAACCCCACAAGCACAGTCCCAAGTCGATTCTATCAAAACCCCAATCCAAATATCCAACCCAACACCAACCCCGCAGTCCCAGACATCACTTTCGTCACTGCCGTCCATAAAACCAGGTGAACCGATTTCGGGCCGCATCGCCCCAGCGCCACAACCGCCGAAACCGACACCACCCGAATTGATTATCATCGGCGAATCGTCAAAACCAACCGTTACCCCCCCCAAATCAGCGTTACCGCCAACATTTACTCCGACGCAAGCGCCCCGCATCAAAATGGGGGATAGTAAAATATCGCAACAGACACCCGACGTCAATATTCCCAAACCACCCCAGCCGGTATTTATGAGAATGCAGTTCGAATCCATCCAGGAAAAACCGGAACTGAAACAAGAAGTCCAGGGAACCAGTGAGAAAAAAAATATTCAGGTACCTCCGGCTCCTATAGTCCCCACCACGACCATGCAAGGAAAACAGATCATAGACCTTACTGATTTTTCGGTCAATAATCCTCCTGAAAACAAATCTTGATTCCGAAACGCCAGATTCCCGAGAATAGCACAGCCTAGATACCAATGGACCAGGGCAAATGTCCAGAATCAGCGCCAGGAGGTGTTGTCCCGTGATTAAAGAATGATCCACTATGCAGTACGAAGTACCACAATATATAGAAGAAGAGGCTAGGATAGCGGGGCCGTTCAATATACGGCAGTTCTTTATATTGTTCGGGGGTATTTTATTTTGCGCCGTTTTCTTTTCAATGTTTAAATTCGGCATGGCGCTCTTCTTGTCTGTCATCGTGCTCGGAGCGACAACCGCCCTTATGCTCGGAAAATACAACGGCAGAAAGCTTTCCGAAATTATCCTTGCCGCCATCAAGCACGTCTGGATCCCAAAAACGTACGTATGGCACAAGCAGCAAATCAATACCCAGGATATTTTCGTCGAAGAACAGCGTCGTATTATGATCGAAAAACCGAAACAGGAACAAACTTCAAAAATATTTTCATCGGAACAATTACAGGAAATCGCCAAGGGGCTTGATCAAAAAGGAAACGAATAATACTCCATGGAAAAAGTCGCCTCCCAACAACTCATAAATATAGAAACTATCCGGGACGGAATAATCATTCTTAAGGATGGAGGATTGCGCATTATCCTTGAAGCAGAGGGAGTCAACTTCGATCTTAAATCACCGGATGAACAATCGGGAATGATCTCCTCGTTTCAGGAATTTTTAACGAGCATTGATTTCTCGCTCCAAATTGTCGTGCGTTCGCAGGTCGCAGTCATAGAGCCGTATTTGAAAAAAATCGCCGAGCGTCAAAGTATGGAAACCAACGAACTTTTAAAGGCGCAAATGGCTGATTATACCAGCTTCCTTGATACGTTCATCAAGGAAAATCACATTATGACCAAACGGTTCCTTGTCGTAGTGCCTTATCAGCCGGCCGCCTTGAACCAATCTACTTTTTCCCATTTATCTTCCATGCTGCCGCTTTCCCAAAAAAAACCAGAGACAAACTCCGTAAATGAGGAGTTCTCGCGCAATCGGGCACAATTGGAAAACCGCCTTAATATCGTCTCAAACGGACTGGCGCGTATGGGAATCCCGTACCGCCAACTCGATACCGAAGAGCTTATCAAGCTTTTCTACTCGCTCTATAACCCACAAGAATTCTCCTTATGATCAACTGGCCATTTCTAAAAAAGAATCAAGACGAAATCGATACCATCGGTAAACTTTCCGAAGAGGCGGTGTACGAAAAATCGTCCCTTTCCTTGAAAGACGTCATTACCCCAGCCGGACTCTCGGTGACCTCAACTTCATTGCAATTCTCCGACCGGCTCGTCAAAACACTATTCGTACTTTCATACCCCAAATACCTTACCGTGGGCTGGCTTTCTCCGGTTATCAATACCAATCAAAACGTAAACCTCTCCATATTTTTCCACCCGATGGACACGGAGTCGGTGCTGAAAAATCTACGGAAACGATCAACCCAGCTCCAGGCCCAATATATGGAAGAACAGGGTAAAGGACTTATCCGCAACCCCGTGCTTGAAACCGCTATTCAGGATATCGAAGGCCTCCGTGATTCCCTGACCCAGGGAAGAGATAAAATGTTCTATCTTGGCTGCTATATCACTATTATGGCTGCGGATCAAAATTCTTTAAGCGTATTGGAATCAGAGATCACGGGACTCTTGGGACAAAAAATGGTTGAAATGAAACCGGCGGTATTTCAGCAGCTCGAAGCCTATGAATCATGTCTACCGATCGGAACCGACCGCTTGAATATTAAAACACCACTCAATGTCGGGCCTGTTTCAACCAGTTTCCCTTTTATTTCTTCACAACTTATTTCGGATAGTGGTATTTTTTACGGGGTAAGTCTGCAAAACAATAGTCCGGTTATCTTTGACCGCTTCTCGTTGGAAAATTCGAACTCGGTTATTTTCGCGAAATCCGGTGCCGGAAAATCATACTTCACCAAGCTCGAAATTATCCGTTCACTCATGTGGGGAACAAAAGTACTGGTTATCGATCCTGAAAACGAATACAAACACCTGACCGAAGCGTTGGGAGGGAGTTTCTTCAGGATTGCGATCGATTCTGCCGACCATCTGAATCCTTTTGACATCACGACGGTGGCCGATGACGAAGACCCGGCAAGCGCGTTCCGCCAACACGTCATCGACCTCATTGGACTTATCAGAGTTATGGTGGGGGAACTTTCACCGGAACAGGAAGCGATCCTCGACCAAGCCATAAAGCAAACCTATGCCTCACGCGACATCACTCCTGAAACGCCGTTCTTCGGCAAAGAACCGCCCGTTATCAGTGATCTTGAACAGGTTTTGGAGTCTATGGAAGGAGGGAAGAGTATCGCCGAAAAACTCTACAAATACACTAAGGGCAGCTTCGCCGGATTCGTCAATCAACCAACCACTATAGACGTGGCCAATCGTTTTGCGGTATTTTCTATCCGTGATCTTGACGAAGAACTCCGGCCGGTGGCTATGTACATGATTCTGAACTATATTTGGAATCTTATCCGTAAAACATTGGAGCGCCGCATTCTGGTAGTCGACGAAGCGTGGTATATGATGAAAAATAACGACAGCGCGAACTTCCTGCTTTCGGTTGCTAAACGCAGCCGCAAATATTACCTGGGACTCACCACAATTACCCAGGACGTGGACGATTTCCTGAAATCGCCGTATGGAAAACCGATCATCACCAACTCGTCTTTGCAATTTCTCATGAAACAGGCGAGCGCCGCTATACCGTCTCTTCAGCAGGTGTTTTCCTTGTCTCCCGCGGAAACCGATCTTCTAACCAACCTCTCGGTCGGAGAAGGGTTGTTATTCGCCGGCACGAAACATCAAATCATCAAGGCTGTCCCGTCATATACCGAAGACCAAATCATTACCACCAATCCTGAACAGCTTCTGAAGATAAAACAGGCAAAAGAAGAGATAGGATAAACTTATGGCAAATTCCTTAAACGCATTGCCGAAAGAAGAGAAGGGGGCTGCCCTAAACAGCGGACGGGAACCGGTTTCACAACCACAAATCACCGACTCGGGACAAACCGGCTCCTCTGCGGTTTCCACACCCGATACGGGCCAGGGTATTAACCAATCCAGGGAACTCAACAAGGCACCCGGAGACAAACCTCTTTCATTTCAGGAACGTTCAAAGTTCAGTGATATACCAAATGAGACCTATGCCGAATTAGGAAATCTTACGGAAGAAATAAATACAGGGATTTCTCGCCTCGAGGCCATTACCGACGACACGGAAGATGAAGAAGAGCCCCCGCCGGAAGTGAAGCCAATGGGTTTTCTGGTTTTCCTTATCCTCTTGGGCGCCGCCATGGGGGTTGACCTTATCGATATTGTAAACAATGTCTTTAACTTGTCGGGGGTTTGGTTGATTGTGGCTACGATCTTCAATATCCTGGCCCAGGGAGCCTTTGCCATTATTACCTGGGTGCTGTGCGACAAGTACTTGCGCGACGCCCTTAAAGCGGTTAAGGCCAAAAAGGGAGAGGTCCAGCAGCAGTTGATGCGCATTATCGAAACCTTGAGAAAAGTGGCAAAATTTATAAAACCGATTAGCATCGTGCTCCAGGTGGCTGACTCGATTCCATTAATAGAGATTATTCCTATGACCATGATTTCGGTTGTACTGGTTTATTGGTATTCCAAGAAAATCCCGCGCGAACTTCTTGCCGCACATGCTTCGGAAATGATCAGCGCCGGTGGAGAAAAAATGAGAAAAAGTATCGAGGCCGGAGGAGAAACCTATGAACGTGGCGCCGAAATCGCCCAAGGAATTCAAACACGAATGTCCCAATCCCCAAAACTCAACCGTGCATGACGCCTCATAAAAAACTATGTATACTAAACTTATGAAAAACACTATTGTTCTGTTTCTCGTCGTCGCTACTATAACCTCGCTAAGCACAAGAATGGCTCATGCCGCAACCAGTTATTTCCTTCATATTGATGTTTCGACAGATACTTACGCACCTTACCATTATACCCAATATGCCAAAACTCTCCCTATCGAGGGCTCGGTAATCACCTTCGCCGCAAACCTATTCCAGGTCACTGAAACAACGATTAAAAAACAAAAGGTGTCGCAGTACCAAATACTTGAACCGTCCTTATATCAATACACCTGGTACATCAACGAAAGACTGCTTCAGGAGGGTAATGGAGATAGTGTGTTCAAATACACTATTCCGCGCGGAGTGCGCCTTGGAGGAATCAGTATGGCCGTAGAAGTACGTAACAAAGATAACACCTTAGTGGCACAAAAGAAGATTATTGTCCCGACAAAAAACAATCCGGAAATATACCTATACCCGTTCATTAACGACAAATTGATTCCCGTAAGCACTGATACGATTACCGGGGTACGGAGCCAAACCATGAAGATCGTCGCACTCCCGTACTTTTTCAATGTCTTTGACCCGCTGCAATTATCGTTCCTGTGGTATGAAGGAAGGAAAAAACTCCCAACAGAGTCGTACCAGAACGGCTTGTTCGAAATAACTCTGCCGCCATATCCGGCCCAAGATAATTTTAAAAGCGTTGTTTATAACACCTACTTCGACCTAGAGTTAGCGCAAAAAAACTTCAAGGTCATTAGCAAATAGCTTCATGAAAAAACTTTGGTTCCTGTTAATTATATGCTGCATCTGCGCGTCCCCAATCTTCGCCGCCTATCAATGGGAGCCTGGAACAGCCCCTCCGCCGGCACCGGGCGGTTACGTCTTGGGTGACTCTTTGGACAGCTTTATCCAATATGCTTATGCCTGG
>LCLB01000043.1 GCA_001001795.1 Parcubacteria group bacterium GW2011_GWF1_45_5
TCTGATTGCGGCTGGTCAAAAACAAAATTTCCCAAGCTGTAAAAAATGTATTTGCCTTTGTATTTTCCCAATGTTTGCACCACATGGGGGTGGTGGCCAATAACTAAATCGGCTCCGGCATCAACCGCCGCATGAGCAAAATTTATCTGTGAATTATTCGGTTTGTCGGCATATTCAATTCCGGCGTGCATGGAAACAATCACAAAATCAGTTTTTTGTTTTGCTTCTTTTACAGCTTCAATCATTTTGTCTATCCGCATAAAAGCCGTTCCAAAGCGATTAGCTGACGCCTCGTAATAAGCCGGAACAACATCGGTATCGTTATATGCCAGAAAAGCAAATTTTATTCCTTTATTCTCAATGTAAACAGGCTGGTATGCTTCTTGCTCATTCTGCCCTGCTCCAACATATTTTATCCTTGCGTTTTCAAGAAAATTAAAAGTGTCTTTTAATCCTTTTTCTCCGAAATTCGGAGTATGATTATTTGCTAGCGACAAAATAGAAAATCCGCCTTGTTTTAATGCTTGTTCAGTCCCCGGATTTGACCTAAAAATCATTTCAAAATCTGGAATTCCCGACCCTTGTGTGATTGGCGTTTCCAAATTTCCAAAAACTAAATCCGCGCTTTTTAGATAATCCTGTATTTTCAGAAATGGATAGTTAGCGTTGTTTTCTTTTCTCACTATCCTTTCCACTCCTCGCGAATAAGAAATGTCGCCAACCGCAACCAAAGAAACTTCCTCGCTTACTTGAGGAAGTTTCTTTTTCTGCAACAAAAAATCTAAAAATTCTTTTTCGCCTTGCGCCTGGCTATTTGATATTTCTTGGTTCTTGGAAGAATGCAAATAATAGCTACCGATCAAAGAGGCGACAAAAACAGAAAGAGAGATAACAATAAGCCATGTAATTTTCTTTTGCATTCATTTTATTTTGCGACAAAGGTGTCTGTCCACGAAGGCAGAGCTGGAGCTTGGCCAGAATTTAACAACTCTCGCCATTTTTTATCGGTCAATCTATCTGACATCGGCCAAGTAAATTCATAGTAAGAATAAACTCCGCCTTTGGCGATTTTTAATTTTCCGTCAATAGGAACAACAACATAAATCTCGGAAATTTTACCTGTGCCCACTTCCAAAACTTGGCCGTTCGGATCGGTAGCGACATCAGCGACAATTGCGGCTGGATTTTCATTCAAATAATCTCTTTGGCTTCCAGTTTCTTTATATGCTGGCTCATCCCTATTGACTTCAAGCCAAAAATGCTCCAATTGCCCGCCGTATGAACGGATAAGCTCGTATTCGTCATCGGTTAATTTCTCGTTATTTAATTCCTTTTCCGAAATTATTTTAAGAGACATTGCCAATTGCTCCATTTTGCTCAGATTGTCTTTCATGCTGGCTGTCAATAATCCTCGCATTTCCAAACCCTCATTCGTCATTTTGAGAAGCGAGGCAAGGCGAGCATAAACATAAGGATTTGGCTCAACATACCCTCGATCATCTGGTGGCGGAGGTGGTTCATCGCCGCCTGCTCCTAATTCAGCATAAACCTGTTTGGTGTAAAGAATAGTGTCGTGCTTCAATTCTGACCAACTTCCCAAAAATGTATTAAGGTCTTTTCTTAACCAAGCGGTATTTTGCATAAAGGACGGATAACCACTTCCTTTTTCATCGAGAAGTGGTCGGAGTTGATATAGCCAGCCCCAATACAAATTTTGCGTCCAATTTTCAGTAGACAAACCGGAAAGATAAGTTTGCATTTTTGACATATTTTCAGGATAGCAAGCGTGTTGAGTTTCGCCTTGTGCCTTCAAAATGTTTAGTGCTTCATCAGAGCCCATAGCCGAAGGAATGTCCAATCCTTTCGGCAACATTCTCCCGCTATTAAACGGAGCGTTATTACAGGATTCTCCTTTGGGCCCAACTTCTCTTGTGACTAATCTTTGGAAGATAGCGGCGTCAATAGTAAATCTTTGTCCCATGAAACGAAACCCCTTAATTTCTTTTTCTCTGTCTGGCTGAATTGACGCTTGGAAAATCGGCATTGAGTTTATCTGTGGCGGCTCTAAAGTTTTTGTTTCGTCAATAAAAGAGATTAACTTGTTTTTATCGCCTGATACCGATTGAATTGTCGCATTTGCGCCGTATACTTTTTCAGTCAAATCCTTGAACTGATAATAAGTTATGTCATCGCTTTTGCCGACAAAGAAATTCACCGGCTCGTAAATTTTGTTCCAGCTATTCTGATTGTTTTCTTTATTGAGTGCGAAAGTAATAAGCAACGCCGATTTTACTTCGTCATCGCTTTTCATTCTGAAAGTAAGGCGGCCATACCACATCATTGATTTGAAATAAGCTTTCAACTGCTCCGTTTTATCGTAATGACCGCGGGGAATATATTGCGAGTAATCTTCTTTTAACGCTTCCAATGATTGCGGGCCTTGCGGAGTATCAATCATAATATCCTGTCCGCCGCCTATATTCATTACCGGAGATTTTTCAATTACCTGATGAGCTTCAATAAGTACTAACTCTTGATTGACTTCGTTTGCGACAATTGCAGGAACATTAATCGAGGGGTCTAAAAGTTTGCTACTAACCGCAAAAAATCCAACATTTCTTTTGGCAGCGTTTTCCCATTCGGTGCCCTTTAAGTTGTTGTATTGATTAAGCGATTCGGCAAGCATATTGGCGTTAAGTTGTTTCAATTCCGCTGCCAATTTTTGCTCCTCTAACTGCTTGAGCAAGAAATCAAACATTAAATGATAGTTGTGGAGTATTGAGTCCGTTGTAATAAAACTCGGTATATAGCTATAACGATTTGATTCGTATAGTGGAAAAAATTCATTATTGTAAGACGGCTTAACCACAAAAGCGTTTTTTATAAATAAATTTCTTTCTTTGTCAGAAAAAGAAGAAGGAGAAAAATCGTAGTAATAAAGATCTTTGGCGTTAATAATATTGCTCAAGTCCGGACTCACAGTATAAGCCGGAACTTTCGGGCTGATATTCACTGACACTTCCTCATAAGTTGCGAATTTAGAAGCGAACGCCACGGCAGGCTTATAAATGTCTTCAGCTGTTTTCTTTATTATGTCTTGACCAGCTTTTGGCAAAATAAAATAAACAGCTAAAGCAATAATAACGACAGCCCCTAAAATACCCGAAATAACCCAGAATTTTTTCTTGGGTTTTGGCTCCGGTATAATTGGCGGCATTTGTTGCAAATTTTCCGGCATTGGTTGATTAAAATTTTGATTGTCCATATTTTTTACTTCTTCTTTTCAGCTAAAAATTTTTAGCCGTTAAAAAAATTAAAGTTATTTTTTACTTAAATTCACGACCTTACTTATATTGTACCCCCCGCAAACTTTGGCAATACTACTTTGTCAACTCGTCCAACGAAATGCCAAAGGCGTCTGCAATGTTCTGGACGGTTTCGATTTTGGGATTTTTAATTAAACCCGTTTCTATCTTAATTATAGTATTATGGGCAATGCCTGCCAACTTGGAAAGTTTGTCTTGAGAGATATTCTTTTCCCCTCTCAACTTTCTGATATTTTTTGCCAGTGTTGATAAGTTTTTATTGCTTGACATATATTTATTGTAGTAATATGATTAGAGTAAACATTGTATTTAAGAGTACCTTACTGCCATAGTTATATTTCAATGATATTACTAAAATCAATAAAAGTCAAAAACAAAAGGCGCAGAATTTCAAAAACGCGCGCAAGGGAGGGTGGGGCAAGCGTTTTTACCTCTTTTCTTTCTCTTAAAGCCGCCGCGCCCGCAAAGCGTGCAATCCAGCAGGCGGGCAAAAAGGAAGGGGGTCTGGGGGAAGGAATTTTTGCCCGCCCGCCCAAAAAGCGAAGCCCCGCCGCCCTGCTCGTTCAGAGCAGAACCCAGCAAAAAAGTTTTCTTTTCCTTTTAGAAGAAAAAATCGGGCGTGCGCAAATCAAAAAATGTAGACGGAGCGTCAAAGTTCGCAGTCCGGATTTTCGTCAAAAAAAGTTCGGATTTCGTCCAGCAAGCACCACTAAATTGAATTAGTCGCCTCGCTCGGGGCTTTGCCCCTCGCTTCGGCGGGCAGAAATTTTTGGCAACTTTAATTTTTTACTGTTTGTATTTCGCCTGGACTTCCTTCGGGCGTCGCTAACTGTTTTTCCTCTTGTTTTGTTGGTTGCTCTTTTGGAATCATGTCCTGGACAACATCACGAACGAAATCCATCGGCACAACAGAAGCCAATCCGGAATTTTCAACAAATTTTATTCTCGGTTGTGGTGGATCACTTTGTAAACTATAGGCAATTTCTTCGTATGGAATATAGCCCTTAACCAGCCCGAGTAAATATGCGCGGTTTACTGGAGACGTTCCGTCAATACTTACAATAGCCGGTTTTAGAATTACTGGCCCACCACTATTTCCAGGAAAAACAGACGAGTCAACAAGAAATGTTTTTGTTGATTTAATAATTTCATCGTCCAATCGAGAAATAATACCACCTTTAACGATCACATACTTCTTTTCCTCCCCAGCAATACCCATCGGAAAACCCAAAACAAACATTTCATCGCCCTGTGTTATCCCCAACTCTTTGATTTTATCCAAATATGCAAAAAGGTCTTCTGCTATCCAAGCAAACTCCACGCCGTCTTCCTGCAGTTTGTTCACTGCAATAGGGATTACACCAACATCAACATCTTTATCGCTATGGGTTTCCCAAAGTTGATTATTTTTCTCATCGGTTAGGGGTAAAAGATAACGCTTCGACCCACTAGCGTGATTAAACTTCAGCCAAACTTCTTTTTGATCCTTAAAAACATGGCGGTTTGAGATGAGAAAAATTCTAAAAAACTTATCACCCTTATCGTTTTGCTGTCCTGTGGGAAACCCCACAAGAAAACCCGACGCAATCGAACGAAATTTTTCTGGTTCACCTGCCTGGGTTTCAACTTTTTTCTCAACCGATACAACTGCGTTAAGATAACCGTTTGGTAGTAATGACATATTAATAACCCAATGCTAATTGATCGAGCATATCTGGCCCTTTTTGTTTGCCGACCTCTTGATAAATGCCCAAAACTTCCTCGTATGTTCCTTTACCGCCGACCATATCCCAAAATTCTTTGCCGATTAAAACCTCGTTTGCCAAGTCCATATAATTGACGGTGAAGCTGTGGCGATAAGTTGATTTCTCTATACCATAGGGGTTGTAAGCGGTGGCATAAAATGCTTTCGCTTTTGGATATTTTGCATGAGTGATTGCCTGAATTTGCAAGAGCCGTCCTGTCGCTTCCAAACATTGTCCTTTGTTCGGTTTCGGACTTTTGATTTCAAAAAACCATTCTTTGCCGGATTTTGTCTCAATATACAAATCCGCGATGCTCACGCGCTCGACACCGCCATTGCCGCCACTTAATTCAATAACCTCTTTCACTAAGTCGGGATATTTTGACTTCATGCCACCGCTTCCGATTTTGCTTGTTATCGCCTCAATGCGTTTAACCGCTTTTGCTGTTATTATTCCGCGTACGCGATAACCTCGTTCAGCGTTTTTGTGAACTGATTTTGCAATGAGACGCGCACACTCCTCAAAAGTTGTTCCGAGCTTCGTTGAAAAAGACCGCTCAAATTCGGTTACACGCAAGATACCGTCCGGCAAAAGCGATTCGTGAAATGGTTTGAGATCACCCGCTTTCGATTCGCTACGCAATGGACGCAACTGTTTAGGATCAAAACCATTTTGTTTAGCTTCGTCCACCATTCCTTGAATAAATCCTTCGAGATAGCCCTTGATTGTATTTCTGACTTCTTTGGTAATCATATTTTTTGCCAAATTAGGATACTTTCGTAAAATGCACCCTCGCGCCGTCCGGTCCGGCGATTCACATGACGCTCAACACGACCAATTTCCTTAAAACCCGCGTCTGTTGGGTTATACAACTTGTATTTATCATTGACAACAATTAGCGCGAGCGCATTCTTCGCCATATAATCTCGCGTATGTAGCAGAACGTCGTTTATCCCCTTGATGTAATCGCCCTTTGCTTGCTGTGATTGCCCATTTTTTGCGGGGCCAATCTCTCGCGTCTCGTTATTTTTCAGACCCAGCAATTCGTAGGCATATTTATGCTGTTCGTGGTAATCAATCAATCCGATATATGGGGGCGAGGTAAAAACCATATCAATACCTTTCGGTAATTCAACTTCGCGAGAGTCCGCGTGATTAACTATAACTTTTGATTTCGTTTTGAGTTTTGAAAATTCTTTGACCCGATCTAATGTGTCAATCGTATAACGAGACAGGAATTTATATGCTTCTTCAACCGGCTGACATATCCGCTGGTGTTTATAGCATTGGTAAGGTTTTGTTTGCGGTTCTTTCGGAAAATCGAGGTCGTAATGCGTTACAAGCCGCGCCGAGCGCGCCGAGCGCGACAAAACGGTTTTTAGTAGATCTTGGTAGGTGTAGTCCTTGATCAATCTTAAATAGCATAAAAGTTCTTTTTGTGTGTTTGGCGCGAACCAATTTTGTATATACTCGTTTTTCGTTGAAAAAAGTTGATTTACTTTCTCATCCTTAGAAAATTTACTCTTGTAGGTATCAAGGCGTTTCAAAATATCGTAAATCTCTCTTTCAAGAAGTGGTATATCGTAATCAGCAGTTTTGACTTTTGAGAGCAGAACATTGAAAGCGGATATGTCCGTGCCAATTGAATCTATGCCGAGTGTGTTTGCTTCAACCAAAGTTGTCCCACTTCCCGCGAACGGATCATAAACGAGAGTCGGTTTATATTTTCTCAAAAATATCTCTACAAGCTGGGGGATAAACTTGCCGAGGTAGGGATGTAATCGGTGAACGTGTTTTGTTCTCTGGTATTCTGGCAAATCGCGCTCGCGCCAATTCAAATTCAGAGTATCAAGCGGGGTTTCTGGTTTTACACTCGCAAAATCAGTCAGCGGTTGCTGTTTATATTGCTGGGATATTTTTTGGGCGATTGTATTATCGTACATAGGTTTACTTTATTAAATCATCTACCTCAACCTCTAACGCCTTGGTGATCTTAATAAGCGTTTCAATAGTTGGGTTTTGATTGGCTCCATTTTCGATTTTAACAATGGTATTCAAAGACAGGTCGGCGAGGCGAGCCACTTTTTCAAGAGAATAGCCCTTTTTGTCCCTAAGCCGTTTTAAATTATCCGCAATTTTGTTATTTGACGTCGCCATAGTTATTATATAACATTGTAGTATATAGAATATAATCTAAAGAGTTTTCTCTTTCTACTACAATGTTATCAAATTTCGAAATTTTAATCAAAATCAAAGAGAGTTCCTATGGCTTACCCGCGCACGGGTGTGATGGGGCAAGGGCAAGAAAAATTGAAGTCGCCAAAAATTTCTGCCGCCGAAGCGAGGGCGCGGCGGAAGGGGGGTGTGGGGGGAATTCCGCCGCGCCCGAGCGTTCCGCCGGAGCGAAGCGGAGGCGGGTCAGTTTCCCTCAAAATGGTTTCGCGCAAAGTTTAGAATATCCCACCATAAGATACTTTCAGAATCTTATGGTGGACCTACGGGGAATTGAACCCCGGCCTCCTCCATGCCATGGAGGCATTCTACCGCTGAACTATAGGCCCGTTCTATTTCTCTTCAAGCACGATCGTTGTTTCAAACTCCTTTTCTCCGCGCAACACCATCATCTTCAATTTTTTACCGATCTCTTTGATGAACAGGATATCCCGCAGCGTCCGGTTCGAGGTAATCATCTCACCATCACACAACAAAACCACGTCGCCACCCTTGATTCCCGCCTTATCCGCAGGACTGCCTTCCTCGACCCCCTTACCGTCTCCGCTACTATCCTTTAAGACATAAGCTCCATACCCGACAGGGATACCGTATTTTTTCGCAAGCACATCGTCCAGAATAACATACCGCAGCCCGAGATACGGAGTGCGGATGCGACCAAACCGTTTCACTTCCTCCATGTCCAGCTTGACCCGATGAATGGGAATCGCAAACCCGATGTTTTCATAACTGGTAATGGTCGCCGTGTTGACGCCGATAGCTTCGCCTTTGGTGTTCAACAGCGGCCCTCCGGAATTTCCGGGGTTAATGGCGGCATCGGTTTGAATCATGCCCCGCAACTCGAAGGCTTTTTGCTGAACCTCGTCAACCGCATAAATATTGCGTGACAATCCCGACACAATCCCCACCGACACCGTATTTTGGAGTTCTCCCAGGACATTACCCAAAGCAATCACGCTTTCCCCTAAAGCAATCGTACGGGAATTGCCGAGTTTCAAAAACGGAGTGGGACCCTTAAGCTCCGCCTGCAAAAGCGCGGTATCGGAATTTGACCCGCGTGAAACAACCCTTGCCGGGTACTTGTTCCCCTGCCAAGAAATCACGTATTCCGCGGTTGGCTCGAACACCACATGGCGGTTGGTGACCACGAGTCCCGATCCGCTGACGAAAAATCCCGATCCGGTTTCCACCTCGGCAATACCCTGATCATGAAACTCCTCGGGCATCACGCCACGGTCTCTGCTGCTTGAGGCGGTCTTGACCATCACCACTCCCACCAGTGCAGGGAGCGCTTTCTTGATAATACTCGGGATAGTAGCCATACACGCATTATAAACGAAAGGAAAGAAAAATCACAATGTACCCCCAGTAGGAATTGAACCCACATCTTTCCCTTAGGACGGGACTGCTCTATCCGTTGAGCTATGAGGGCGCGGCTATTTGTATCATATCTCATTGAGCCAGGCAAAAAAAGATGATACATTGGTATCTTGGAAGGGCCTGTAGTCTAGTGGCAGAACGCCGCGTTTGCATCGCGGAGACGGGAGTCCGATTCTCCCCAGGTCCACCAA
>LCLB01000044.1 GCA_001001795.1 Parcubacteria group bacterium GW2011_GWF1_45_5
AGTCGGAAGATTGGCAATCGCAACCGGTGAAAGTTTTTTCACCGCAGCGAGCAGAAAACTGCCAAGCCTGGTTTTATTCTGGCTTGTCAGCGCGGCGCTTTTGTATATTTGGCCGGGGTGGGCAACCGCAATAGGTACCACGCTCACCGAATTTTTCGGATTCGGGAACTATTTATTATGGGCATGGTTAAGCCTGGGACTGGTTCTTGTTTTCACGTTCACGGGTAAAATCGCGTACCGGGTTTTGGAGCGGACCCTGAAAATCATTGTCCCTATATTTTTTGTTCTCCTTGTTGCCATCAGTTTTCAAACATTGAAATGGGGACATATTGTTTCGGCGATTCAGGGTATCATAAATATCGGGTGGCTTCCCGAAAACATCGATCTGGCGGTTTTTATCGGCGCAACCGTGTTTGCCGGCGCAGGGGGACTCTTGAACCTGTGCGTATCGCTGTGGTACCGCGATAAGGGTATCGGCATGGGGTATTACGCGGGGCACATCACTAACCCTATTACCGGGAAAACCCAGGCCGTCTCGACTACGGGATACACCTTTGTAATCAATAAGGACAACATGGCGCGCTGGCGCCAGTGGATGAAGTTTTTACTCATAGATCAAGGGGTTATTTTCTGGTTCCTCGGAACAATAACACTGATTCTGTTGTCCCTTAACGCGTATGCTATTCTGACCCCCAAGGGATTGGTCCCGGAAGGCCTGCAGATTGCGGTTGTCCAGGCGCATATTTTCGGCGAGTACTGGGGAGTAGCGGGATACAAACTGTTCTTGGCAATGGCGTTCCTGATGCTGTTCTCGGTTATGTGGACCGTCATTGATGCGTTCACTCGCATCGTAACCGATATTATTTACGTAAACTCCCGCCAAGGACCGCACGCAAAACGTTTTGGTGTTTTCAAAAATATTTCCGCCCATCGGCTCTACTATGGACTCATTACGGGATTTGTTCTGATCAGCGCTCTTTTGATCCCCCTGAAGCAACCTCTCATATTCCTCACCATAAGCTCGGTTCTGGGGGCGGTGGTAATGGTTATCTATATCCCGATTCTTATATACGTAAACAATACGCAGCTGCCGAAACCGATCAGGCCCGGTCTTATCACCAATATTATGCTTACAAGCGGTTTCCTGTTCTACGCTTTGTTTACGACACTTTTGATTATTGCTCAATTTAAATAATCAAAAATATGCGCACAAAATTCTATACCAAAAATGGGGATAAGGGAAAAACAAAGCTCGGTAAAAGAACATTGTCAAAAGATCATGAGCTTTTTGAGTTCCTGGGAGCCTGCGATCAGTTGAATTCCTGGTTAGGAATCATGCAGACGAGTATTCCGAAGAAAAAGAAAAAAGTGGTAGATACCGTGGCGGTAGTCAATGATATCCAAAACATGTTGTTCATTTGCATGGCGGAAGCCGCGGGAACGTATTTTACCCCCGGGAAACCGGATATCAGAATCAATGACCGGCATATTGAACTCCTGGAAGATATTGTGGCCAGGATCGACAGTTGCGTACCAACCATCCGGCACTTCGTGGTTCCAGGCGGAATACTTTCGGCTGCGCAGTTCGATTATGCGCGTACCCTTGCACGAACCGTGGAGCGAACCGGGGTGACCCTCAACAGAAAGAAGAAACTTGCGCCAACCCTATTGATGTTTCTTAACAGGCTTTCGAGCGTTTTATTCGCCTTGGCCCGGTACGAAAACTACGACGCAAAACGAAAAGAACGCGCACCACAATACTGAAAATATTTGATGCAATCATGGTCTTCTGCGAACCGTCGGAACACGAAAATCCATGTATTTATCGTTGTCATAAATTGGTAAAATGATATAATTAATGATAATCTTTTTGCATATTACATAATATATAAAAAAATAAAAACCTAAGCGCGTTTCTGGTGACGGTTTTGGTTCTTGTATTTATCCTGCTTCCGATTTTTTCTCTGGGGACTGTGCTGATAAAGGAATTACAGAATGTATACCGACTTATCAACGACGCAATAGCGGACACGACGGCTTCGCAACGTTCCGCGGTTTTAGAAAATGTTTCGCATTGGGCTCTACAATACGGTGTCAATATCGAGGAAGTTCTGAAAAATTATGTACTGCCCGGCCTCAATAAAACGAGTGTGGTTTTGACAGCCGTGGCCACCAATGCAATCGGCATCATGTTCGGATTCATTATCGCGGTTGCGAGCTTGTTTTTCCTGCTTCGTGATGGTGATGAAATAATAAAATTCCTGCAAAAAATCAGTCCCTTATCGGAACAAAACACAAAATATTTCCTGGCGACCTGCAAGAACGTGATCCAGGGAGTCTTGTGGGCGAATATGCTGACTGCGTGCGCCCAGGGTATCATCGGAGGGATAGGATTCGCTGTTTTCGGCCTGCCGTCTCCTATTTTCTGGGGCGTCGTCATGTTTTGTTTTTCCATGATTCCGTTTTTCGGGCCGGCTTTCATATACGGACCGACTACCCTGTTCTTGTTCTTGAGTACCCAGGATGTCCAACGGTCACTCCTCTTTTTGGCATTCAACGTTCTGCTTGTTTCAACCATCGACAATATCATTAAACCGCTGGTGATCGGCGGAAAAGTAAAAATACACCCTCTGATCACCTTCCTTTCCATCATCGGGGGAATCCGCGCTTGGGGTGTTTTGGGCATTATCTACGGCCCCCTTGTCGCCTCCCTTTTCCTTCTGGTAATCGATATCCATTTAAGAGAGATAAAACAACAATCGTTGTTTAAACCGTAATAGTAAAGTAAAGATATGAAACGATTCAAACGCATCATTTTAGCGATTCTTGTGCTCTCGGTAATCATGAGCATGATGCTTCCTATTCTGTTCAGATAATATACGGGCATGACCGAGCTTATGATATGGCTGGAACAGATAATCCGATCTTATGGATGGGGAGGATTCTTCGTGGGAACTCTGCTTGAAGAGATTATTCTTCCACTCCCGTCGTCCTTGATTATGATGGGAGGGGGATTTTTTTTGATCCATGCGGATTCCGCCATAGGCGCTCTTCGACAAGTTATTTTTCCATTTATCCCTGTCGGCCTGGGAGGCGTCATGATCGGCTCCCTTCTGTGGTACGGCCTGGCATACTGGGGCGAAGAGTTTACGGTAAAACGTGTCGGCAAGTATATCGGTATATCGTGGGATGAAGTCAGGGGAATTGAACGATATTTCAAAAAACAACATACCGACGAATGGATGCTGCTTGCGCTGCGCGCGATACCGATATTTCCCGGCGCGCTCACCGCTATCTTTTCTGGACTTATCCGTATGCCGTTGCGGAAATTTGTCGTATTCGGAAGCATCGGAACCATGATCCGCCTTGCCCTCATGGGTTCCATGGGATGGTTTTTCCAGGAAATGTACGTTGTATACGCCAACCGTTTCGAAGATATCAGTACGATTATGACTATCGGCATGATTGCTTGCATTACCGCAGCTTATATTTTTTTTAAAAAACGAATTCACGTAATGATCACCCGTTCATCGTCATGAAAAAATACATACGCTTTATAAAAAAAATAATCCGCATCATTCTTCCTTCAGAAGGACTCATTAATTATTTCTGGCATCTTCCCATTGAATGGCTCTATGCCGTCCGGTACGGATTCCCTGGAAGAAAAATCACGGTCATCGGCGTGGCGGGGACAAAGGGTAAAACCACAACCGCATATTTTATTGCCCAGCTTCTTGAGAGCATCGGCAAACGGGTGGCGCTCTACTCGACCGCAGCGGTAAAAATCGCCGGGAAAGAAGAACTTAATACCGAAAAAATGACCACGCCGGGCAGGGGGTTCATGCAACGATTGCTTCTGCGGGCGGTTCGTGCCCAATGCGAATATGCAATACTCGAAATTTCTTCCCACGGCCTCAAACAGTTTCGGTTAATAGGCATCCCATTTCCCGTAGTGATTTTTACCAATATGATGCCCGATCATTTGGATTACCATAAGACCGACCGGGATTATACCTTTTCCCATCAGCGCATGATAGGCCCGAAAACCAAGGTGGTTGCCATCAACGGGGAAGACGCGCAGTTAAGGAAATTGCGCATCACGGGCACCCATACGATTATTTTCGGAAAAGGGGACGGTTGCGACATGCGGATCAATAACGTAGAAGGGGAAAGCGGGGGAACCTCGTTTACTCTTTCCTATCTCAGCAAAACAATTCCTTTATATATCCGAACTTTGGGGATCTTCAACGTGTACAATGCGACCGCGGCGCTCGCGGCGCTGCGCGGTATCGGTGTCGACATTTTGGAGCTCCGGGAAAACATCAAGGCCCTTATCCCCGCACCAGGCAGAATGGAATCGATTCCCAATGAATACGGGTATACGGTTATTGTCGATTACGCCCATTCTCCGGATTCGTTTGATCAGGTTCTTAAGACCATGAAGCCGCAAACAAAAGGAAACCTGATTGCGGTTACGGGAGCATGTGGAGACCGAGATGCCCGCGTGCGACCCGTCATGGGAAAACTTTTGGGCCAGTACTGCGACTATGTGGTTCTTACCAACGATGATCCCTATACCGAAGATCCGGAAAAAATCATCCAGGAACTTCACGAAGGCATCAGAACCGTTCTAACCATGAAAGAAGAAAAATCCTACTGGATTATTATGGATCGCCGTTCCGCGATTACGAAGGGCTTATCCTTGGCAAAATCCGGGGACATCGTAATGATTCTGGGCAAAGGTGCCGAACAATGGCAGGTATTTAAAGACAAGAGGATCCCTTGGGACGACAGAGAGGTGGCGCGTGAATTGCTTAATGAAAAAAAGCGCGGTACACTCCAGAAGTAAGACGAATATATGATTATCACCAAACTCGGCATTGACTTAGGAACCGCCAACACGCTGGTATTTGTTCCGCAAAAAGGCATTATCATCAACGAACCTTCTATTGTCGCCGTTTCCAAGCCCGACAACAAAGTGCTGGCAATCGGCACAGAAGCAAAGCAAATGGTAGGGAAAACCCCCGCGGACATTGTCGTATACCGTCCTCTCAAGGACGGCGTCATTGCCGACTACCGGGTTACCCAATCCATCTTGCGATATTTTATCAATAAAGCATGCGGTTTCTGGGGATTCATCAAGCCGGATGTCATTATTTCGGTTCCCGCGGGAAGCACCTCAACCGAACGCAAAGCAGTTATTGACGCGGCACGGGAAGCGGGGAGTCGTAACACCTATGTCGTCAAAGAGCCGATTCTGGCGGCACTCGGAGCAGGAGTCCCTATTAATTCGGCTTCTGGCAATATGATCGTCAATATCGGCGGCGGAGTGGCGGAAGTTGCGGTAATTTCCTTGGGTGGTATTGTTTCCTGGGCATCAATTCGGGTTGCCGGGGACCGTTTCGATCGTGCGATTGTCGACCATATCAAAAAGAAGCATAATCTCACTATCGGTGAACGTACGGCGGAAGAATTGAAAATTCATATCGGCACCGCCACGCCCCTAAACGAAAAAGAAAAATTGAGCATGGAAATCAAAGGACAAGACACGGTGGAAGGACTTCCTCAAAATAAAGTGATTACCTCGAACGATATCGCCGAGGCGTTACAGCCCTATTTGAAAGAAATCATCCAGGCAGTGAAAAATGTCCTGCGTGAAACGCCGCCCGAACTTGCCGCGGACATCATCGAGAAGGGCATGATCATCACCGGAGGCGGATCGCTTTTACGCAATATAGACGATCTTATCTATAAAACCACCAGTGTCCCGACCTACGTTGCCGATGATCCGCTCTTATGTGTCGCCAAAGGAACCGGTATTATTTTGGATAATTTGGATATTTACAAACGAACCGTACAGTCTTTTAAATAAATTAAAGATTAAAAATCAAAAAGTAGAAATATAATGCAAGAATAAAGATTTGAATTTTTATCTATCATTTTGCTTTTTGCTATTTTATTTTTGATTTATGGGTATTATCGGTCATCAAAAGAAGCTTTCTTATCTGCAAAACTTTCTGAATCGCGGGTTTTTATTCCCCGCTTTTCTCTTCGAGGGTCCGGAAAAAATCGGCAAACGCACTATTGCCAAAGAATTCATCAGAGGGATGCAATGCGAGAAAACGATACTAGGCGGGTGCGGTTCATGTCCCGCTTGTATCAACGCCAACGCGGGTCATGACACTATGGTGATTGACGACGTTCTGGCGGCAAGATGTCAAACCAAAGAATTGAGCTACGATCCTTATGGCATAGAGGGGGTGGGACACCTTATGGCATTCGCCCATACGACACCTTTACGTGCCCAATATAAAATCATACTGATTGATAATGCTCACCGGTTGAGCTTCGAAGCCCAGAATAAACTTTTGAAGATTCTCGAAGAACCACCTTCGTACTGCATCTTCATTTTCGTGTCCCACAAACCGGAATCGCTGATACGCACTATCCGCTCGCGATGTCTCGTAGTCCAGTTCGGCTTGGTTCCGCGAAATCATATTCTTGAATACCTTGATTCTAAACAATCCTAAACATAAGGGCAATGTGAAATAGTCTATGCTATTTAATCTGTAAATTTGCTATAGTTAAGGGAAGCAATGGCAATACTCAAGTTCCAAAATACCCCGTTCCCGGAACGTCTTACTTTGGTGCCAAAACAAGAAAAAGAAAGTACTCCGGCGCCCTTCCCGCTTCTTGATCTTTTCCAAATCACGTTACGGGATATGCTTCTCTACGCACACGGGGCAGGGGAATATGCGATACTGCTCTCCCGAAAACAGCCCGTTTGCAACGTCAAAGAAAAGCACGTAGCCCTGCGCGAGTCTTTGCGCCTTAACGATGTCATTGACGGGGCGGTGTCGCCAACCGCCATAACCCGATGTTTCGAGTACCTGGCTTTAAAATTGTAAAAAAAGTGCTATAATATAACCGTATTGAGAATACGGTTAGCGAACATTATGCCCCGTAGGAAATATTGAACGAACGTATTTTCTTCTTGAGGCATTAATCAAATAGAACTAAACTGATTTATAATAACTAGAATGTTATACTAACTTCTTCGGAAAATACTCCCGCCTGCCAAAGCCGGCCCAAAATTTCGATATAAGACTATGAAACATTCAATTTTAACTCTGTATCAGGTCGAAATAATTTACCGAATTATCTGTCTTAAAATTTTGGTTTATACGGCGGGCAGGTAATTTCCTACGGGG
>LCLB01000045.1 GCA_001001795.1 Parcubacteria group bacterium GW2011_GWF1_45_5
AGAAATAACCGTCCACAGCGGTGAAACCGCTGTAACATATTCTTCCGATGTACTTGTCCGCGAGCCGTGGTGACCAGCTTTGAGTATGGTGCTTTTTAAGTTACCCTCCCCTAGTGTAACTAGATAATTCTCTATATTTGAAGTAGAATCGCCCTGTAAGATAACGGATGTATGGCCATAAACTAAACGCGTAACAATTGAGCCGTTATTTGAGGATAATCCGGAAACGTCACGGTCAGGAAAAAGGATTTGCAAATACGCTCCTCCACCGAGGTCTATTATTTGTCCTCGTCTGGCCAAAATTTTGGTTATTTTCTTCACAGCAATTTCTTTTTCCAACACTGCATACTCCGAAGTTAGCGATACTGTTCCCGGTTCAACCACTACATCAATAGAATATTTGCCCGTAAGAGGTATGAATCCCTCGTAGTGGTCTTTGTCCGGATTGGTTACAACCAACATATCTATATGTCTGTCATACCATGGCATGACAGCGGTTATTTCTCGCATAAGGGTTTTGCCGGGACCGCCATCCACCAAAACCTGCGTACCCGTGGGAGATTCAATAAAAAGGGCATCGCCTTGGCCAACATCCAGAACAGCAAAAGTCAAAATCCCATTTCTGTCTTCGTGGATTACAGCAAACCACAAAATGACGCTAAAAAATACTAGAAAAATGATAAAATCATTTTATGAGCAATCCATTAGAAATGTTGGAAGTTACAGATGAAAATGATAATGTCGTTGGTCTTGAAACTCGTGCCAGAATCCACCAAAATGGATTGCTTCATCGTGAAATTCACATCTGGTTTCTTACTCCAAAATCAGAGATCATTTTTCAACATAGAGCAAAAGACAAAGACACTTATCCCGACAAGTTAGACGCGACAGTCGGTGGTCATGTTGAACCAAAAATGTCGTATGAAAAAACTGCGGTTAAGGAATGTAAAGAAGAAACAGGAATTGACATTGATTTGAATAAACTTGTTTTTATAAAAAAGATGAGAAAGAAAAGTTTTGACGAAGCAACTGGTTTAACAAATAACACTATTCGCAGTCAATACACTTATCTTTACGACGGCTCAATAAATGATTTACAAATTGAGGATGGAAAATCGCAAGGTTTTGTTGTTTGGAAAATTGACGACCTTTCTCATCTTTCAGAAACAGATAAAAACAAGTTTATTCCTCTTATTCTTGAAAAAGATATGCTAGATATTTTTAATCAAGCGAGAGAAATTTTGCTGAAATAATATGAAAAAGAAAATCAAAAAAACAATAGTAATATGTTCAAGTGCCTCTTTTTATTCTCAAGTTGTAGAAGTTCAAAAACAACTCAAAGATTTGGGTTTTAAGGTTAGAGTTCCTTTGACCGTAAACAAAATGGTAAAGAGCAATGATTTTAAGGTAGAAACATATAAGACTTGGATGGAAAGACCAGAAGATTATAAAAGAAAAGCTTACTTAACCAAAAAACATTTTAATGAAGTTGAAAAAGGAGATGTTGTGCTGATATTAAATTATAAGAAAAATGGGAAAGATGGATATATAGGAGGTGCAGTATTGAGTGAAATAGCTATTGATTTTTATCTTAAAAAACCAATTTACATATTAAACCCAATAGACGAAAGTTCAAGTTTCAAGGAAGAATTATACGGGATGTTCCCAGTTATTCTTAATGGTGATTTATCTAAGATAAAATAATATGAAGATAATCCTTGCCTCAGATTTAAGTTTTCTTTTTAAATATGGTTATGACCTAACTGGTATTTCAAAATCCGAAATGAAAATCGGATATGTCATGACCGCCTCAAAAGTTGCAAGAGATAAAACATTTTTTGAAAAAGTTAAGAATTCTATGAGAGAAAATCACATTCTTTTTGAGGAAATGGATATTGAAGGGAAAAGTAAAGAAGAACTAAAAAACTTTTTCAAGAATAAAAATGTTATTCATGTTGAGGGTGGAAATACTTTTTATCTATTAAAAGCAATCAGAGAAAATGGTTTTGCAGAAGTGCTTAAAGAATTATTGAGTGAGGGAAAAATCTATATTGGCACAAGTGCGGGAGCATATATCATGTGTCCAACGATTGAAGTAGCAAACTGGAATGAAACAGGCAGAGACAGATTTGGACTTACTGATTTTTCGGGATTAAATTATGTTCCTTTCGTACTAAAAGTCCATTACAAAAATGAAGCGGAGGAATTAGTAAAGGAAAAAATAAAAACTCTAAAATATCCACTTCGGATTTTGCGAGACGGACAAGGGATTTTAGTTGAAAATAATCAATATACTTTTTTCGGAGATGAAGCAGAAGTTAATTTTAAATAATAGTATGCCACTTGAAATACGACACATTGAAATACTGGTCTCAAATCTACATCGTTCGGTTGAATTTTATACTGAACTTTTTTCGCTTGTTGGCTGGGAACAAGTTGATGCTACCGGTTTTAAATATGGAGATACAAAAATATATCTAAAGGAATCTGTATTTACGAAAAGAAATTCCGAAAATGAACAAAGAAATATGCTCGGTTCACGACATATGTGTTTTAATGCAAGCGATTTAAAAATGGTTGAAGCTGTAGGAAAATTTCTTAATAAATACGGTACGAAAATAATTCGTGGCCCACTTGAGGTTAAGGATGATTGGCACCCAAAAGGTGGTTACCATACAGTTGATTTTTATGACCCCGACGTATATATACTTGAAGTAGCGTATAAAGAAACTAAACAATAATTTTGTATCTCGGCTTTGCCGAGATTTCAATGTTGTGTATTTTTCTTTGTTGATGCCCGCCGAAATCCCCACCAAAAAATCAGGAAGTACGCGAAGCGAATTTTGCGAAATACTTTCCCCCAAACCCCCAGCATTTCGCAAAATTTCGCTCGCGTTCCGCATTTCTGCGCTCCGCCTCCTTTCCCCCAAAAACATTGTGGCGGAGTGCAGAGCGTTCTCCCGCACTTCTGCTTCAGCAGAAGCTCTGTGCTTCGCACAGAGGCGCGTAGCGCGCGGGGAACTCCATTGATTACTGATTTTGAAAATAGGTTCTGATTTGGTAGAATAAACGCACCAAATGGCTTTGAAAAAGCCATTTAGTTCGTTTGTGGTGCCCAGGGTGGGATTCGAACCCACACGAGCTTGCGCTCACCTGATTTTAAGTCAGGGCTGTCTGCCAGTTCCAGCACCCGGGCATAAAACACCTCCGTAATTTACCATTTTCTTTCCGTCACGTAAACATTCAGTTTTCAATTGTATCTTTCTTGATAGGCCGGTTGCATCCTTGTAATACGTTTGTCCAATGATTTGTTGTGTTGCTATTTTCCCAAATTTTAATATATAAATCGGATTTTTCTTATAAGTATAGGAGTAATGATATAATTTCCCTCTCACGTTGAAATATTGTTCTATTTCTACACGTAACCAAGATATAAAAGTTGGTGCCGCTGATGTGATACGGAGAGACCATTGTCTGTGTTGATTGCTTTTATGTATCCATGTAGAGATTGATCCATCCCCATCTATAACTCCGCGAAGAAAATCAGCAAAATAGGACATGTTTATTTTTAGAATTCCAAGTTGAGTTGATTTCCTTTGAACAAATCCTATACCTAGTAAATAATGATAGAATCGTACGTCCCCGAATGTTAAATGTGAGTATTTTTTAACCTTCTTGGCACCACGGGCTTTCATTCCTATTTTGTTCGTAAGACCTAACCTTTTTCTTACCGTGAAGAGGTGTTTTCTGTCTTTTGAAGTAATGTCGATGTGTCGACGATCTTTGCTGAGATGGCCATCGGTTGCAATAAGGCCAATGGTATACCAAAGGTCTTGTGGTGTAACTTTTTTAAGTCAACCATAGCATAATTATATCATCATTTTGATTTTGTAAAAACGCGACGATATAGACGTAGTTTTAGTTTTTATTTGGTATTTGAGGCCTGGGCGGGAATTGCACCCGCGTATGAGGGTTTTGCAGACCCTTGCCTTACTACTTGGCTACCAGGCCATGTCTTCACCCTACCTTGATTCCTTGTTTTTTTCAATAAGTTCCTGAACTCGTGCGTTATGGACGATACCGGGGTCATATATGAAGATGAGATGAGGGATATACCCCATGCGGATTCGTTTTTGCAACGGACGGATGAACGATTTTGCGGAAGTGTTCAGGAGTGCGAGTGTTTTTTCCTGTTCCTGTTCCGGGAACACCGATGTTCTGATATTTGCCTGGCGGTTGTCGGGTGAAAATTCCACGCGGGTGATGGTGATAAGAAGATTGGGGTCTACATCAAGATCGCGCTCGATGATTATACCGAGTTCTTTTTGGATTGTGCTTTCGATGCGTCCTCGTTTTTGTTCGTCCACGGGATTTATTTCTTGAATTCAATAATGTCTCCTTTTTGGATCAGGAGACCGTCTTCGCGTAGTTCGATTTGAACGCCGAACTCTCCGGGAGCTTCACAAGTGTCGAATTCCTGTTTGTTTTTCTTGATGCTCAAAAGCTTTCCGGTTCCGATTTTTTCTTCGTTTCGTACGACATTGCATTTCATCGGAACCCTAAGTGTCCCCTCGGTCAGCTGCCCTCCTACGATTTGGTGGTTTTTTTTGTCTTTCTGCGAAAATACGGCAATGACGGTGAGCCGGGCTAAGATGTTTTCAAGATGAGGATTCGTGATTTTTTCCAGATGCTCTTTAAGAGCTTCGATCAGGTGGTAGATGATGTTGCCTTCGAAAAGAACCGTCTTTTCCGGTTTATAGTATCCTTTTGCTTCCGCAGTCAGTTTGCTGTTGAAGGCGACAATAATCGCGTTGGTGTTTTCCGCTGATTTGATATCCCCGAGCACAATGTCGCCGGTTGATTGTCCGACAATAACATAAGGAATCTTGAGGTCCACTAAGAGCTGTTCGCACATCAGGCATAATGCCTCGAGCGACCCCGACATATCCGCTTTGAAGAGAAAATTATAGGTGGTTTGGTTTTTTTCTTCGGATACGTTTTTTGTGTCGGGCATGACGCGGCTGGCTGGTACGGGCAAGGATTCGGGCGTTACTTCGGTAAAGGTGTCACCGACCAGCGGTTGGGTGTCCCAGCCGGTCACCACGCAGGGCGAAGAGAAGGTGACCGAGGCAACCCGTTTTCTTAGAAAATTTTCAACGTATTTTACCTTTGCTTTAGCGTTTGTCGTGTAAATCGTGTCATTGATATTGAGCGTGCCGTTCAGGACCAGTATGGTTGCCTCAATGCCGCGGCGCATATCAATGGTCGATTCAAGGATAATGCCGGTACTCGGGGCAAGGGGGTCTGCCGTCAATTCTTCCATGTCGGCGACGAGCAGAATCATTTCCAAAAGCGCATCAATACCCTCTCCCAATATCGCGCAGGTTGGTACGCACGGTACCGTGCCACCCCATTCCTCGACATACACTTCTTGATCTGCGAGTGCCTGTTTGATTTTGTCGGGGTTGGCTCCCGGCCGGTCGATTTTATTGAGAACGATAATAAAAGGAAGCTTTTCGCTCTTGATGTATGAAAGTGCCTCAAGAGTCTGTGGTTTCAGTCCTTCATCCGCCGCGATAACTAAAAGCGCAACATCCGCAACCTTCGCTCCCCTCTGCCGGATGGCGGCAAATGCTTCGTGCCCCGGGGTGTCGAGAAAGGTGATACGTCTGCCTTGTTGCTCGACCTCATATGCTCCCAAATGCTGGGTGATACCTCCTGCTTCGCGTGCCGCGATGCGGGATTTTCGGATGTAATCCAAAAGCGAGGTTTTGCCGTGGTCAACGTGTCCCATGACGACCACTACCGGTGGCCGGAGGGTAAGATTATTCTTTGTTTTTGCCATGTGTTTTTGTTCTTTGACGGACTGCTTTCGCCGGAGTTCCGATGTTGCGTCGTGACGAAGGCGGAGGAGGTGGGATTCGAACCCACGTGAGCTTTTCAGCTCAAGGGTTTAGCAAACCCTCGCAATGGGCCAACTATGCGACTCCTCCAGGGTATGATTTACCCATTGTAGCAAAAATCGCAGGATAAATCCATTTATTTTAAAGATAAGATATGATATGCTTGGCCTATGCCGCGATCCCAAACAAAAAAAAGCGAACCTCAGTATTTCGGAGAACGGGTATTGTTCGAATGGCGTGCTCCGGAATATCGTAACCTGAAAAAGGCGCAACAGTACGTCAAAATTACTTTGGTTTTGGTGGGACTCATGATCGCGTGGGCGCTGTACTTTTCCAATTACCTATTTGCGTTTTCTCTTTTTATCATCGGAGTGGTACTGTTTATTCCTGGATTCGGGCATGCCCCGAAACTTCATAAATTCGCCATCACCGATTCCGGGTTGTGGGTGGATGAAGAGTTGAAGTCATTCATTGATCTCAGATATTTTTCCACGGTGCCGTACGCGACAAAACAGGATCGGTTTTTCGTGTTTCGCCAGAGTAAAGGCGGTCAATTCAGGATCCCGGTCCCGTTGGAAGACGCCGAACGTATGCGTTTGGTCGTCAATCAATATGTTCCGCAAAAGGAGTATACAGGCGGGTTGTTCGATTCATTCGACAGAATGTTCTGGTAGTTTGCCCTCGCCCCGACGCAAAGTCGGAGCGCCGACCGAAGCGTCGGCGTAGTTTCCTCCTGCGCTTTAGTTGGCACTAAAGCTTCGGACGGACAAGCCGTGGTTTAAACGCGTTTTGCTTGCCCCTCGAAGCTCTGGTGATAACCAGAGCATGGTAGGGCCCTCGTAGTTCAACGGATAGAATGCGAGATTGCGGATCTTGCGATCGAGGTTCGATTCCTCGCGGGGGCACGTTGAAGCCAAGAATAAACGCCCGATACCGGGCGTTTATTCTTATGGTTAAACCTTGCGAACAAGTCATTAAGCCGTCTTAGTGTCTTCGTTATTGTCCGGCGACGGGTTGACCCTTTCTTTTCCGGTCGCGTCGCGCATGGTGTTCAGGAGCAACCGTTTGAGGATTTCAGGGAACGAAATGTTATACAGGCCGAGGATATTGGCAATAGCGATATCAAGCTCTTTGGGCCCGAAAGCCGGATTGCTGTTGCTGTCGATGAAATAGTATCGCCCCGACTGGTCGATGCGGATGTCGAATTTGCCGTAATCCGACATACGGAGGATGTCAAAGGCACGTTTGAGATATTCCGCGAGTGCCGGATCCAGGTACTTTTCGTAACGGTAGTTGTTGGCGCCAGCTTCGGTCAGTCATCTGCCGTTATGCCCGGAGTTTCCCGCTCGGGTTCTGTTATTTCCCTCATGATGTATCTCGGATATCGTCGTGACGAAGCCGCTAAATATACTTTTTTGTTGAGCCCCTCGAGCAGTATGCCGGTGACCTCGCGCCCGGCGATAAATTCCTCGACCAGCACCGGTTGTTTGTAGGTTGCGATGAGGAATTTCAAACGCTCGCGCAGCTGTTTTTCATTTTCCGAGACTGCGGTGTCGGTGATTTCCACTGCTCCGTGGATTTCATTGAGCTTCGAAATCAAGGGGAATTGCAGGGTCTGATCGAGTAAGGCAAGCGGGTTGGATATGAGCTGGAAACGGGGGACAGGGATGCCATGGGACTGGAGAAGTTCTTTGACCAGGAATTTGTTATAGACCAGGGACTCTCCGAGGATTCCCGATCCCGTATAAGGAATATTCAAGGATTCAAGGATGCCGGGGATGGTCGCGGACAAATATTCTTGCCCGCGGATCGAACCAACCAGGTTGATGACCATATCGGGTTTATCCTGAGCCAGATTGATGACAAGGTTGGGAGTGCCCGGATAATAATAGACGCGGACGTTGAGTTTTTCCAAATACGAACCGATGACCCGGGCTTCATGTTCGGCGTCTTGTTCGGTGAGGTACTGGGTCTCGGTGGGGAAGTACTCGCGGCGCACCTCGCTGTAAATAATACCGACAGTCTTGGGAAGTTCGAAACCATTGGTCGTTGGTGTTGATGGCGAATAAATGGATGGTTCTGTCATATATAGCTTAGCTATTAGCATAGTATATGTTCCTTAAAATGGAAGTGTGGATAGCGTATTTACGGGTCGCTGGCGATAATGGTCGTGTCTGGCTTCCCCGGGGATAGTCGGTTTGTTATAATGTCGTGAGTTGGTGGGGTGGCTGAGCTCGGTTGAAGGCGCTGGTCTTGAAAACCAGAATGTCCGAAAGGGCATCGCGAGTTCGAATCTCGCCCCCACCGCCAA
>LCLB01000046.1:0-3225 GCA_001001795.1 Parcubacteria group bacterium GW2011_GWF1_45_5
TTTGCTTTTCTTGTTAAAGGGAATTTCAACGAGGGAAATAAAGGAAATTCTCGCTCCAAAAGAAGCGCAAAATTAATTCGGCCGATATGGATTTAACCGGAGAAAAAAATAATTTTTTTTGGCCGTTCGCGGCGGCGATTTTTCTTTCGGTTCTCACGATTTTTTCCGTCAAAATCTCGATTTTGGCCGCCCTTTCTTTAATCGTCTTTTTTATTTGTTGGCGCCGGGATGGCGCTTTTTTTTATTTTTTGGCGGCCTATTTGCCTTTTCAAATAGCCCTTAATCCCGCCGCCGGCGTTGATTTGGCGAGCGGGAGGATTTTGATTCTTGTTTTATTTGCCGCCGTTCTTCTGAAAAATGGCTGGCAATCTGTTCGGAGTGGCGGAAAAACGGGGATTTTTTTGTCGCTCTTTTTGGTTTTATGTTTGATTTCATTATTGGGCGCGAATGATTATTGGCGCGGAATCAGAAAAGTTTTATTTTTGGCTTCAATCTTTCCTTTGATGCCGCTTGTTGTTTGGTTTATCAATGACGCAAAAAAAGCGAAGAAGTTTTTGGATATAATTTTATTTTCATCGCTGGCTTGCGCCGTTTTGGGATTAATTCAATTTATTTCGCAATTTTTCATGGGAATTGAAAAAGCAAGCCGTTTTTTATCGCTCTATATCGCCCCTGTTTTTTACGGCCATAGTTTCGGCCGGCTAGTGGTGGAAAACCCAAGCTGGTATGCCGAGGTTCGCGGAGAGACAATTATGAGAGCTGTTGGCGTATTCCCCGATCCTCATATGTTTTCTTTCTTTTTGGGATTTGGGGCTCTGTTTGCTTTGTCCGTGGTTATTTTTTATCCGAAGAGAAAAATATTTTCTTTCTTTGTTTTTATTGTCTGTTCATTGACTTTGTTTTTAACTTTCTCCCGCGGAGGATATTTGGGATTTTTGGCCGGCGTTTGCGCCTTGATTGTTGTCTCTTGGCCCAAGTTAAGCGTTAAAGCAAAAAAACTTTTTAGGGTTTCGTTGTTGGCGGCAACGGTTTGCGTTTTTATTTGGGGCGGCCCCGTTGCCTCCAGATTCATTTCCAGTTTTGATTCAAACGAAGGATCAAACGCAGGCAGACTTGAAATTTGGCGAGAGGTTGTTTATTTGAGCCGGGATTCTTTTTGGACCGGCGCGGGGCTTGGCAATTATCCTTTATTGCTTAATCCTTACGAAAATTACAGGAGCGCCGTTACGAGCCATAATTTATATTTGGATATTTTGGTTGAAACCGGTGTTTTCGGTTTGATCGCTTGGATTGTTTTTCTGTTTTATTGCTTTAAAAATTCTTTACGGCAAATAAGAAGCGAAGAAGCGATTACGCGGGTTTTTGGCGCGGGCTGTTTTGGTTTTTTTGTTTATTTTTCCGTCCACTCTTTTTTTGAAACCGCCATTTTTAACCCGACGATTTTGGCTTTCTTGATGATTGCGGCGGGGTTGAGTGCAAGTTTAAATCATAATAGCCCCCTCTCCTCTTTGAGGAGAGGGTTGGGTCTTTAGACTCTGAGAGTCTTTCAGACTCGAATGAGGTGAGGTAATTTAAATTTAGAATTAATCACCCCCTCTTTTATTCTCCCCCTCGTCTGAGGGCGAGAGGATTAAATTTTTATGTTTTATCTTCAAAAAATAATCAAATGGTCGCCGGCGATAATCATTTTTGCCGCTCCTTTGTATTTGGTCCAATTAAAATTCGGCTGGTTTTCGACGAATGCTTTGGAAATTTTGATGGCGGGATTTTTATTGATTTGGTTATTTTATTCGTTTGCGCTTTTTTTTGTCACCCCCGCGCCGCGCCCTTCCGTATCCGCCCAGGGCGGAGAAGGAGGGAAAGCGGGGGTCCAGATTAATTTAGGTCTGGCTTCCCGCCTGGAGTTTACCCTGACCTTGCCGAAGGGCGGGAATGACAGAAAGGAGGCTTGGCGCAGTCAGTTTTTTTTACCCATAATTCTGATTCTGGCCGGCGCTCTCTCCTCTTCTTTGGCCGTGGCCGATCCAAAAACAAGCTTTGGCATTTTGAAATCCTGGTTTGTCTTGCCCGCTCTTTTTGGTTGGGCAATGGCCGATTTAATCAAAGAAAAAGAAGATATAAAAAGAATTCTTATCGCTTGGATTTCTTCGGGGGTTGCGGTTTCTCTGATCTCTTTGATTTATTTTTGGCAGGGCAAATTCACTTTTGACGGGCGGCTGGCTGCTTTTTATCTTTCGCCAAATCATTTGGCGATGTATCTGGCGCCGGCGTTTTTGGTTTCTTTGGTCTTAGGCTTTTTTGCCAGAAAGGATGCGGAAAAGATATTTTTGTATGCCGCGGCAATTTTAATGGCGGTTGTTATTTATTTCACTTTTTCTTACGGCGCTTGGTTGGGAATTTTGGCGGGAATATTGGTTGTTATTATTGTTCTCTATTTTGTCCCCCCCGCGAAAGCGGGGGTCCAGGCCCGAATTAATCTGGATTCCCGCCTGCGCGGGAATGACACTAAGAAATTTTTTATAGTTTTTATAGTTGTTATTTTGCTTATAATTCTCCTTTTTCTCGGCAACTCCCAAAAATTTATTAATCTCGTGAATTTTGACCGTTCTTCTTTGCAATCCCGCCTGATGATTTGGCGATCAGCCGGATTAATTTTAAAAGACCATTGGTTTTTAGGAATCGGGCCCGGGAATTTTCAAGGGCAATATTTGGCCTATCAAAAATATTTTCCGCCCTATCTTGAATGGGCCGTGCCCCAACCCCATAATTTATTTTTGGCCTTTTGGCTGCAAACCGGGCTGGTTGGTTTAGCCGGATTTATTTGGCTTTATATTCTTTTACTCAAAATTAATCTTTCTCTCTGGCTAAAACAAAAAGAGCCACTGGCCTTGGCTCTTTTGGCAGTCTTGATCTATATTTTAATTCACGGACTTTTGGACACTCCTCTTTGGAAGAATGATTTGGCGTTGATTTTTGCCGTGATAATCTTTTTAACTTCTCAAATCGGAAAATTCGAGCAAAATTCATAAAAAATTTATAAGTGCGTTATTCACGCTATAGCGTGAATAACGCACTTATGGGAAAGCATAGTGGAAGAATCAAATCAGTGAGGAATAGATGAAATAAAAAAGAAAATAAAAGAGCCGCTGCGCGTTTGTTTCGCGCGGCGGCTCGGGTGTTTGATGACTCTGATTTTATTTCATCAGAGTCATCTTGATTTTTCTT
>LCLB01000046.1:3278-7129 GCA_001001795.1 Parcubacteria group bacterium GW2011_GWF1_45_5
ATTGAATGCCTGCCCGCCGATTTGAATCCATCGGCGAGCGTGGCAACCTTCTGCCCGGAAATATTGAATACCTCGATCGTAGTCTCTCCGGATTTTGCCAGAGTAAAATCGATCGTGGTTGAAGGATTGAAAGGGTTGGGGTGGTTTGCCAGAGCGAATGCTTCAGGCGAATCGGTTGATACGGAAGTTTGAATCCGGTTGCTTTTGAGCATTTTTACAAATGCCCGAATGGATTGGGCTTCCGCGGGATATTTTTCCAGTAGCAGGTCTTCCCAGGATATAGCGCTGATTTTGAATGATCCCGAATCGTAGGTATTTTTTGAATCGGAGAAAAAGACTTTAACCGCTAAGTCCAGGTCTTTCTTTGCGAAAATCCCATTCTCATCAACATCACAAAGAATATTTAATCTTTCCGGGGCGAAACCTTCATTGCCCAGATCAAAATAATATTTAAAAACGAGATAAACATCTTCCATTTCAAAATGTTTTCCGTTTCGACTTAAATCACTGGGCGAAGTGATAGTAAATTTGAAATCAAAGAAAGGATCCTCGATTAATGCCCAGTCGAGAAATGGTGATATTTTTCTACTCACTTCGTCGAATATTACTAGAAAAGTCGACAGATCAGCCTCTCCTTTTACTTTCCAGCGAACTTTTGCTTCTCCTTGTCCGGTCGAGCACCAATAAATCATGGATCCGTTTAACTGATTAAAGAGTGAAAAGCTGCTTCCCTCTTCGTTTATGCCTTGGCCGATGTAGAGTGCGTGATGAGGTGTAATCTCTTTTGGAATCACCGGAATTGACGACCTCCTTGCATGAAACCCCAACCGGAATCCATTATCCGTTGCGGTGGCCGGGCACTTGAAGGTCATCTCGATGATTGCCTCTGATCCCGTCTTTTCAACGACTTTGATCCCGATTTCTACGCCGTTGCGGGGACTTTCGTAGGAAGATTCTTCATTTGCTGCAAACGATGCAAATGAAGAATTCGGGACGATTGAAAGCAGAATTGCCCATGCGGTGATTGTGAAAAATTTCTTCATAGCATACTCCCTTCCAAAAAAGTGATATTTTGTTGTGAAAAAACGATCCGAAACAGCCTTATTTGATTGATCTTACATTATATCATAGAAGACATATCTATGTCAATGGTTTGGCTTCTGGGATCACAAATATGGCATTTTGCCGCTTTTGGGGTTTATAATGGACTGTGAAAACTAGACAGGTGTATTAGATAGAAGATTCGGGTATAATTACTAAAAAATATGAAAAAAGTATTTACTTCAAAACAGAAGTCCGAAGTGGCGCTGGCTGCCATCGGAGGCCGGCAGACCATTAATCAGCTGAGCAGTATTTATCAAGTCCACCCTACGCAAATTCAAAATTGGAAAAAGATTGTTTTAAAAAACCTGCCAGCTCTTTTTACTGACAAGCGCGGCAAGGAAAACATTTCCCAGGAAAAACTGATTGAGGAATTATATAAACAAATTGGTCAGTCGAAAGTAGAATTGGACTGGCTTAAAAAAAAGCTGCAACCCTTTAACTCGCCGTGAAAAGGTTTCGTTGATTGATTGCGATAATCAAGATATCAGTTTATCCCGCCAAGCCAAGCTGCTGGATATTTCCCGCTCGTCCATATATTACCGGCCGTCAGTAAATCAGATAGATATCGAAATCATGAATGCGATTGATAAAATCTATACAGACTTACCATTCTATGGTTCGCGCCGAATTCAATGGGAATTAGGCCAAAACCACAAAATACAAGTTTGCCGCCAGCATGTCCAACGGTTAATGCGAATGATGGGAATTGAAGCGGTTTATCCCAAGAAAAACACCAGCCGAGAAAATATCCTTCACGCAAAATATCCTTATCTGCTTAAAAATATCACAGCTTCGGTCATTAACCAGATCTGGGGAACCGACATTACCTACATTAAGCTGGAATGCGGATTCGCTTTTCTGGCGGCCATCATTGATTGGTATTCAAGATATGTCGTCGCGTGGAAATTGTCTCCGACTTTAGAAATGGATTTCTGCGTCGAAAACTTAAAAACCGCGTTGAAATTTGCCACGCCGCAAATCCATAATTCAGATCAAGGCAGCCATTTTACCAGCCCAAGATACACGGGAATTTTATCAGAAAAAGAAATTCAAATCAGCATGGACGGACGAGGCCGGTGCATGGATAATATTTTTACTGAACGGTTATGGAGGACGGTAAAATACGAAAATGTGTATATGGCGTCTTACGCTAATTTTGCACAAGCCAACGCCGGACTGAAAACATATTTCAATTTCTACAATAACCAAAGACCCCACAGCAGCTTGCGAAACCAGACGCCTTCGCAAATATATTTTAAAGATCGAACAATTTTACAAAAAAATTAAAAAAATCGCTAAAGATTTATACTTCCGAAACCATCTAACTTATCCACTTTAATTGTCTTGACAGGGCAGTCCAGTATAGTTAGATGAAAAATCCGGAATATGAAGTATTGCCAGCTTGGTATGAGCTATCGGTGAAAGATGAAACAACGCTTAGCGTGAGCGTCCATCAGCGAATAGTCGATTTTTTGGAAGAAGTATTTTCGCGGAAAAAGATTTCCATCGTGGAAGCTTTGAAAGAATTATTCGGTCTGGGCGAATTTATTTCTCCCAAAGAAGGAGATTGGGGTTTTGCCGGAACATTGCGAAAAACCAAGCCGATAAATCCCGGTTGGTCAACTTGGGAATATTTTCTTCCTGTCCTTAGGCACAAAAATGGAAGGCGGGGAAATCGACAAATAATGACCGCTCTCCGGGCTTCTCTTCAGGTTTTGTTTTCTGCATTGAGTATTTTTGAAGAAGATACCGGTTGGAAAAAACCGCAACTTATTGTAATTCAGAATTTGAATACCAGCCATAAAATGGATCACTCGACGATTTGGGCGATTATAACTCCTCCTATGCACCAATGGATTTGTTCTTTGGGACAAGATGCGCAAAAGTTGGCCGAAACGGAGGATTTCATGAGAAAAGTCGATCGGCATATTTGGTATGAGAGAAAAAGTTTCGCGACAAAATACGGCTTTCGGGTGAGGAAGGTTCATGATCATAAAATTTATCTTTCTGTTCCCGGCGACGCTTGCGAAATCAGCTGCAATGGTTCTTGCCCCAAAGAAAATTCGGGTTATAATCTTTATCCGCACAATATCCCGCCCGACGGGCTCAATTTGTATGGTTTGCTTTTGATTTTTTCACAGCGCTTCGGCGCTTTTTTTGTTTACGCGATTTTATGATGACCTCTAAGGGAGTAAAATGATCGAGACAATCCATGAATTTTCTTTGCAGTTTGTTTTCAATTTTTCTGATAAATTGTTTTGAATATCTTGAAATGTCGCTGCCCTTGGGAATATCTTTTCGGATGCATCCGTTGATATTTTCCACTGTTCCTTTTTCCCATGAACTGTATGGATGGCAGAAATATATCGTAATATTTAAAAGCTTCTCCAATTCTTTATGACGCTGCAGAAGCAGGTCGTTGTCCGTGGTAATTGTTTTTAATTCGGGGAATCGTTTCTGAATCTTCAGAAAAGCGAGATGGACGTTATTGATCGTAATATCCGTTATCTTTTCTAAAAAAGGAGCGCGCGATTTTCTGTCGGCAACAACAAGAATTATTCCCTTGCCTGTTTTGCCTGACACAAGAAAGTCAGCCTCGGCGTCGCCGATTCTGCCGCGTTTTGCGACTATTTCAGGTCTTTCGTCGATAAATTACGTCAGTAATTTTACCCCGCAGCTCTGCTGCGGTTGGGTCCGAACAAGAAAAACAAGAAGCGAACTATATGATATGCTGGAACCATGGAAAC
>LCLB01000047.1 GCA_001001795.1 Parcubacteria group bacterium GW2011_GWF1_45_5
AACTGCGTGCTGAGGCAGAAAAAGCTTACAAGATTGAAGTTGGACAAACTCCAGCAATTAATACAAATATTGCCGGAACCGGCGTTTATGTTGAGGCTCACAATAGGAGAAGAGAACCCCGAGAAATTCACGAACAAAAATTAGAAAGAGTCCGTGATGAAATTTTAAATCATTACAAAATCAATAAATCTAATTCCGTTTGCATTCCGAATGGCATAAGAGATATTAGGGCTTTTGTTGTTTTAAAGTCCAAAGACAATGAAAAAGAAATCAGCTTTTTTGCTGATGGCAACACGAGCCATAAGGATTTGTTGATTGCTTTGTGCCGCAATTTCGGAAATGTAGGTACTGTAAAAAATGATGAATTGCCTTCTGATTTCGTCCAAAAATGGAGTATAAAAAAAGGTTTTATAGACCCTGTTTTTAAAGGATTTAAAGGTTATTCCGATCTTCGCGACGCTTATTTGAGGGTAATAGAAGAGAAGCATAAAGACGAAATTTCCGCGGCAGATTTGCAGGACTTGAAATCAGGAAAAGCCGATCTTCCTAACTGGTTTGTTGTTGGTTAGTTTTAAGGAGGTATTTTCTTGTTTATAATTAGCGATGGATTAAACGAAAGGGAAATTCTGTCCCTGATTCCGGAATATTTTGACGACCAGATGGACAGAGAAAAAATTGGTCTTGTTCAGATTGAAATATCTGACATCCAAAATGGTTTCCCTGGTCCCGATCCGATGATCGGGTTGCAACAAGCTTCAATTCTTATAGCCGAAGGATATAAGGTCATACTTGTCGGGGTAAGAGAATACCCGGAGCTTGAGGTGTGGGGAAAATTAATTTCTTCGCCGAGTATTTGCTTTTGTAAAGAAGAAGATATTCGGGGAAAATTGCTGGATTGTGTCAAGAAACTCGTAATAGTTCAATAGCTTGGAAACTCATTAAAAAAACAAGCCGGAGCAGACAATGCTTCGGTTTTTATTTTTTTCTCTTTTATAATCTAAAATAAGGTTAAAATAATGGGATAAATGATGGGATAATTTAATAATCTTAACAACTAATACAACTACTTGACAACGTTCATGGTTCTGATAGAATGGACATACAAACAATTCTAAATATTTTATTTTGTCTCGGGGGTTAAGACGGTCATATACTTCAATTAAATCATTATAAATATTTTTTAAGAAAAATTCATTTTCCGACACTTGGCCAAGCTAAAAAATTTCTCGGCCAGCTGTCGGGAAGTGAGCGGATAGAATTTTAACAATTGAATAAGTAGGTATCCGTTCATTCGGCATTTGAAAAAATGCGCGGATGAAAATAAATGAAAAATGTAAGTATGTATGAATTAAGTGGTTACAATCTTGGATTGTCCATAGCAGATTTTTCCGTTATGAGGCAAGTCTAAGGGCGTATGGTGGATGCCTTGGGATATTGAGGCGATGAAGGGCGTGGCGTGACTGCGATAAGTCCCGGTGAGGTGTCTAGCAACCTTTGACCCGGGAATTTCCGAATGGGGAAACCCTATTGCGCAAACCGCAATAACTCGCCTAGATTTTTGGAGATGTTAAAAAAGAGGGATCGGTATCGTTGCTGTCGGGATCCAGAGCGAGGAGCAGACTGGCTCAGTCAATAATTCTCGCGACAGATTCGTCCTCGAGAACAAAATTATTTGACGGCTCTGGTATGTGCCTTCCAGTGTAAAAGTATTTCTTCACGTGCCGATCCCTCTTTAAAAGTTCTTTTCTAAGCAGAGGACAAAAATTGTCCTCTCCAAAAATCTGGGCGAGCGCAAACCCGCTGAAGTAAAACATTCTAGTAAGCGGAGGAAAAGAAAAAACAATCAGTTTTTTATTTTATCGGTTTATGGTTTCCATAAACTGACGAAATAATTAACTGATCCATTCCCTTAGTAGTGGCGAGCGAAAAGGGAAGAGCCCAAACCCAGTTATACGCATCTCATTCTGTTTGATGCGAATTTTCAATTTTTAATTATCAATTTTCAAATAAATACCCCGCTTGCGGGCTTTGGAAATTGGAAATTGGGATTTGGAAATTCCGCCGCATCGAGCATAGCGAGATGCGTGTGGTTGGGGGTTGTAAGATGGTAACGCTTCGGAGCGATCCGGAGAGGAGTCAACAAAGATTATCCTGTTAGCAGAATCCGAATGGAAAGTCGGAACCAAAGAGGGTAATAGTCCCGTAAGCGAAAACAGTTTAATGCTCCCGGTTATCAATCTTGAGTACGGCGAGGAACGAACGCCTTGTCGGAAACAGGCAAGACTATTTGCCAAGGCTAAATACTCAATATCACCGATAGTGAACTAGTACCGCGAGGGAAAGGTGAAAAGCAGCCCGACGAGGGCGATGAAATAGATCCTGAAACCATATGCTTACAAAGAGTCGGAGCCTTTGCAAGGCAATGCAAGCACGAAATCCGAATATCGAAATCCTAAACAAATCACAAATCACAAATCCCAAATTTTAAATTCCAAACCGAATTCATTCCGTTTGAAATTTATGATTTTGAGAATTGGAATTTGTTTCGAATTTCGAATTTATGATTTCGAATTTGCACTGCTTTGCAGTGGTGACGGCGTGCTTTTTGCAGAACGATCCAACGAGTTTTTGTGTATTGCTTTATCTAAGGCCTTTGGGCCGGAGATGCAGGGAAACCGAGTCTGAATAGGGCGATTTTCGCTTATTATTAATCGCTTATCCTTTGGGATCAACGATTAATAATTCGCGAATATGTAGTACACAAAAGACCCGAAGCCAGAGCGAGCTTACCTTGGTCAGGGTGAACCTTGAGTAATATCAAGGGGAGGCCCGAACACACGAGCCGTGCAACACTCGGTGATGAACTGACAACGGAGGTAGAGCACTGAATGGAAGCGGATGGCTTTGCCTACTGCTTCTAATCAAACTCCGAATGCCGTTGAATCAGAGCTTGGGAGTCAGACTGTGGGGGCTAAGCTCCATGGTCAAAAAGGAAACAGCCTATGATCATCATCTAAGGTCCCTAAATTAAGTTAAGTGGAAAAGGAGGTGAGATTTCTCAAACAGCTAGGAGGTTGGCTTAGAAGCAGCCATCCTTTAAAGAGTGCGTAACAGCTCACTAGTCTAGAGATTTCGCGCCGAAGATTCAACGGGGCTCAAACTTAATACCGAAGATATGAATGCGAGCGCAGCTCGCGGACAATTAACCTGTAACATTTGACAGTTAACCCAAGAAGTTAATTGTTAATTGTAAAATGTTAACTGTTCGCGAGCTACGCTCGCGTGGTAGGGGAGCATTTCCAACTGCTGCGAAGCTCACGACGCGAGTCGGAGTGGAGCGTTGGGAAGAGAGAATGTTGGAATAAGTAACCACAATGCCGGTGAAAGACCGGCACACCGCAAGCCTAAGGTTTCCTTGGCAATGTTTATCAACCAAGGGTTAGTCGGTCCTAAGGATAAGCCGAGAGGCGACTCTGATGGACAGCCGGTTAATATTCCGGCACCACTATCAATTTTCGACGGGGCGACGCAGCGCTGTAGATGAAGTGCATTATTGGATTTGCCATCGGTTAATCGAGGAGGCGATACAGGAAAATCCGTATCGCAATACTCCGAGATTTGCCGGAAGTTCCTTCGGGAACAACTTCGTTGAGCGCGCTGCCAAGAAAAACCTCTAGAGCTAAATTGACAGTGACCGTACCGAAAACCGACACAGGTGGGCGAGGCGAGTAGCCTCAGGTGAACGAGTGATTCTTCGTTAAGGAACTCGGCAATACAGCGGTCGTAAGTTCGCAATATGACCCGCCCCGCAATTGCGGGGCCGCAGCTAAAGACGCCAAGCGACTGTTTACCAAAAACACAGCTCCCTGCTAACTCGCAAGAGGATGTATAGGGGGTGACTCCTGACCAGTGCTGGAACGTTAAACCTGGCGGTCGTTTTTGTCGCAAGACAGGAACGGCTATCCGGGCTAAGCGCCAGTGAACGTCCGCGGTAACTATAAACTCACGGGTTGTAGTTATAAAATTCAGCTATATGCGGGAAACCCTGATCAATCTGATAGTACTAACTGCGTTATCACCGCAGACAGTAAAAATCTATCAGTATTCCATTTGGAAATCAGACAATCCGCAGGAAAGACTTTTAGAGAGTCAAATATATGGATCATAAAGATTGGTTAAAAAGCATACCATCCGAAAGAGGATGGTATATGGCCGGATTCGTTGATGGCGAAGGGAGCTTTAATGTTTCTTTTGCCAGAAAAAATGATTATAGGTCCGGTTGGCAAGTTACGCCAAGCTTCAATGTGTCTCAAAGAGACAATACGAATCTGTTCCTCCTGAAAAAATATTTGGGTTGCGGCAGATTAAAAAGAAGAAAAGACGGATGCTGGATTTTCGTAGTGGAAAATCCAAATTCTTTAAAGGAAAGAGTTATTCCTTTTTTTAAAAGGTTTGAGTTGCTTTCCTCTAAAGCCAAAACTAATTTCTCTCTTTTTTGTAAAATCGTTGATTTGATTGTTGGCGATAAACATCTGACAGAAACAGGACTTGAACAAATAGCCTTGATAAGAGAAAAATTAAACGAAGGAAGAGGCCGAAAAAGAAAATTTAATTTAAGTGATATTCAATCTCTAAAAGAATCCCCAGAGACTATACGCTGAAACGAATATGAATTCGGAAGATATAGTCCAATCCTGCAGGCGACTGCAGGTTCCGGCAAGTTTGCCGGATCTAAAATAAATTGAACCGTGTTAAAGTAGCAAAATACCTTGTCGGGTAAGTTCCGACGCGCATGAAAGGAGTAACGACTCGGCGACTGTCTCAACGAAGAGCTCGGTGAAAATGCAATTCCGGTAAAGATGCCGGGTACCTGCAGCAAGACGAAAAGACCCCGGAAGCTTTACTGCAGCTTGGTATTGTGTTTTGTGTTTGGATACGTAGCGTAGCGGGTAGGATTTGAAGTCCAGGTTTCGGCCTGGATGGATCCGCCAATGAAACACCCGTTTTCCAAATGCTTTATACTAACTGCGCTTTTCGATTTTGTTCCTTGATCGGGAGCAGAATCGAAAAGCGCAAAACAGTGCCAGGTGGGCAGTTTAAGTGGGGCGCTTGCCTTAGAGTTTGTCCGTTTCAGTATTTTTCATTTTTTTACAAAATCCGTTACGAAATGAAAAAGAAGTTATGTGGCGGCCGAATAATGGGGCATTCTGGCTATATGCGGGAACATCTGGAGTATCCAAAAGTACCTGATCGAAGGGTAAAAATCTTTTGGTGCAGACAATCCGCAGGGAAGTCGCATGAAAATGCGACCCCTCAACGACTACACGCCGGAGTCGCTTAAAAAGCGATGTGATATAGTCTGATCTTTGCGGCGACGCAAAGCGTATCCTAAATATGAATTCAAAATTCATTAATGATTTTAGATCTAAAATCGTCCTGAACGAAGAGCAGAAATCGATTATTGTCGGTTTAATGCTCGGCGATGGCTGTTTTGAAACTCAAAACGGCGGCAGGACATACAGACTGAAAATCGAACAAACTTTGAAGCACAAAGAATATGTCGATTGGCTGTATGCGAAGTTGCGGAATCTTGTTCTGGCTGAACCATTGCCGAGGGAAAAAAGGATCGGCAATAAGATTTACGATAACTACGGTTTTCAAACTGTTTCGTGCGGAAATTTCAGATTTTACGCCCAACAGTTTTATGATCAGGAATCAAGAAAAAAGAAAATTCCCAAGATCATCAGCAAGTTATTGACACCGTTAGCCTTAGCGGTTTGGTTTATGGATGACGGACAAATAAAGTCGAACAGGCATCGAGCTTTATTGATTAATAGTCAATGCTTCGGAAAGGAGGATCTGGAATTATTGCGAGGAGCTCTTAATAACAAATTTGGAATTGAAACAGGATTGAAAAGAGAAAAGACCGGTTTCAGAATTTATTTATTAAGCGCGACGATCCAAAAATTTTTGGACGCGATAAATCCATTCATTCTTTCTTCGATGAAATATAAATTGGGCAGGATCAACAATTTGCCTAAAGAGTAACGGAGGCGTTTATCAAGGTTGGCTAGTCCCGAATGGAAACCGGGACGATAGGGTAAAGCCAGAAGCCAGCTTTACTGCAAGACGGGCATGTCGCGCAGTCGCGAAAGCGGAACTTAGTGAACCGACCATACTTCATAGGAAGGTGGAAGATCATCGGCCAAAAGCTACTCCGGGGATAACAGGCTGGTAGTGTCCAAGAGTCCATATCGACGACACTGTTCGGCACCTCGATGTCGGCTCATCTCATCCTGGGGGTGAAGAAGCTCCCAAGGGTTTGGCTGTTCGCCAATTAAAGAGGTACGTGAGCTGGGTTCAAACCGTCGTGAGACAGGTTGGTCTCCTATCTACTGCATCCGTTGATTTTTGAGGGGGGT
>LCLB01000048.1 GCA_001001795.1 Parcubacteria group bacterium GW2011_GWF1_45_5
TGCCAGCAGGCAGAGCCGGAATCCAGATTTTATCTTAATTTTCTGGATTCCCGCTTGGGGCGGGAATGACAAATCGGGTGTTTCGTAATTCAAGGCAATATTTAATTTTCAAACAAATCTTTCTTTGCGGAGTTTAGATATTGAAAATTAACCATTACGCTCCTCTCTTATTTTGCCTTTTTGAATAATCTTCAACAGCCTTGATATATTCTTTTTCTCCGAATTCCGGCCAAAGGACGGATGTGAAATAAAAATGAGAATTGGCGGTGAGCCACATCATAAAACCATTGGACCAATGAGGTTCTCCCCCTGTTCTGATAACCAGGTCAACGGGAGGAAGATTTTTTGTCCAGAGGCTGTTTTTTATCGTTTCTTCGTTTATATCTTCTTTTAAGGAAGATATTTTTTTAACAGCTTCAATCATTTCGTCTGTTCCGTTATAGGCAAGCAAGAAATTCAGCCGATATTTTTTATAATCTTTAGTAATGTTTGCAAGATTAATAACCGATTTCTTAAGCTTTGTCGGAAACAAAGATTCCCAACGGCCAAATGCTTCAACTCTCACTTTATTTTGATGGATAAATTCGCTTTGGCTTAATTTATTAAAATTAATTTCCAGAAGCTTGAACAAGAAATCAACTTCTTTCTTGCTTCTTTTTTGGATATTGTCTCTGGAGCATGCCCATATCGAAAGACAATAAACTTTGAAATCCAAGGTTGCCTTTAATATTCCATTAAAGTTTTCAGATCCTTTTTTATGCCCCAGAAAAGATGAAATTTTATTCTTTTTCGCCCAGCGCCTGTTTCCATCGGGAATAATGGCAATATGATTAGGAAGGTTTATCATAAATTGCCTTGAATTGCGAAACACCCGATTTGTCATTCCCGCCCCAAGCGGGAATCCAGAAAATTAAGATAAAATCTGGATTCCGGCTCTGCCTGCTGGCCCGGAATGACAATAAGCGAGTTTCGTAATTCAAAGTAAATTAGGATTTGCGGATAAATACAGATATACGAATGGATTTAATTTAAATTTATCCGTATATTCGTAAGTGTCTGTAAATCTGTAATTAGTTGAATTTGTCTTCATGCGGACGATACTGAATCGCTTCGGCTATGTGATTGGCTTGAATATGATTTGATTCTGATAAATCCGCGATGGTTCTGCTTATTCTTAAGATTCGATGATAAGAACGAACGGAAAGGTGAAGATTATTAATAGCAGTTTTGAGAATATTTTGTCCCGTTGAATCAATTTGGCAATATTTTTTCAAATGCTTTCCGCTCATTTCCGAATTAGTCAGAATTTTTTCTTGATCGAATCTTTTTTCTTGAATTTTTCTTGCCTTAATAACCCGTTCTCTTATAATCCGGGAATCTTCCCCTGCTTGCTGGCCTGTCATCTTGTCAAATTGCATTGGCGGCACTTCTATGTGCAAGTCTATTCTATCAAGCAATGGTCCTGAAATTCGGCGTTTGTATTTGCTTATTTGTCCAGGAGAACAGACGCATCTCTTTATTTGATCGGTTAGATAGCCGCAAGGACAAGGATTCATTGCCGCTACAAGCATAAAGCGAGCCGGAAATTCAAGAGCCGAGCTGGCTCTGGCGACGGTAATTATCCCGTCTTCGAGAGGCTGACGCAAAGATTCAAGCACATCCCGGTGAAATTCGGGCAATTCATCCAGAAACAGGACTCCTCGATGGGCCAGAGTAATTTCTCCGGGTCTCGGATGATTGCCTCCTCCCACAAGCGCGGCCGAAGAGGCCGTGTGATGCGGGCTCCTGAAGGGGCGGTTGGTTACTATGGGTTCGGTTTGATTAAGCCGTCCGGCAACGCTGAAAATTTTAGTCACTTCAAGAGCTTCTTCAAAAGACAGGGGAGGTAAAATAGTAGTTATTGTTCGGGCTAAGAGAGTTTTTCCGGTGCCGGGAGGACCGCAAAAGAGGATATTGTGATGTCCGGCAGCGGCAATTTCCAAAGCCCTTTTAGCGTGTTCCTGCCCTCTTATTAAAGACATATCGAATTCCGATTCTATTTCCGTATTGAAGCTTTCTAAATCGGCTTTTGGTTCTGGCGGCAGGTCTGTTTTACCTTCCAAAAATAAAATCAACTCTTCGAGGGATTCTATTCCATAAATATCCAAATCTTTTACCATGGCCGCTTCAATCGCATTGGTTTTTGGCAGGAATAAGGTTTTAAACCCCTTTTCTTTAGCCATAAGAGCGGCAGAAAGCGCTCCGTTAACCGGTCTTAATTTCCCTTCAAGAGATAATTCTCCTATAAATAACTTTGAATCAACATCCGGCACTCGAATTTGATCGGAAGCCAATAAAAAAGCGATGGCAATGGGCAAATCATATGAAGGTCCTTCTTTCCTGATGTCCGCCGGAGCAGATTTGAATGATGAGGCGGCGAAGCTCCCGAGTTTTTTACGGCTGCCGAGACTCGCTCTTTAGCTTCGTTGACGGCGGCATCAGGCAAACCGACGATAGAAAACATATGAAGACCGGGAGCCATATCGACTTCCACTTCAATAGGAAGGCAAGAAAGGCCGACAATAGCGGCGGAAGAGACTTTGGAAGACATATTCCTAAAAATTTCCAATTTTCAATTCTCAATTTCCAATATTTCTGAATTTTTAGCTTATGCTTAAAATTCAGAATGTTTGGGATTTGGTCATTGGATTTTGGACGTTTTATTAGAAATTAGAAATTGGAACTTGGGAATTGGAGACCTTATTCGTATTATATTCTCAATCCCAATAAAAAACACCCTTTAAGGGGTGTTTTAACGGTTTTTTCGTATTTATTTGTTGCATTTCACGCAAATCTTGGCTTCCGGCATAGCTTCCAATCTCTTTTCATCTATCTCTTCTTGGCAATTCTCGCATCTGCCATAAGTTCCTTTCTCTATTCTTTCCAAAGCGGCTTTGATTTCAGCTAATTTTATTTCCAAGGCCTGTTCCATTGAAAGGTTGCTTTCGTAAGAAGCCACCTCAAAGGCTTCTTCGTCGGAACTTTGGGTGCCGTAATCGGGAAATTTGGCATCATAGTCATTTTTAACCAAGGGATCTTTTTTAGCTATGGATGACAATTCTTCTTCGAGTTTGTTTTTCCTTTCTTCAAGCTGTTTTTTGAATTTTTCTATTTTTTCTTTTTCCATGGATTTGATCTCCTTGTATTTATTTATTCTTCTATTCCATTCTATCTCTTTTCGCGCGGCAAGGCAACAAAAAAACCCTCAACAAGGGTTAAAAATGCGGGTTTTGCGCTTTTTGGCGTAATGAGGGGCATTGAAAGCCCAAATTTATATTACTTCTGGGGCCAATGCCCCTCAACCTCTCTCGATTATACCCTTTCAGGCGACCTTCCGGGCCTTTAATTTTTTATATTTGAGGCCCTTTTAGGCACGACAATAGAGAAAGGAAACCACTATTCGGTTCCGCTGACTGTTCCTGCTATCGCAGGCTTTGAAAAGAACTAATAAAAACTTATTAAAATATTTGGCAGTCAGCCGTGAACTATTTATAATTTACCAATTATTAGGCAGATGTGTCAATAAAGATATCCACAGAGTTAAAAATTCGAAGCGCGAAATCCGTCCCGCGGCGGCGGGACGGATTTCGGATTTCAAATTTCGGATTTTTCCATTCTCTCCATTACTTCAAAGCTTTTTGAATTGGGATGAAACATCAAGCATGTCGGGCTGACGCAGATTTGGTCGGCCGGTTCTATTTTTAAATTTGAATTTATCCGGCGCGATTGCCGCTCCCCCGCTTTTTTTTCCAGCCAATCTCCGAATTTGTTGGAAAGAAGAAATTCAAAAATTTTAACCAGGCCGGCGAAAAATTTTATCTCTTTTAATTTTTGCGATTCGCTTCCCGGCCAAGGATGCGCATTTAAAAAATTTTTAATCCAGCAATTTTGTTTTTGAAATTTTTTGAATATTTCATCGTCTCTTTCAATCAAAAGTTTTGCCCGTCCGTATTCCTGGGCCGAATAGAAATTTCTCGGTTTGGCTTTTTCTGAAATTTCCAAATATTCTTCCGAAACGAAACAGTTCAGGCAGAATCTGTTTTCGGTTTTTCCGGCCTTACGGCGCATTCCGAAAATTTCGCAAAGCGCCGTAATAAAAAGACGCGTTGACCAGATTCTGTCTTTCCGCGCGATAATCAATAAATCAAAATCGCTTTTGGGGGAACAATTGAAAAAATTCATTGATCCCGTCAAAACTATCGCTTTGAAAAAAGGCAGGAGAAAAAGCCATTTGATTTTTCTTTTGAGAACTTTCCATTTTTGCTGGCTTATTTTTATTTTTTTGATTCGCGAGGCGGTCGGATCTTCCTGATTGTTGGGAAATATCAAGCCGTTTTTTTGCCGGATCATATTTTTGACAATTCGCGATTTTTCAAGGATTTCGATCGTGTCAAAAAAAGATATCTTTCCGCTTTGGGCGGAAAGATATCTGTAAAGTTCAAGCTCTGCGAGCGGCCTTTCCAAAAGGCCGTAAAATTTTATTGTTTCAATGACTGCCTTTTCTTTCTCATTCATTTGATTAAAAAATTATTTGCCCGAAGATTCCAAAATTTTATCAATCGCCGCGTACATGCTTTGCTTGGATGTCGCGACAACCAAGAGATTATTGACTACGGCGTAATCGAGGGAAATATCGGAAGTCGGCAAATTGACATAGCGGATGGAAATTCCTTGATAAATATTATCTTGGAATTCCTTGTTGAGAGCAATATCTATTTGGTTGTTAAGAAATAATGAATCAAGCTCCTGCAGGATGGAATTTTCTTTGATTTTTATAGCTTGCATCAATTGCGAACCGTCCTGAAACGGATATTTGACGGCAATGGCCGCTCCCGCCCGGTTATGCGGCGCGAAAGGGGTTGAAGACGAAGATTGCTGGCTGTAAATAAAGAAGGAAAACTGTTCCGGATTGACAAAATCAATATCCGTGCTCGTTCCAATCGCGTTAAAAAACGTTATGTTGAAATAGTCCGTTATTTCTTTAAGGGTCAAAAAGCTGTTTTCGTTATTTTTGAAAATAACATGTGAAAAACCTTGGTTTCGCGAGGTGTTTGTCAAAATATTGATCGCTTGCTCTCTCGAGGCGTCTGTTGCCGGATAATCAAGAATTGAAATTTCCGTCCCATCCATTAAAAATAATGGATTTGGCTGCGGAACGGGTGTTGGAGTGGAAGTTTGGAAAGGAGCAGGCGTGGGAGTATTTTGAGCAGTCGGCCCTTCGCCTTGTTTCTGCCACCAATACCAACCGCCTGCCGCCAAGGTTAGGGCGATTAAAATCAAGCCGATAGCCAAAGCGAGTTTAAAGCCGGATGATGATTTGGCCGTGATTTTTTTAATTTCTTCTCCCGGCGGAACCAAAGGTTTGACGGGAGGAACGCTCGGTTTTTTTTCGGCTTCCGTTTTTACTTCCGGTTTGGAAGGCGCGGAAGGATGATTTTGCGCTATTGTCGGAGGAATAATCGGTTTTGGCGGAATCGGAGGCGCGGCAGTTTGAGGCTTGATTTGTTCTTTGAGCTGGGAAAGCGCAGGTTTGGGCGGCTCAATCGGAGTAATTTTCGCGGTTTCGGGGATTATGGGCTTAAGGGAAGGAATATCAATAGATGATTTGCTTTTTTGCTGGATCGGAAGATTGGGCGGAGCGGAAGCGCCTGGCGCGGGTTTCATCGAAAAAACCGGCGCGGGCGCTTGTTTGATTGAAAGATTTTTTTCGGACGCGTTTTGGCCTTGCGAAGCAAGGTCTTGTTTCATTGTCCTAACCAAAAGCGACGGGACATTGGATTGAATTCCTTTTTGCTCATCCGCTTTTGGAGCGCTGGCGCCAGGGCCGGATGGAGCGCTGGCCGAATTTTGTTTGATATCCATGATTTTTAGGAACCCGGCTTCTCCTGACTTTCGGGGCGCAATAAAATGAACCCTTTGGGCAGGACGCCTTGCACTATTTTAAAATTAAAACGCAAAATCAATTGGAAGCTTCTT
>LCLB01000049.1:0-3546 GCA_001001795.1 Parcubacteria group bacterium GW2011_GWF1_45_5
CAATATATCAGGCGGTAAAATCGGAAGAAACAAAGACAGATGAAGGAATCGTTTTCCAGGCCGTACTTTCGGAAAAAGAGCTTCTGCAAAAATTTTGGGAAACGGCACCGGCATACGAAGAATTCGTCACCTTCAACGGCCGGGGATTCGATATTCCTTTTCTCATGATCAGATCGGCAATCCACAACATTCGCCCCAGTAAAAATCTCATGGTAAACCGATACCTCGAAAGCCAACCGTTCAACCTCAAACATATCGATCTTGCCGATCAGCTTAGTTTTTATGGTGCAAAAAACGACTGGATGGGACTTCATTTTTGGGCAAAAGCATTCGGCATAGAATCCTCGAAAACAGATGAGATGAGCGGCGACAAGGTAACCGAGTTCTTCAAACAGGGAAAACACAAGGAAATCGCCGAATACTGCATGAAAGACGTGCTGGTCACCCTGAAACTCTACCAGTATTGGCAAAAAAACTTGCGCTTTTCGTGAAAATAGTTTGTAATTTTTAATCCCTTAAAACGTCATAACTCTATGAGAGGGGAAAAGCCCCAAAAACGTTCTCTTAACAGCATCAGCTGGAAGCGTGCGGATCAATTCGCAGGCGTATATGACGTGTATGCGAAAAAACTCTGGCGCCATATCTATCTCCGAACCAGCAGGCAAGAAGAAACGAACGATCTGGTCGCCGAGGTGTTCTTGAAGACATGGGAGTACCTGAAGTCAGGCAAGTCCATCAACAACATTCAGGCATTCCTGTACCGGTCCGCCCACAACAGTATCGTGGACTGGTACCGCAGCAGGAATAAGGTTGTTGAGCTTCAAACAAGCCTGGAAGAAGGAGAGTATGACGACCTCATGATCCAAGAAGACTCGATGGAACGGATTCTCCTGTCGGTGAGCGCGCGCATGAACGTGGAAAAAGTTCTCCGGCAGATTCCCGAGAACGAACGCAATTTGCTCATTATGCGATTCATCGACGAACTCGAAATAAAAGAAATTGCGAACGTCTTAGGGAAAACAACCGGGGCAGTCAGCGTCGGCATCCACCGGGCACTCAAATTATTCGAACAAAACCTGAAAACCAATGAAACCAAGTGATTCACAAATGAAGATGATAGAAAGCATCCAGGCCTTGAAAACCATCAAACCCGATGGGGAGTTTCTCATGAGCTTCCGCCGGGTGCTCGTGGCCCATATGGAACGTGATTTGCCGATTGCCGGATATCCGGTTATGTTCAAATTTTTTGCAAAGATGGCGATGACATTCGCGTCCATTGTTATTATTATAGGAGGTATCGGTTTCAGTGTAAGCTTGGCAAGCCAGGCCAATGACCCCGATAGTCTTTGGTATAAAATCAAAATTGCCGGTGAACAAATTCAGCTCAGCTTTGTGGAACATAATCCTATGGAAAGCGCGGTTCTTTCCGCCAAATTCGCGCAGAACCGCCTGAACGAACTTAAAGCCATTGAAGAGGAATCTTTGGAACCGGCGGCTCGGGAAAATGTCCTGAAACTCTATTACCAGAACCTCCAATACCTACAAACATCATTACAGAATATTACCGGCGAACCGACACGCCAAGCCCTCGCCGACCTGTTGACCCTTGAGGAACAGATAAACATCCTTGATCAAACCATAGAAGCATTGGAATCGCACGCAAATGTCCCGACTACCACTGTTTTCCAGGCCCAATCCATTTCACGGTTTACCAAAAACATCATTCAAACCGTATCCCTTCAATACTCGGTCGCCCTCAATGTGACCATTGAGGATCAATACGGGATTAATCGTATTACTGCCTTGCACGGACGGGTTACAAACCGGTTTACCGAACTTAATGATACATGGCGACCTCGATTCCAGGAAAAAGTTCAACGTATTGTCCTTGACGAAACTCTTTCTCCGGAAAAATCGGAAACCTATTCGTTCACCAAAGAAGAAGAAAATATCGTCAATACACTCAACAAAGCGAAAACCGGACTGGGCGAAATCGACGCAATGCTCCAAAACGAATCCCTGACGACAATCCAAATCATGGATGTCGCAAAAACATTGCTTGCCATTGACCACGAATTAGCTACAATAGAAGTGTTGCTCAAATAAAAAGAGCTGCTTCGCATCATTATTTTTTCAGTATTCAACCTATGAAAGTCGGTTTGGCTTTGAGCGGTGGTGGCGCCAAAGGATTCGCCCATATTGGCGTAATTCGGTGTCTCGAAAAACTCGGTGTCGTCCCGTATTGCATCAGCGGAACGAGCATGGGAGCGCTTGTCGGAGGATGGTATGCCTCAAACAAAGATTTTGCCATTCTGGAAACCCTTGCCCGCACCGGGGAATGGAAACAGTTCATGCCCGTCCGGGAAATATTCAGCTCCGTACGCACCGGCGGAGGACTGTTCACGTTGCGCGCCTTTCGGAATTTTCTCAAAAAAGAAATCGGTGAGGTGACGATAGAAAAACTTTCCCTGCCGTATTGCGCGGTGGCGACATCCTTGAAAACCGGTAAAGAAGTGAGGATCCAAAAGGGACCTTTGGGGGAAGCAATACTCGCAAGCGGATGCATTCCTATCGTATTCACGCCTATTGAGCGGGATAACGACCTTCTGGTCGACGGCGGGGTCGTGAATAACTTTCCGATCCAGGCCTGTTTCGATATGGGAGCCGAGGTAGTGATCGGCGTCGATGTCCGCTATGTACCCGGAAATTTGGAACATGAACTGTCCCAAGAACATCACATTCTTCGATGGCGTATTTTCCGTATTTTGAATTATCTCATGGATCTGATACATCCCGAGGAACAGATTTATCCGAAGGAAAAGATGATCAGTCTCAAGCCATACATTTCGCACATAGGCACCTTTGATTTCGACCGGGTAAACGAAATAATCAAGCTCGGGGAAGAGGCCTTCGAAGAAAAGGAAAAGGAAATCAGGATACTCCTGTCGCTTCCCGAAAAAACAAAAACGTTCTGGGACAAACTATTCGAATAACCGGACCTGGATTTTTTTCCGATACCCATTCAAAAATTCAATACCCGACATAACCCGTTTCCCCTGCGGTTGCACCTGTTCCAAAACCAAGGCGCCGTCTTTACAGATTAAATATAGCTGCTTGCCGATTTCGCAGAGTCCCGGCCCTTTACCATTACTTGATACCCCGATCCCATCACCGATGGCCGGCTTGGCTCTGAATATTTTCAGAATAAACCTTTCTGCTTTGTCTTTTCCGGATTCCGATTTCTGCTCCGGTTCCATCCAGCACCCCGGTTCACAGGCAAACGCGCGAATCCGGTTATATATTTCACTCACCGATTGTCCCGGGTCGACTTTCCCGTCTTTCCAGGAAAGCATTTTGGAAAATGTTGCCCGAGTATGATCCTGCTCTTTGGGTTCTATCTTGCCGTCGAGCCATTGGGGGATGAGTTTCAAAAGCATGGCACCCCCCATTCGCGCCAGCCGGCCATAAACATCCTCGAAATATTCATCGGAACCTATATCCGTTTTTTCTTGCAAGATAATCGGTCCATGATCCATGTCCGCATCC
>LCLB01000049.1:3570-5828 GCA_001001795.1 Parcubacteria group bacterium GW2011_GWF1_45_5
TTTCCGTGTCTCCCGCGCTGATCGCGGACTCAATCGGACTCGGTCCGCGCCATTTCGGCAACAATGAAGGATGAACGTCCAACACACCGTTGGGGAACATATCCAAAACAGCTTGAGGAATGATTTTCCTGTAGGCGGCGACGATTGCGAAATCCGCCCCGAAAGATGCGATTTTTTTCCGTGTTTCCGGATCTTTTAACGAAGAATATTGCGCGATGTGGATTCCCGAACCGGCGCATTTTTCTTTTATATGCGGAGGGGTCAACACTTGTTTTCTTCCCGCGACATCATCGGGGACCGTAATAATCGCTTCCGGGGCGTATCCGTGTGCCGACAGAGAGTCAAACACGGTTCCGGAAAAAATATTCGTTCCGAAAAAAATGAATTTCATAATACCCTTGTTTTTACGATAAAAATCGATTTCGTCTTATCCAGTATACCCCCGCACTTGTCCAAATGTAAAATAATTCTAAAAACAACGTAAATCTTACTGACTTAATCCAGAAACATAAAACGTCAATTCATCCCTATTAAGTCAGTATACAAGTGAGGAGGTATATCATGAGGAAAACGGTAAAAATATGATAAAATAACGAGTATGCTTGATGGTATTACCCCGAAAACGGTCGTAAAAAAACCCCGTAAAAACCAGGAGGTGCTCGATTTCCTTGAAAAAGTTAGATTCGAACTGAAAGATGCCAACCCGAAAACCTTCGGTCTTTACATGAAACTTTTCAACCAGCACGGAAAACAGAAAATCGAAACCGCCCTCTACCTGACCACGCGCAATACCAACATCTCTCAAGAAGGAAAACTGCGATATTTTTTGGCGGTTCTGATAGGGAAAGGATACAAAAAAGAAACGAGAAAACAGTATAAAGAGCAAAAGCAAAAACGCAAACAAACGGATGGAGGCGCGCTTTACGAAAAAATGAAGTCGAAGCTCCTTAAGAAAATGACCCCCCAATACGCACGACGGGCAGGTGTACGTTCCCAGATGCTCCATAAAGTCGCCAAAGAAGAGCGTAAATTATCGCAAGGCTCAAGACGCAGGAAAACATTCAAAAAATAATATTTTCCATGAAACTTGTAACCGGAGAAAAAACCCCTGTTTTAAGATCGAACGCCCAACCGGTAGAGAAGGTGACTCCCGAGATCCGATCTCTGATCCGCAACATGAGAAAAAAAATGAAAGAATGGCATGGCGTCGGGCTGGCTGCTCCGCAAATCGGCCTCAATCTGCAAATTTTTGTAGCGGAAATCGGATACACTCCGGAGCATGAAGGGAAATTTTATGCGTTCATCAATCCGCAAATCATCAGCACATCCGCGAAAATAAACGAAATGGAAGAGGGTTGTTTGAGCATTCCGCTCAAAGCGGGAACAATCAAACGGCATGAGCGCGTGACTATCCAGGGGCTCAATGAAATGGGGAAAAAAGTAAAAGTAAAGGCAAGCGGTTTTCTTGCACGCGTGTTCCAGCATGAAGTCGATCACCTGAACGGGAAACTTTTCATTGATAAACCATTCAAATTTATAAATCATATTCGGCTCCCTATCGTTCAACCAATGTTCCGCGCTCCAATTAGAAGCCTCCACTGTTCCGCCCGGGAATTTGTAGAATCTGCCATATTTATTACCTTTATACAAATGCGCATACCATGTCTTCTTATTAACTTTCAATGCTCCGCCACCCAACCATGTTTTGAATCCTATTTCTTGCGCCTCTTGAGCAAATTGACCATATCCAACTTCGCTTAACATACCAAGCGTTACCTCAAAATGATGCTTTGTCATAAAATAACAAGAGCCTTGCATTGATGGCGTATCATCTATTTCTTCTGCCCTATCTCTCTTCCAATGTACTCCGTGCATGCCATCATCATGTTCTTTGCCTTTACGCGGAAAGTCAATATACATATAGTCAATCGGGTATTTATTGTCTGTCCGTTCTTCAATCTTCCAATTTTCAGCGTCTAAAGCATATCTACGAGGTATTTGAACCCAATTATCTTGTTCATGGCTATCTATAAGGATTCTGCCGAAATTCTCACCAAAAGCACAGTGATCGTCACTTTTCATGATATATTTGCCCTTCGCTAGAGCCACACAAGCATTTATACCTTTTCGCAGCCCTATGGGGCTGTTATTTAGCAGGTAGGTAATCTTGTTGCTATCAATAAATCTCTCTGGATGTCTTTCGTCAACATTTACGATAACCTCAACCTCCTCTGCGGCCTTGGCTAATACATCCTCTA
>LCLB01000050.1:0-2092 GCA_001001795.1 Parcubacteria group bacterium GW2011_GWF1_45_5
CAATGCCTTTCTCTTGAGCTTGTTTTTCCAAAATCTCCACACGGTGCTCCCGCTGTGCGCCGGTCGTAATTTCAACGCCTTTGTACAATAAATCAAAACTTTTGGTAAGAGTCGGCTTATCCTCGTGGCGCATATGATAAAACGCCCGAACCGATGCCGGATAATCTATAACCCAGACGAAGTCGGATCCGGTTTCCTCTTTTATCAGTTCGCATATTTTCCGCTCTTCATCGGGACTCAAATCTCCTTCTTTTTCGCTCGGCACACCGTTGGCCTTCAGTTTTCCCTTTATCTCTGCCATGGTTAAGCGTGGAAACGGCATCGAAGGAACCTCAACACCCAACCTCGTCGATTCGTTTACTTTTTTGAATCCCGCCACTAAAAGTTTTTCCTCAATATCCATCACTTCGTGATGGGAGTTGATATACGACATCTCGAAATCCCAGCCGGTAAACTCGGTCATGTGGCGGGTGGTAAACGACGGTTCGGCTCGGAATACCGGTCCCACCATGAATACTTTTTCGAACCCCGAGGCCATGGCCATTTGCTTGTAAAACTGCGGGGACTGCGCCAAATATGCCTTTTTCTCGAAATACTTCACCTCGAACACATCCGTCCCTGATTCGCTTGGAGCGTTCATGAACGATGGTGCATAAATCTGGATAAATCCTTCTTCGGCAAACTGCTCCCTGAACCCCTGTTCAAGCGCTGTCCATACCTGGAAAATTTTCAATTTTTCCGGACGGCGCAAATCAAGCCAGCGCCAATCGAAACGTTTGGTAATATCTGTTTCTCCTCCTGATTTTTCCACGACTACTGGAATAGGCAGCTCGGGCGCGGCTTTCGATAGCACCGTGAGTGCGATTGGTTCGATTTCATAACCGCCGGGCGCCTGCGCTTCTTGCTTGACCTTTCCCGTAACCGAAACAACCGATTCAACCGATAAAGACTTCACCAACTCGAACAATGAACCGTCTCCTGAAGATTTTAAAACCACTGCCTGCGCCAATCCGCTCCGGTCGCGCACCAATAGAAAAGCAATGCTCCCTTGAGCACGGATTACGTGCACCCACCCGGAGACCATAACTTCTTTGCCGACATGGGACGGTATTTCGGAGATAAAGATTCTTTCCATAAATATTGATTATTTACTATACTATTTTTTCGAAAAAGCCGCAATTATTTTCGCGAAGAAACCTCATACCCGAATCCGTCTGAAATGATTGTCACGGTTCCGCGCGACAACGTATCGAAAATCTCTTTGGTAAAAACCCTAAGACGCCCCAAGACCTCCGCCGACGGATGACCATAGCGGTTCTCGCCCACCGAAACAATCGCAATCTCGGGAGTAAGCGCCTTAACAAACGATTCAGCTGTGGAATATTTTGACCCATGATGCGCAACTTTTAGAACTTCTATATCGGAAAGAATGCCCAGGAGTTTCTTTTCGATAGTCGCCGAAATATCGCCCGTAAATAACGCGTCAAAATTGTTATACGACAACAAAGTCACCAATGACGTGTCGTTGAGTTTGGGGTCGGAAATCGATTCCCCGATAGCAAATTGGAAGTCCGGCCACAATACCTTGAGGCGCACGCCGTCCCACACCAGTTCCTCTCCTTGTCTGGCGTACAGAATCGGAATATTCTTTTTCCGAACTTCGTCCAACATGTTTTGGAATTTCGCGTCATCGGCCGCCACCCCACTATATATCACCAGCCTTACCCGGTACCGCTTCATGATTTCGATCAAACCGTAAAAATGATCAACGTTCGGATGCGAAATCAAAACCATGTCAATGACACGGTTCCCCGAAGGCATAATCCGGTCGAGCTCGTTCGCCGCCCGCGACGACGCACCTGTGTCTATCAACACACGGGCATGTTTGGTGACAATCAATTGCGAGTCTCCTTGTCCGACATCCAAAAAATGCAACACCAATCCGTCAAAAGAAAATTGACCCGCAATATACCAGAAAATCCCGATATTGCACGATGCCAAAAATACGATAATCCAATATTTCAACCGATTACTCATGATGTTGATGAGTTGTCGCGGTACGCACGATATAAACGGCAACTATACTGTAATA
>LCLB01000050.1:2118-5557 GCA_001001795.1 Parcubacteria group bacterium GW2011_GWF1_45_5
CATAATCAAAAATATAAGTCCGATTCTCGGAACCGGTATGCTCGCATAAGGTAGTCTACTGCACCACTCTATGACCTTTGTCGCAAGCCACAATCCGGGCAAACTCGCCATGGCGATTATTTTACCGATGGTAATATGAATAAGGCCTCCGATAGCCGGGATAACGCTTACCAGCATGAAAAACGGCATAAGGGGTACAAGAATCAGGTTTGCCAAAATTCCGAAAACCGACACGACTCCAAAATGGTACGCGATAACCGGAAAAACCATAAGCTGCGCCCAAAACGTTTCCCTCACCAACGACCGTACCGTATCTTCTGATTTTTCCCTATGGCTCGATGCGCTTACGATAATGCCGGTAGTAGCAAGAAACGACAACTGAAACCCGAGATCAAAAATAGCACGGGGATCCTGGAAAAGCATCAATACCAAAGCATACAATAAAACTCTCCAGGATTCACCGCTACGCGAAAACCTCTCCGCAAGAACGAAAAACGAAATCATTACCCCTGCCCGCACTGCGGATGACGGCGCCCCGACAAACACGATGAATAACCATACTCCGATAAGCGCAAATACCCAGATAATCTTTCGAGGCACCGTGCACCATGACAAAAACTGCTGCATATAGCGCGCGATCAAGCTCACGTTATATCCGGAAACCGCGATCAGGTGCATGGTTGAGGTCGTCCGCAAGGCGTCGGAAAATTCCCGGCTGAATCTGACACCCTGACCGCCGGTAATAATCCCCTGGGCAAATCCGGAAACGGGATTGGGAAAAATATTCTGAAACACGATATTCAAACGCAAACTCATGGTATGCAAGCCCGCGATAACGGAATCGAAAAACTTTCCGCTTATGATAAACGGATCGGGAAATGCAACCCGTACAATCCCGCATAAACATCCGAAACAAAAAGAGATAACCTTGAGGCGAATCAAGGGGGATAGCCAGGCGCATCCCAATGTCACGGCAAAACCAACCGCGACAGCCCATAATGGCAATGCGATAACGGAAAGGAAAATAATCGAGCCGCTGAACCCGATAATGAACCAAAGAAAATATTGTGCGCGCATACAATGCGACTTATCCGTGGAACAATCCTACTTTATGTAAAATAAGCTGTTTCAGGTCGCTTACCACCGGTTTCAAAATCTTATACGGAGCTACTTCATCGCCGGACTCTTTCAATGATTTTGTAAGACCGTCTTTCCATACCACCCGCAGTTCGGTATTAATGTGAATAATACTGATGCCTGCTTTGACTGCCTGGCGCAACAATTCGTCGCCGATGCCCGAGGCGCCGTGAAGCACCAACAGTGTCTCTACTGCGGCACGGATAGATGTAATCCGGTTAATATTGATATTTTCCTTATATCCCTTGACTATCCCGTGAATATTCCCCACAGCCGGACCAATAAGATCGACGCCGGTTTCTAAGACAAATTCTTTTGCTTGTTCGGGGGTGGTCATAAACGACTCGTCAATCACCGCACCTTCAGGGATTTTATCCCGTACCACGGAACCGACCCCGATGTAACCCAACTCTCCTTCCACAAGAATATTCGGGTTAATGGATTTTACCAGATCAACCGCCTGTTTTGTTTTTGCGATATTATCTTCCCACGAATCGCTTGCGGCATCGAACAGAATGCTGTCGAATCCGGCTTTGGCGGCAGACTCAACCATTGCCATGTCTTTAAAATGATCGGCGTTGAGAAAAACGGGTAGGTTCATTTTCTCTCGGAATGCCCGAACAATAGCCGCGATAGTCTCGATGCCCATGAACTCCGCTTCCCCCTGCGACACGCCGATGATTATCGGCGTGTTTGCTTCCGCGCACGCTTCCTGGATGGCTTTCACTCCTTCCCAATTGGACACATTAAAGTGCCCGATGGCGAAATTGTCTTGTGTGGTTAAAACTGAATATTGTCTAAGGTTTCGTTCCATTATCTTTATTCTACTCCAATGTTTTCAGATACTCTAATAACGTCCGGTGTAGTGATGTCGTAAAATAACTTTGCACTTCTGTTGGTTTAACCCATTTTATTTCAACAAACTTTTCCCCTGCCTTCGCCTCACCGCCAATAAACTCGCATAAATAGTAAATTGACAGAAACTCCCGTTTTTCAGGATATGTTTTGGCAAACACAATATTTTTCACTTCAACTTCCAAATCAGTTTTGGTTTTAACCTGCTCTTTCAGATAAAAGTCCAAATCTTCTTGATAGGCGGGCCTGCCGCCCGGAAACGACCAAGACAGATCTTTAAGATAAGAATCGTTTTCTCTGCGCCCAATCAGAATCAGCCGGGTTCTTGAATCATAAACAATCCCCAGCACATTCACCAAAAAAACTCCCTTTTCAAACTGCGCCCAATCCATTGTTCTATTCTATTATAGCTTTGATATAAATTCTTTAAGCTGAGTTAGCGCCACCCGCCTCATGCTTATTTTATTCTTCTCCTCTTGATTCATTTCAGCAAAACTCTTGGAAAACCCATCCGGTTGGAATATCGGGTCCCAGCCAAAACCAGCATTGCCCCTCGGAGAAACAATCTTACCCTCGATACTGCCTTCAAAATAATAAATTTCTTCAGGACTTTTCGCATATCCGATAATGGTTTTGGCTTCTGCCTTCATGTTGCCTAATTTTTCAACAATATTAAACAGACCATCGTTCCCGATTGTCTTTAAAAACCATTTCACCAAGGGGCCGGGCAACCCATTAAGGTAATCGATGTATAAAGAAGTATCCTCAACAATAAACTCCGCTTTCTTATGGTTTAATGCCCCTATAAGTTTTGCCTTAATAACTTCTTTGGCATCAATTTCTTGAATTTCAGGCAAATCAATATCAAGCTGTTCTACTACCGGCAAGACTGCCTTGACTTCTTCAAACTTATTTTTATTTCCAGTGATGAAGCAAAGTGTCATACAAATGTCTTATCGCGTGTATCTTCAATTTTCTCATAAAAATTAAGTTTTACTTATGGTACATATAACTAGTTATTATACCAAATTGTAATTTTGCAGTTGCGTTTATCGGTAATTCTCGCAACCCCGACGAGCTTGGCGTCGCCATAGGCGACTCGTTAGGGTGGGAGTATAGATAGTTATTTACCGCAAGAATAAATAAACTATCGGTACCGACAAACGCAACTGCAAAACTGCCCACCTCTTTTCATAATTTTATCACCCCGCTTAAGATATTGTCTTTCATCATTTTTTCCATAAATTCCCAGCCGTAATACGACACGAACAGCTTGTTCCATAAGGCTTCGCGCTGATGGTACACGTATTTTTTACCGCGATCCTTGTCGGCAAGCATCATGGCGACATCCACCAGGTTGAAGGTCACGAGCACCTCCGAACCGATCTCATCTTTGAAAAATCCCCCCACCCAATCCAGATTATTCCAAAACGAAAGATTTTGTGAG
>LCLB01000051.1:0-2627 GCA_001001795.1 Parcubacteria group bacterium GW2011_GWF1_45_5
ATAAAAGAAAAACTTGCTTCAGTCGGAATTACCGAATCAACGGCGCAGCCGGCGGGAGAAAAAGGTTTTTTGATTCGCTTTAAGGATATTGATGAAGACACCCATCAGAAAATTTTGGCTTCATTGAATTCGCTTTCGCCGGTTGAAGAAAAAAGTTTTGAATCGGTGGGTCCGGTAATCGGCCAAGAGCTTAAAGACAGAGCTTATTCGGCGGTTGGCTTGGTTTTGGTTTTGATTTTGGTTTATATCGCTTTTGCTTTCCGCAAGGTTTCGCGGCTTATTACTTCCTGGAAATACGGAGTTGCCGCTCTTTTGGCTCTTTTTCACGATATTCTTATCCCAACCGGCATATTTGCCGTCTTGGGCCATTTTGCCGGAGCGCAGGCCGATCTTTTGTTTGTTACGGGGCTTTTAACGATTCTTGGTTTTTCGGTTCACGACACAATCGTGGTTTTTGATCGGATCAGAGAAAATTTGCGAAAAGGCGCGGGAAGTAATTTTGAAGATACGGTGAATATTAGCGTCAATCAAACTTTGGCGCGTTCGATCAATACTTCTTTTACCACTTTATTGGCATTGTTCGCAATCTATATCTGGGGAGGGGAAAGCATCAAGTCTTTTATCCTGCTTTTGATAATGGGAATATTCTTTGGAACCTACTCTTCCATCTTCGTGGCGAGCTCGATTCTTGTCACTTGGGAAAATTGGCGCCGGAAAAAGCTGGCCAATAAATTTTCTTAAATACCATTTTTACTTGACGTCAATATTGACATATCTTTTTTGATATGATATATTAGGATTATCAATAATAATTTGACGGCCGAGAGGGGCCGTTTGAAATATGATAAATCCAGTCAATTTAATCAGCGAAATGCTGCAAAATATACCTAATCCGCGCACCAAAGAAGTGATTGCGCGGCGTTTTGGCTTGAAAGACGGCCAAAGGCACACTTTGGAGGCTATCGGGCAGGACTATAAAATCACCCGCGAAAGGGTGCGCCAGATAGAAGAAAGCGGTTTGGCTGTTTTAAGGCAGGAAAAAATCGCCGCCAAATTCCAACCGGTATTAGATTTATTGGCCGAACATTTGTCCGAATACGGGGATTTCAAGCGCGAGGATTCTCTTTTTAATGATTTGAACTTTGTTTGCTTTCCTTCAAAGGAGATTGAACGTTTGCGCGAAGAGGATCCGATTGAGCTGAATCGCTGCCACGCGGCTTTCTATTTGATTATGACTTTGGGACGCAGATTCGAAAGAGTTCCCGAATCCGATCATTTCCATACCGCTTGGGCCGGCAACAAGGAATCGGTCAAAAAAGCCAAAAAAACCCTTGATTCGGTAGTTAAATATCTGGACGGCAAAAAAACCGTTCTTAAGGATTTTGAATTGGTCGGGGCCGTAAAAAATCTTCATCCGGAATTGTCCGACAAAGCCATTTCTTCTTATATTGACGCTTCAAAAAACATTGAAAGAAATCATCTCGGCCAATACGGAATGGCCAAATGGCCGGAAATCAGCCCCAAGGGCGTCAAGGATAAGGCTTATATAATTCTCAAAAGCGCCGGGCATCCTTTGCATTTCAGCGAAGTGACCAGTCTCATCAACAAAAGCATTCCTTCCGCCCGTCCGGCCTACATTCAAACCGTGCACAACGAATTGATCAAAGATCCCAGATTCATTCTGGTCGGCCGCGGACTCTACGCTTTGTCCGAATGGGGCTATCAGCCCGGAACGGTTCTGGAAACCATCAGCGGGATTCTTAAAAAAGAAGGGCCTCTCTCCAAACAGGAAATTCTCAAAAAAGTTTTGGAAAAAAGAATCGTCAAAGAAAACACGGTTCTCATCAATCTCCAGAATAAAAAGTTTTTTGAGAGAAATCAGGAAGGAAAATACACCATCAAATCTTAAGAGTTATACCCAACGCCGATATTCAAAATATTGGCGTTGTGTTATTATAAGAGGAGAAGACAACATTTTCTCTTTTTAAAAAAGAAGAATCCGTTGCTTTTTAATAATATTCAATTTAATGTTGGGGACTTTATTTAGCCTTTACATAAAAGCGATTGTTTTGGTGCTGGATTTGGGCTGGATTTGGATGCCTTTTTTTCTGGCCGTCGCTTTTTTTGAAAGCTGGATGTATTATATCCGGCGCCGCTATTGGCGAAATCTCAAATGGATAATTTTGGAAGTAAAGCCTCCCAAAGAAGTTGACCACACCCCCAAAAATATGGAGTTGATTTTCGCCGGACTTTGGGGGTCTTTTGGCACCGTGGGAAACAAACTGGAAAAATACATCAAAGGATTTATGCAAGATTATTTCAGTTTTGAAATAGTGGGTTTTAACGGAGAAGTTCATTTTTATTTGAGAGTTTTGGAAAAATTCCGCGATTTGGTCGAGGCGCAGTTTTATTCGCAATTTCCCCGGGCCGAGATTCGGGAAGTTCCCGATTATGTTTATTCAGTGCCGGCCACCATTCCCGACAAAAACTGGAATCTTTGGGGTTGCCTTTTGAGCTTGGCCAAAAGCGATGTTTATCCCATCAGGATGCATGGAGATTTTATGGATGAAGGAGAAAGGCCGTATCTTGACCCTTTGTCTTCGGTGGTTGAAATAATGGGAAAACTG
>LCLB01000051.1:2680-5194 GCA_001001795.1 Parcubacteria group bacterium GW2011_GWF1_45_5
AAAAGGAGCGATAAGGAAATTGATAAGCTGATGGAAAGAAAAGTGGATCCGAAAACAAAAGACACGATCAGTTCCCGATCTTTGCTTTCTCTCTCTCCTTCAACCAAAGAAGCGGTGGAAGGCATTTCCAAAAAAGGGGACAAAAAAGGATTTCAAACGAAAATCCAATGGGCGTATATCGGCCGCAAGGAAATATTCACTATGGCCAATGTTTCGGCCGTTATGGGCGCTTTTAACCAATACAGCAATCTTAACGCCAACAGCCTTGTTCCGGACAAAAAGACGATGACTCGCGCCAATTATCTTTTCGCCAAAGTCCGCAAGGCCTACAAACAGAGAATTTTGATGAGGCTTTTGAGGCAAAGATCGTTTTGGGAAAAAGGTTATGTTTTTAATATCGAGGAATTGGCCACTTTCTACCATATGCCCACCGCCATGGTTTCGGCTCCTTCGGTTTCGTTTGTGGAAGCCATCAAAGGCGGCCCGCCGGGAGAACTGCCGCTGGAATAACTATATAATGCGAACCTACGAACTTAATGCTAACTATGCGAACTGCGAAATCTGTTAAACCGGATTTATTTTCGCAGTTCGTAGGTTGGCATTAGATTCGCATATTTCGCATCATAATTTTATGGAAAACAGTAATATCACTCTCTTTGGCGAAACCGATTTCCGCAATCAAAAGCGGCGTTTTGGCATAAAAGAAGACGATCGCCGCCGCCATATGTATATCATCGGAAAAACCGGCACCGGCAAAACCACGCTTTTGGAAAATATGGCGATCCAGGACATTCAAAACGGCCATGGCATCGCCATTGTGGACCCGCACGGCGAATTTGCGGAGAAGATGCTGGATTTTGTGCCTTCAAGCCGCATTAACGACGTGATCTATTTTAATCCCGCCGATTTGGATTTTCCGATCGCTTTTAACGCCATCGAAACGGTGGATGCCGAACACAGGCACTTGGTGGCTTCGGGATTGGTGGGTGTCTTTAAAAAAATCTGGGCCGAAACTTGGGGGCCCCGCTTAGAGTATTTGCTGCGCAACGCCATTTTGGCTCTTTTGGAATATCCGGGAGCGACTCTCTTGGGAGTTATGCGGCTTTTGGTGGATAAGACATATCGCCAAAAAGTGATGGATAAAGTCACGGATCCCGTGGTTAAGAGTTTCTGGGTGGATGAATTTTCCAAATACAAAGGCAATTTTGAAGTTGAGGCAATTGCTCCAATCCAAAACAAAGTCGGGCAATTTTTAACCAATCCTTTGATTCGTAATATTGTGGGTCAAACGAAGTCGTCAATCAATATCCGAGAGATTATGGATTCGGAGAAAATTTTTATTATGAATCTTTCCAAAGGGAAGATAGGTGAAGATACTTCCAATCTTTTGGGCGCGATGCTGATCACTCGTTTGCAATTGGCGGCTATGAGCCGCGTGGATATTCCCGAAGACGAAAGAAAGGATTTCTATCTTTATGTCGACGAATTCCAAAACTTCGCCACCGAATCTTTCGCCAATATTCTTTCGGAGGCCAGAAAATATCATCTGAGCCTAGTCTTGGCGCATCAATATATCGCCCAAGTCCGCGAAGAAGTGCGCGACGCGGTTTTTGGCAACGTGGGGACGATGGTTTCTTTCCGCGTGGGAGCGGCCGATGCGGATTTCCTGGAAAAAGAATTCGAGCCCGAATTTACCGTTAACGACATGGTGGGTTTGGGATTTGCCCAAATTTATTTAAAATTGATGATCGACGGTTTCTCTTCCCGGCCTTTTTCCGCCAGGACACTTGCGCCGATTCGATCAACCGAATCGAGCAGCAAAGAAAAAATTGTCAGAGTTTCGAGAGAACGCTATGGCCGTTCCCGCCAGGAAATTGAAGATAAGATTATGCGCTGGAGCGGACTTCTTGGCGGTGAGAACGAAGGAGGATCAGCTCATGATTCAATCGGCGGATCGGAAAGAAGCAGCCATGGCGATCCAAATGTTCCGATGTTTAAGGATAAATGTTCCGAATGCGGCAAGGAAGTGGAAGTGCCTTTTAAGCCGGACGGGGTGCGGCCGGTTTATTGCAAGGATTGTTTGATTAAAACCAGGGAAAAAGGCGCTTCGCCGGGGACTCAAAAACCGGCTGAAAATTTCGCGCCGCAAAAACACAATAACTTTCCGCAGGATTTTAAAAACGGATCGGAGCCCGTGCTCAAAAGGGTGGGTGAGACGGTTTCATTAAGAGACGCGTTTAAAACCGGACCGGTTTTCTGTCCGCCCGCGCCAAAAAGACAACACAAGGAAGTTGACTTGCGGGATTTGAGGGAAACGCTCAAGGAAATAACCGAGGGGCAAAATAGACCTCCGCAAGAACCCGAAATAAAAGAAAAGCCGCATTCTTTCCATGAAGAAAAAAAGCAAGATTCTCCCGTTTTGCCGAAGAACGAATTGAATCCCGGCGAATCGGTGGATCTCTGACAAAAAAACCTCCGTTTTTAGCGGAGGTTTTTTTGTTTTTGATTATTTAT